>JAFGCA010000663.1 GCA_016932895.1 Sedimentisphaerales bacterium | reverse complement strand
GGCGATTGGTGGTGGTACGATTCCAGCGGGGCACGGGACGACCACGCCGACGGGGACGACGGCTTTGCCGAGGCGTTCTTCAACAGCGGCGCCGTCGTGTACATCGGCTCGACCGAAGTGTCTCCTGGAACCGAGAACGACGCCTCGGGCCCGGCCCTGCTACGAAACTGGGGACCCGATGAAACCATCGGAGAGGCGCTGGCCGCCTACAAACGGGACAAGGTCGGCGACAGCAACTGGTGGCGCTTCTGGGTCACCGAGTACAATCTCTACGGCGATCCGAAATTCGGCGCTCTGGGGGGAGGCGGTGCGATGATGAGCGCCGCGGCCGAGCCCGAAGCGCCGGCGCCGTCGGCACATGCGGACGTGGCGCTGACGCAGGCCGACGATATCTCGCCCATCGAGCTGAGCATCCCGGACTATCGGGTCGAACCCGTCGGGGAGCTCGACCACGTGACGATTCCCGAAGGCGACCTCATCTTCGAGCAGGGCCGGCCCGCGGTCCCGTATTGTGCTGTCACGAGGCATCTGGAGCCCGGGATCCTCGTCCAGGACGTGCGCCTCGTGGAACGGGGCGATTTGCAGACGACCGACGGGCTCGTTTTGCCGCTGGCCAACTGTGTGCCCGATCTGGAAGGCTACATCGCCACGGAAGCCGTGCCCACCTTCGCCGGCTGGTTCCCCACGAAGACCTACGACTGGAACGTCGTTCCCAACGGCGACGGCTCATCCACACTGCGATTGCGAGTCTATCCCTTTTTCTACAACCGCACGACCACGGAAGCGCGTTTCTGGCGGCAATTCACGTTCGCGCTGGAGACGGTGGCTTCGCCCGTCCAGGTCCGCGCCCTGTGGACGGACAAGGCAATCTATGAGGTTGGTCAGACCGTCACGGTTGGCCTGAAGGTTGAAAGCACGGGCGATCCGGCCGACGCTGTGGTCAATGCGGTCGTGAGACGCTACGGAACGGACGAGAAACTCGCTGGCCTGCTCTTAGAGAGCCTCGACGCGCTGACGGGCGCCGCCTCCTTCTCATCCGATTGGGATTCGGCGAACGCCGCACCGGGTATTTGCTACGTCGATGTCACTATCGCGGATCTGGCCGGGCGAATTCTCGAACGCCGAACCGCGTTGTTCCGCCTCGATGCGCCCGTCGACGGTCAATAGTCCTTGGACCCGGGCCAGGGTCGTTCGACGACCCGGCCCGGACGATGGCTTACTTGAGACTCTGCGCGATGTTGCAGCTTCGGCGCACCCGGCGTCGGCGCGAATGAATCTCCCGGCCGCTCCGCGTACGCTGACGGACGCGAAAACCGTGCGTCCGGGCCCGTTTGACAAGACTCTTGCGGTGATTCTCCATGAGCGTGTTTTCCTGTTTCTTTCTCCATAGCGTCGCCCGGATTGGCCAACGGGGCATGCCCTCACGAACGGAGGAACATTTCTCCTGCCGAGAGTAGTCATCCGGGCTTTCCAGTCGATCAATGCGCCAACGGACTCGCGGTCAATTCGCGTCGCAGTTGCGCTTCGGCCTCGTACCAGTTCTGTTCATCCTCGCCAGGGACGCATCCGCGCTGCCTCCAGATCGCCTCGGCTCGCTCGGCAATCTGCTCGCGGGTCGGTGTCCGGGGCGAAACCGCCTTGACGCCCGGTGATCCTTCTCTCCTTTTCCCGGCACGGGCCGCGTGCAAGGAAACCACATTTACGCCTGCGGTTCGATGCTCATTGTCCATTGCCCGCATGTTTGCCTTTCCCGTCATTTTGCTGTTCGCTGCCATGTACTCTCCTTGTGTTGTCCAGAGAGGCATACCTGCCTGCCCTGATTTGCATCGCTGCTCAAACACTGCGTACCTGCCTTGGGTTTGCATCCGGCGCCCAAGGCTACCCATCGAAGCTATCCTGGTTTTTCCGCTCTCGTCTGGCTCATTGCGGCCCTGTCACCGTCCCGTGCCATTCGCTCGGCGATGTCGGAGAGCAACCGGTCCAGCACGCGCTCCAGCCGTCCCTCGATGTCGTATATGCCCTGCGCAAGCTGCCGGCGTATGGCCAGAACCTTTTCCCCACGCTGGGCTTCCGGCAATACGACCGGCTCCAGCAGGGCAGTGCCGCCGTCCAACTGCATGTTCAACATGTCCACCATATCCGTTCCCCTTGGCGTGCCGCGAGCCACGTCTATCTATGCCCTGCCCCATGAGAATACGCACAGACCGTTCAGTAATTCTCGATTACTGCCGTCACGTGAATTGACAGCCACATCAGGTAATCCAGGTCGCTCATCCGGTAGGGCCCCCCAAGAGAGCGATTGTCAACGTAGAGGACTCCGAAATTCCCCACTGTGCCCGGTAGCGGCGCTATCATGCGCGAAGGGGAACCTTGGGAGCCTTTGGCCTCCCGCGTCTTCGTGAGAAGGAGAAACTCCCGATCCTCGAGCACCTGCCAGACCTTGTCCTTCAGCGCCGTAGCGAGCAAATCGAACGTCTCCCCGGCGCGCGTCCTTCCGCCATGGGCCGCCAATGGTCCGGCAGGTTCGTAGCGCAGACCGCACCAGGCACGATCGGCCGCGAACTGTTTCACCAGCAACGCCACAACCGCCTGGAGCATATCAGCAGAGCCGTGCGCCTTCCCAAGGGCGCCGGCGGCCTGCCGGAAATCGTCTATCCTGTGGGCCGGCATTTTCACAGACGGAGCGTGATCAAATTCCAGCCTTCTGACGATCACTCTCGGCCCCTGCAATTCGCCGACAAGAGTATCTTCCAGGGCGTTCGAGCTCAGGTCCCCATCCTTCGCGGAGAGATCGACTTCGAGGGTGCAACTCCCGATGCGAATGCGGTCCCCGGCCCTGACAACACCACGCCGGATGGTCCGTCCGTTGACGTACGTTCCGTTGGCCGAGCGAAGATCCTCCACCATCCAGCGTCCGTCATCGGTTGTGAACAGCACGGCATGCTCCCGTGACACGGCCTTGTCCGCGAGGAGAACTTGACAATCGGGACTTCGGCCTAGGTAGACGGGACCCTCGGCGAATTGAAAACGATCTGTGGTCCGCCCCTTTTGCTTCTGGAGAAGACGCATCGAGTGCCTCCTTACATCACGTTGGCCCTCTGCTGCCGAAACGACAGTCCGAGGAATCGAAGGGTTTGTCACGCGCGCATCCCGCCCGGGTGACAAACCCTCCCTTTACTGTCCGTCTCAGGCGCAAGGCTGCGACACATGCATGCGTTTTCGATCTCATCGTCGCTGTAATAGCTTGCAGCAGGCCTGGAGATGGCGTGACATAGTAAGAACGTGTATCGCGACCCCGCCGGGGACATCTCCTACATGTCGTCCGTGACACTCTTCTCCAACTGCTTCTGAGTAGTCCGCGACCTCTGTGTCTCTTTCGATGCGGTGCTCTTTTTCTCACAGCCAGCCGTCGATACCATGACGGCAACGGCTATCAGAATTGCCAGCGAGACCACACTAGGCTTCTTCGTTATGTTGTTCATGTGTGCATCCTTTTCTGTCTTTCCTCTGGGCAAGCCACCCTGGAACACGTCTCCGGCGGAATCAGTTCCCGTCGAATTCACCTTCTGGGTAGTCTTGCATGGGTCTGTTTGTCTTCTTTCTTGCCGCCGCCCTTGATTTTGATTTGCGGTGGTCGGTTCCTTTTGCGTGACATGATCCCTCTTCCTCCCAGTCGTCATCCCAGTACTGCTGTGACTTCTCGGCATCGTCATAGCCTGAATTACCAGATTGTGTTAGCCGTTTCATAACGGGAACCACCTTTCATATACCGCTCGGCCCGCTGACCTGCGGGTCGCCTGACACACGCCTGCCGGCAACCACTGTCTTATCCCACTACGATTCGACAAGGAGGCTGCGGCTGGTTTGCGCAATCCCAGCCGCAGTCTCCTCGGCAGGCATTCTGTTCCCCTCTCCCCGTCCTTCCTCCATGCCTGCGTGCACGTACGCTAACCGGCCTCCACCAGCTACTGCGTATCTGCGCATCACCGTCGCTCTCGCCATCCCATCAGTAACAGGGTCGCTCTTGCGCGCCTCTCGTCGGCTTCTCTTGCCTGGGCGACTGGCTGCCCCTGCGGCCCTGGTGTGATCCAGGCTTGTCCTGAGGCGTTGGTTGGGGCGCTTTGTCCGGACGAGACTTCTTCTTTTCCATCGTAATCACCTTTCGATTTTGGTTGTGCTGGCGTTGCCGACAACAAGAAATCGCAAACGCCGCTTACAGGAGATGCAAAAGTCATGCCAGAAAGCAGGCATGGACCCGCGGCAGCATAACTGTTTTATTCACGAAGAGTTACGTTTTGGCACTTGACGGCCCAAGAGAACAAGTCATAATGGTTCGGATGTAGCGCCACCGATATATATGAGTTGTGTGCTCTGGAATTTATGGTTCGGAGTTTTTTGTTCCTATGCTCTTTCGCGTCCTCCTGGTTGTGGCCGGCTCCGCCTTGCGACGCAACCTCCAGAAGCTGCTGGAGTTGAGCGACGTGATTGTCGAGGTTGCCGGAAGTGGCAATGAGGTGTGGCCCCGGCTGGCCAATTCCAACGTCGATTGCATCTTCATCGACCGGGCTCTACTGCCGCGGCCGGTCGCCAGGAGTGTCGAGGTACTTCGCCAGCTACCCGATTCGCCGGCGGTGGTCGTGTTGTCGGAGCGAGAGGATGCAAAAGACCGCACCCGGCTCCTGGCGGCAGGGTGCGAAGCCGTGCTCAACTCCACCCTTGCAGCGCAGGCACTCGGCGACGCGATCAGGACGATTTTGGATCGGATACGACGTCGCGGGGTCAGAGATTACGCCCAGCAACGGCCCACCGCACAGGCCCGTCTAACCGACTTCGTTTCCCACAGCACGGCCATGCGTGCTTTCATGAGTGTTGTCTACCGGGTGGTTGACAGCGACGCCCCGCTCCTGGTCCAGGGAGAAACCGGTGTGGGCAAGGAGCGTCTGGCGCGTGCTATTCACGCCGAAAGCCCAAGGTCAGCCGGACCTTTCGTCGCGGTCAACTGCGGCGCTCTGCCCGAGTCCCTGTTGGAGAGCGAACTGTTCGGGCATGAACAAGGCGCTTTTACCGGCGCCACGCGTAGCCGGCGGGGATGTTTTGAACTGGCTCACCGTGGCACCATCTTCCTCGACGAGATCAGTGAGATGCCCTTCCACCTCCAGGTCAAGCTGCTTCGCGTCCTGCAGGAATACGAGATCCAGCCCGTCGGCGCCGAGAAGGCCATCCGGATTGATGTGCGCATCATGGCTTCGACCAATCGTAATCTCGACGAGGAGATCCAGCTCAAGCGTTTTCGTCAGGACCTGTACTACCGACTGAGTGTTGTCAGTCTGACGATTCCGCCGTTGCGCGAGCGCCGCGAGGATATCCCGACCCTCGTCGAAAGTCACGTGGCCTTTCTCCGTCCGCGCATCGGCACAGGCCAGTACACGGTCACACCAGAGACCATGGCGGCCCTGTGCCGATACTCGTGGCCGGGCAATATCCGCGAACTCATCAATGTGGTGGAGCGAGCCATGCTCTTGTGCAATCGGGAAGAAATCACACTCGATGACTTGCCCGAGTCCATTGCAGACCGGGGATCAGGCTCGTCTCGTGAAAGGTCCGACGTGTCTGTCGCCCCCGTGAAGGTCGACGACGTGAAATCTCTCTTCGAGAAGCCCTGGCGTCAGGTGAGACAAACGCTGGTGGGCCGCCTGGAAAAAGAGTACCTTAAGACTCTTCTGAAAGCCACCCACGGGCACATCGGAGAAACGGCCCAACGCGCCGGCATGCAACCCCGCTCGCTTTTCGACAAAATGAGAAAGCACGGACTCCACAAGGAGGACTTCAAGGCCTAACTCTCACCGACGGGATCGACGGGGCTTCATGCTTGTCTGTCGTGGGCCAGGACGTAGAGTACGGGCAGGACGAGCAGCTCCAGCAGCAGGGAGCTGATCATGCCGCCAAAGATGACGGCCACCAGCGGTTTCTGGATCTCCGAGCCGGCGCCGGTGGCGTAGAGCATGGGCAACAGGCCCAGCAGGGTGGTGGCGGTGGTCATTACCAGCGGGCGTACCCGCAGGCGGCACGCCTCAAAGACGGCCTCCAGCGTCGCCATCCCCCGGGCTCGCAGTTGATCGCAGAAGCTGACCAGGACCAGGGCGTCCTCCACGGCCACGCCTAACACGGCGATGAATCCGATGGCCGCAGCGACGCTGAGGTTGATCCCGAGCAAGTGCATGGCCGCCACGCCGCCGACCACGGCGAACGGCAGGTTCAGCATGATCAGGGCCGCACTTTTGAAAGAGCCCAGGGCGCTGAGCAGAAGGACGAAGATCAGCAGCATCGCCACGGGCACGACGATCGTGAGTCGTCGCATGGCCCGCTGCTGGTTCTCGAACTGGCCTCCCCAGACGAAGCGATAGCCCGCCGGCAGCCGGGCTTCGATCGCCGCGAGACGTTCTTGCGCCTCGGCCACGAAGCCGCCCATGTCACGCCCGCGCACGTTGCACTCGACCAGCAGACGCCGGCGCGAGTCCTCGCGGTTGATCTGGGCCGGCGTGTCCACCTGGCGCACGCGCGCGATTTGGCCCAGCGGCACGCTGTATCCCTGGGGGCCGGCTAGCAGGAGCCTCGCCAGATCGGGCCCACTGCTGCGGGCCTCTTCAGGGAGGCGGACCACGATGTCGGCGGGAATCAGGTTCTCGTAAAGCGTGGAGATGGTCTTGCCGCCGACGGCTGCGGCGAGCAGTTCGTTGACGCTCTCGGCGTCGATCCCGTGACGCGCCATGGCCCGGCGGTCCAGCTCCACGTTGTACTGAGAGAATCCGGAGACCTGCTCGATGGCCACGTCCTGGGCCCCGTCGATGCCGCCGAGGATCGGAGCGATCTCTTCGGCCGTCTCAATCAGGACGTCGATGTCGTCGCCGAAGATTTTGATGGCGACGTCGGATTTGATGCCGCTGATCAACTCGTTGACCCGCAGGGCAATCGGCTGCGAGAAGGCCGGGCGGATGCCGGGAAAGGCCTTGAGCTCCTCCTCAATCATCTCGATCAGTTGTTGTTTCGAGGCCGCGGCGGCCCACTGTCGCGCCGGTTTGAGCATGATGATCAGGTCGCTTTGCTCGGGGCCCATCGGGTCCTCGGATATCTCGGCACGGCCGGTTTTCGAGACGATCGTGTCGATCTCGTCGGGGAAACGCTCCATCAAACGCCGCTCGATCCGCTGGACCTGTGCGACCGAGCCGGCCAGGCCGGCGGTTGGCAG
>JAFGCA010000662.1 GCA_016932895.1 Sedimentisphaerales bacterium | reverse complement strand
GACACGGTAACCGGAAGGTCAATCGTGTACGATCCGCTGCGCGTGACAATATGGGCGGTAACATCCCCTCCGAGAATCCCCCAGTCAACAGTAATGCGGTCTGTGCCCTGGCCGGATGCAATTTGGGCATCTCCGGGGACACTCCAGGTAACACGTGCACGATCGATATGGGGGACAGAGTAGGGAACGGCTTCGCTGTAGCACGGAAGGAAATCGGCTCCGCAAATGATCGCGTCGTTCACATCCTGATAGACGCGGACATAATCGACTTCCATAACGGCCGGAAAAACGCTCGTTGCGTCGGGACTGCCCACCCAGCCTCCACCGACCCCCATGCTGAGAATGACATAAAAGGGTTGATCGAAGGGCCATACATCAAATCCGGTGTGGCTGTTCGCGAAGGTAAAATACCGCTGCTCGTCAACGTAGAACTCGATTTCCTCGGGCGTCCATTCGACGGCATACACGTGGAATGCCGTTTCCGCATCCGGGATTCGGACGCTGCCGCCTTGCGGCGCCGAACCCGTAAACGAGTTATAGGCTCCCGTATGCACCGTGCCGAAGATCTTGTCGACCTGGTTGGTCGGGTGTTCCATCACATCGATTTCTCCGCTCAATGGCCACCAGCCATAGAGATCATCTTCCGGCATCATCCAGAACGCAGGGACGAGTCCGTTGGTTGCCGGGAGTTTTATCCGAGCCTCGATTCGGCCATAGCGCCAGTACACAGAACGACTCGTCTTGAGGAGTGCCGCGGTGTAATTGTATCCATGATAGGACTCTTCACGTGCAACGATATGTAACTTGCCGTCCTCGATTCTGGCGTTTTCGAGGCGGTCCGTGAAATAGTGGACACAGTCATTGGCCGGCCCCGAGTCAAAACTCCAGGTGGAACGGTCGATGGTTGTTTCGTTGAATTCATCAGCCCAGACTTGCTGCCGGTTCTGTGCGTTCAGGTCGGCGGCGCCGACGAGCAGTACGAGGAAACAGCAAACAGCAAAACCACCCCTGTATACAAGGATCTTCATAGCATCTCCTCCATTCCACGTAGTCAGACATTTGCGATCCTGGCCGGCCGTTGGCCGTTGCGACAATTTCTCCTACACGCCGTATGTCTTCATTATACCAGCATTCTCCGTTACGTTTCAAAGCTCATATAGATACTGGGTGCAGAAGAGCAGCAGGCGTTGGGACGGCGAGTCTGCCACGGCATGCCGTCTTCGGCGTTTGGATTTGAATTGACAACGACTGACCGAATGTACCAAGATGTCAATTCAATCGTGCTGTACGGTCAAGCAGGTTGATGGATCTGAAGGGCTGGATTTTCAACGGGGCCACAGGATGCGATCTCGGCCCTTTCCTGCCAGGGTTGGCAGAAACTGGTCCTGGAGCGGTATTCCTTCGAGAGAGGGGATATCTTTGTCGCCGGAGAAACGGTCATGAAGGGCGTGCTGGGCGATGAGCTCATCATCCATGGAGAATGAAAATGGTAACGGAGGCGTCATACCAATGCTGAATCACATTCGCCGCTATCAATCGCTACATGCCTTTGTCGCTACGCTGGCACTGGTCTGCAATCACGCAGCATCGCGTGCTGACGAACTGACGGTTCCCATCGTCGTCGACGGCCAAACGCAGGTGATTCCTGAATTCAAGGATCCGGATCTTTGGATCCGCCACGACCTCTGGGTCGAGACGGAATTCGACAGTGACGGAGACGGCAAGCCGGATCGGATGCATGTGGACGTCACGCGGCCCCGGCAGACCGACAGCCAGGGCCTCAAGCTCCCGGTGATCTACATTTCCAGTCCGTACTTTGGCGGTACGATGTCGACGTCAAGAGAGTTCTTCTGGGACGTACGGCACGAACTGGGCGCGACGCCTCCAGAGCGGAAGCACGCCCCCGCGATCGAACGCAGAGACACGCGTCCGATCATCTCCAAAACGCACGTCAACGATTGGGTGCCTCATGGCTACGCCGTCGTTCATTCGTCGTCGCCCGGAACCGGTTTTTCGCAGGGCTGCCCGACCATCGGCGATGACAATGAGTCGCTTGCCCCCAAAGCCGTCATCGACTGGCTCAACGGTCGCGCCCCGGGATACACGTCACCGGACGGCGACGACCCGGCGGTCGCCTACTGGTCGACCGGCAAGGTGGGCATGACCGGAACGTCACATCCCGGGACTCTCGCGCTGGCTGCCGCCACGACGGGAGTGGATGGCCTGGAAGTGATCATCCCCATCGCGCCGAACACGTCGCCTTATCACTATTACCGATCCAACGGTCTGATCCGACATCCAGGCGGCTATCTGGGCGAGGACATCGACTACATGTTCGACTACGTCAACAGCGGGGATCCGGAACAACGCGAGTACGGCAACCGCCACGTCCGGGATAAGGAGATGGCCGACGGTTTCGACCGTGTGACCGGCGATTACAATGAGTTCTGGGCGAAGCGGGATTACCTGCGCGACCTCGCTCCCTTGAAAGCGGCGGTCCTGATGGCGCACGCGTTCAACGATTGGAATGTCGTCCCCGAGCACAGCAATCGCATCTATCAAGCCCTCAAAGCCAAAGGCGTGACCACGCACGTGTACTACCACCAGGGAGGGCACGGGGGACAACCGCCGGCGGAGATGATGAACCGCTGGTTTGCCCGCTATCTGCACGGCGTCGAGAACGGCGTCGAACACGGACCGCGCGCCTGGATTGTGCGGGAGAAGGATGACCAATCCAAGCCGACTTCCTACGAAGACTACCCCAACCCTGCGGCGGCGCCGGTCAGATTCCATCTCGTCGCAGGCGCCCCCGAGCGGGGCCAACTGGCCACTGCAATGCCACCCGGGCAAGGCACGGAAACACTGGTCGACAACTTTTCTTTTAGTGGGGCCGTGCTGGCGCAGGCGGAATGGACAAAGCATCGCCTGATCTATGTCACGCCCAAACTTACGGAAGCGGTTCATTTGTCCGGTACGCCTCGCATCACGATCAGACTGGCAAGCAGCAAACCTGCCGTCAACTTGTCGGTCTGGCTGGTTTCTTTGCCGTGGACCGAAGGCAGGCGCGCGAAGATCACGGACAACATCATCACGCGTGGCTGGGCCGATCCGCAGAACCACCGGTCTCTCACCGAGAGTGAACCACTTGTTCCAGGGCGGTTCTACGAGATGACCTTCGATCTGCAACCCGACGATCAGGTCATTGCCAGGAGTCAACGGATTGGCCTGATGATCTTCTCGAGTGACAGGGATTTTACGCTCTGGCCCACGCCGGGCACCGAATTGACCGTAGATCTGGACGCGACTTCGATCACGTTACCTCTGGTCGGAGGTGCCGAGGCGTTTTCCCGAGCGGTTCACGGGAAGCTACGTGAAACTGCAAGTCTGGCGTCAATGCCGGGCGATAGCCAAGGACGGCACCGCCCCGGCCGTTCGGTGACCCCATAGGGCTCGAAGACTCAGTCAAGGCAGCAATCGAGCCAGGTGTGCATCAGTTGAATCAGATCGTCGAACGCCAGCTTGCCGTCGCCATTGAGGTCCTGGCAGAAGGCACAGGCCGACTCGGGGACGAAGAAGTAGTCTTCGGTCTCTCCAATTTCATATCCGTCGGTGGGTCCGGATCCCCCGTTGCCCAGGACGCCGGGATTCTCACCGCCTTTCCAGGGTCGCTCGGAGAGTGTGATTCGCATCCAGATCTTCTCCGGGCCCTTGTCCGGGTGCCAGGCCATGAAGGCCGGAGTCGTGATCTGGTGCAGCCCGGCCGACAGGCCGAATAGCAGTTGGTTCTGCACCGCCCACTCAGAAACAGACCGATCGCCGCAGACCATCGCAGGGTCGGTGATGGCGTCGTCGTCCCAATCTCCGTCGCGGTTGAAGTCACACCAGACATTGACCCAGAGGTCCGTCTCCGGAGCGATCACATTGACGAGATAGTCGAAACGGGTCCAGCCACATTGGGGCATGGCAACGGGCAGGATTACGCCGTCATCAGCCCCATCCTGGTCGGCCTTGTCGGATGCAGGATCGATATTGTTGAGCCCGTCCTCATCGCCGCCGGTGTCGGCCTCGGTCTCCAGCGTCACGGCTTCGCCGAGATGGGCCACAGCGCTCGGCGCCAGGTGTAGGGGACCTGCTGCTCTTCCGGCAGGGTCCTGGAAGACGGTGGGGAAATGCGCATCAACCGGTCCGTGGGGCCCCGAACTGTACGCTGTCATGGGTGATTTCTGATCCCCGGCGCTGTCGGGGGCATCGCCAAGATCAAACTCGGGCAGCGACGTCGCTTCGCAGACGATGGTCAGCACGCCTTGGCCCGTTTTCTGGCCGTAGCCTCCTACCTCGATGAGGTACACCTCACCGGCAAGTACGTCAAACGTCAATTCGGACTGAAGGTCACAAGCGTCATCATTGTAGTCGATCAGTCGCCCGGAATCGGGGTCACACTCGCCGCCCACGTAAGCGGCCAGGATCGTATCGAACTGGCTGCCACAGAGGCTGACCGTCGCCACACCAGTGCAAGCGGCAGTGTAGCGGTACCAGAGATTCGGACTGCGGATTGCCAGGCCCGGACCGTCGTGAGTTGCTTCTGTCGTGTCGAACGGAAGGTCGATCACCTCGCCCACTGGCTGGGCGTCCCGGCAGTCGTCGTTGTTGGATACCTGGCCGGCGAGTTCCTTGACTTCCGCCGGTGACAGGGCCCGCGTGTAAAGACGGACATCGTCCACCTCGCCCTCGAAGTACGCTTCGGGCGTCTTCTCACCGTCAAACGAGCTGGCTTCTGAGCCGACGCCCACGAAGCCAAATCGCGGGCGGCCCGTTCCAAAGTCGTTGCCACGGCGAACGCTGGCGTCCAGATTCCCGTCGATGTAGATGCTGACCTGCCCCCGATCAAAGAGGCCGGTGATGTGATGCCACTGCCCGTCGTCGACCCGGGTCCGACTGGCGAGATCCGCCTGGCCTGCGTCGGTCATGAGGCTCCAGCCGATCTGGCCGGCCCCGGCCGCCGAGCCGTTAATCTCGAGACGCCAATACTCGTCGCGATCGAAACTGAAAATGACCTGGTCGTCCCCGTTGGTAGTGCGAATCCAAGCCGCTACGGTCACATCGGCGTTGTGGGTCAGACCGTAGTAGACACCGGAGATCGCCACGTAATCGTTGCGCCCGTCGAGTCGCAGGGCGCCGTCCTTGACCCCCGGAACCCAGGCAGGTCCATGGCGGAGAAGACCGTGGGTGCGGTGTCCTGATGAGTCGGCCGCTACAGTGCCGGAGGTTTCATCGAGTTGCCACCAGATTATCAGATCGGGATCGAAGAGACTGTCTTGATCTTGAGCCACCCCTACTGCGACGAGACAAGTGGTGACCATACAGCAAACGGTTAGCAGCTTCCTCAACATGGTGACACTCCTTTCTGTTGAGACCCTTTGGCCTTGGGCGTCGTTTTGTATGGGCATAGTGCCCCCCTGAAATCCAGTCTGTGGGCGTCCCACGCCTCCCCTCAGCCAGGCCGTGTGTGCGGCGCCGGAGTGCGTCCCATCTTGTCGCGCCTTTGCAGGCAATGGCAGCCACAGGAAGACCGTCGGACGCGCCCTTGCGTTTTTGACACGGCTGTATCGGTAGTGCCGGACCTCGCTGATGTCGTAACGGCTATTTTGCCTCGTTGTTGATTCTCCCCGCCGTGCGATTGGAGAATCGTGGTCGGTTCGGGGGGATGCAGCAACGCCACGCGCCGGAGACCTCCGTGAAAACACCATCAATTCCACGGTGATAGAACAGGCCCCTGTCTTCAATCGCTTTGGGCGGTGATCTTTTCCAGCGTCGTCTGTGGGTCATCCAGCAGCCGATCCCTGTCGGCCTCGCCGGCAAATGTCAGCCGCAGGGCCGACTCGTTCGACGTATTCTCCAGGAGCCGCCGAACGAGGTAGGCCATTCCCTCCAGCAGGTGCCCGTAGGGACAGTACAACCGCACGCGTCCGACCGTTTCCAGCAGGGCCCTGCGAAAGGGGGAGGCCATGCCGTAGAGAGCCTGAAACTCGTAGCTCTGCGGCGGCGCACCGAGTTGCTCAGCGATGGCCATCGTGGCGCATACACTTCGCACATTGTGCGAAGCACAGGCCAGATGGCAGACGTCATGATTTCGCAGGACTGTCTCCGTCGTCCGCTCGAAAGCGACATCGGTCTCGGCCTTGACCGTGTAGACAGTCGGCTCGACGCCGGCGGCTTGAGCTTCCTCAACTTCGTTCTCCCAATAAGCACCCTTTACGAGTCGAATTGATATCGCCAACCCCTGCCGGCGGGCCCAGGCCAACAGATCCTCCAGCGTCTGCTCGCTATCGCGGAAATAGACCTGCAGGGCTACGCCGAGATGCGGATGATCGCGAAACTCCGGATCGCTGCGCAGTTGTCGGTACAACTGCAACGTGGCATCCCGGTAGGGCCGGGTCTCGGCGTCGATACACATAAAGGCCCTGGCCTGGATCACCTTGCGATAGATGCGGCGG
>JAFGCA010000661.1 GCA_016932895.1 Sedimentisphaerales bacterium | reverse complement strand
CTTCGACGACGACCATGGTGCCGTCCTCGAGGTACCCGACGGCCTGGCCGGGCTGATCCCCGGGCCGCAGAAGCCGCAGGCAGATATCATCGCCGGGCAGAAAGACCGGACGCAGCGCGCCCGCGAGGTCGTGCAGGTTGAGAACCTGCGCGCCGCGCAGACTGGCGACTTTGTTCAGGTTGAAGTCGTTCGTGGCGATGCGGGCGCCCCGCGTCATCGCGAAGCTGACGAGCTTCTGGTCGACGGGCTCCTGCTGCCGTTCCCGGGTGGGGCGCTCGTCCTCGATCTTCAGATCCAGGTCTTTGTTGGACTGGAGCTTGTTGAGGATGTCCAGGCCTCGTCGGCCGCGCATACGCTTGGACCGGTCAGCGGAGTCCGCCACAACCTGCAGCTCGTGCAGAACAAAGCGCGGAATGATGAGCGGGCAGTCGAGGATCCCCGTGGTGGCAATATCCGCGATACGCCCGTCGATGATCACCGATGTGTCGAGAACGATCGGCCGGCCGCCGCGGGTCTGTTTGCTGAATTCCACGTAGGGGATGATGAAACGAAAATCATCCTTGGTCTGCATGATGAACGCAATGGCGAGATAACAGCACAGCACCTGGATGATGAGCATGATGCCGTCTTTCGCCTTGAAGAGGTCCGAATCGGGGCTCACTTCGTGGACGCGGTAGAGGAACTCGATGATGTAGTTGAAGCTCAGGCCCACCAGCGAGCCCGCCAGCAGGCCGAAGAAAATGCCCGCCAATGCCGCCAGGCTTTTCCTTCTCACGAGCAGGTCGACGGTAAGGCCCAGGACAATCACTACCAGAACGCCGAGGATGCCGATAATGAGCGACTGGCGACTGGCGACGTCAAAGAAGCCGCCGAGGATGACAATGGTGGCGACCATGACAATAAACAAGGCGCGAATGATCCACAAAACCATAATGGATTCTCCTGCAAGGAACCTGATTCGGGCCGGATGGATGTACGAATGAAATGTGTCGGCCCATTATGTCAGAAACAATGACCTGTGCGAACGTCTGGGCGATGAGTCAGGCCCGGAATTGTATCGATCCACGTTCTTATAGTGTACTGGATTCGCAAGGAAATTGCTCGCTAATTGTCGTGGGAGGTTGGCGTCGCTGGCGGCGGCGGGGCCGTGTGCCGCTGGATCCGGATACGCCAGAGGACGGCCAGGGCCCATTCGACACTGCTTTCATCGTGAGATTTTGTCTCGTACGCTTCGTTGGCGGCGATGAGGTGGATCTGCCCGTCACCGTGCCGGACAATCTTGCACGTCACGCCGATCTGGCCTTTGAGCTTGACAATGGCGGTCTCCCCTTCGCGGGCGGAGCGGGTAGGGCTCAAAACCACGATGTCGCCGTCGGCGATGCGCGGGGCCATGCTGTCGCCGTCGATCCGCAGAGCGAATGCGTCCGGGTACTGCGCCAGGACGTCGGGGGCGTCGATGAATTCGGAAATGCCGTTTTCCGCCGCCTCGCTGAGCTGGACGAGGCAAGCCTGATCCGGCAGCGGCTCGCCGCTCTCCGGGTAGAGACTCGTATCGGGGACAAAACGCCGGCGCCGATGGCCCTGGGCCAGGTGGCGCCGGATGAGGTCGGTAAGCTCGGTGATGTCCGGGAGCCGGTCCTCCGGCCCTGGCCAGAAATGCACCAGCCCGGCGGCGGATCGGCCGAGAATAGGCAGCCACGTGCGCTGGGAGGATGGAGATTCTGAGCAAGAGGGACCGGCCTGCGGAGGCCCGGGGTCATAGGGGGCGTCTGTGACGGAGGCGTCGTCAGCTCTTTCGGTTGCCTCGAGCAGGTCGAGAAAGGATTCGATGGCTGCGCGGGCTTTTGGATCCCGGGCTGTGAGGCGTCGGACGCGTTCGGGCAGATCTTTGGCTGAGGCCTCACTCCCGGCGGCTCGCCCGTCCGAGCCTTGGCCTGCCTCGGGGCCGATGCCGCCCGATGCCGGGCCCACCGCGGTGCCGGCCTCGTTCCCACGGCGGCCCGTAAGGAGCCATTCGATCGACTCGCCCGTCAGCTGGCACGCCCGATAGAGCACCCCGGCAGGAGCCACCCGGTCACGCTCGTAGTAATTGTAGGTGGAGGGGCTGATCCCTAATTCTTTTGCAAATAGAGATTTACCGCGTTTCCCAGCGTGCCGTTGGCGCAGCAGGCGGAAGCGATGAATAATCTGACGATCAGCAGGGGTGACCATAAAAAAATACGCAAATACGAAATGTACGGTTGCAATAATTCACGAATACGTATAATTTCGTCCGAAATTGGCCAGGTAGAACGTAAACGTTCACAATAGTGAACATGCTAGCCCAACAGTGAAGCGCGGTCAAGGCCAAACCCGAACGAGCCTTGGGTGCGATGCGCAGGAGCTTGATACTTGATAGAAGGCCGCCAGGCCGGTTGGGGTAGCCAGCGGGCAGGTCAGGACCGACCCCTGACCGGGAAGGCGACAGGCCGAGTCGGGAACTCCCGACGGCCTGCGCCTCCGCTGGCATCACCGGGTGAGCCGGCAAAGGGG
>JAFGCA010000660.1 GCA_016932895.1 Sedimentisphaerales bacterium | reverse complement strand
CATCAGCATCGAGCGCAGCGGCGTGCGCCTGTCGGACTGCGCCGTGCTCGGCGGTCCGGGAGACGGCGTTCGCGTGTTCGGCGGGTCGAACGTCGAGGTCGAACGAACGCTGGTTGCGGCCGTCTGGGGCACGGGGGTCGTCATCGGCGACAAGGCCGGCCTGCCGAGCCGCGTGCGCATCCACGACAGCGACATTCGGAATTGTCATTATGCCGGCGTCCGCATTGCGGCGGGCAACGACGAGACGCAGATCGAGCGCTGCCGCATCTCGGGCGCCGCCTGGCACGGCGTTCGGTACGACGATGTCTCGCCGGCAGTTATCGACAGCCTCATCTTCTCCAACGCTCGCAGCGGCATCTACGCATCGGGTGTGACGGCTGCCACGGTCAAAGGCAACCTCTTCTACGCCAACGAAATGTGCGGCGTGTCATGCTGGTTTCAGAACAAGGACCTGATCGAGGGCAACACCTTCGCCGCCAACAAGCGTTCCGGGCTGGAAGTGTGCGGCGCATCGAAACCAACCATTCGCGGGAACATCTTCTATGCCAGTCCCACTGGCGTCTCCACGGGAGACATCGGGAGCGATTCGCCTTTCGCCAAGTCCGACGGCAGCGTTGCGATGCAGGGCAATCTGTTCTGGGCCAATGAACAGGATGTGAAGGCCCAGGTGGACGCGGAGACGGATCGTATGCGAATCGATCCCGGTTTTGCAGCGCCTGAGGTGAAGGACTTCTCTCTGCAGGCCGATTCGCCCGCCCGGCAGAAGGGCATCGGCGCCGCGAAGCTCATCCCGCTCCAAAGCCCCTGGTCGCTCCAGGACGAAGAGCTGGCCATCATTCCCAAGGGGGACACGCGCGATTCGCGTCAGTGGCAGGACTGAATCGTGTAACACAACCGCCTCCCGCGCAATTGTACTGGCGAAACGGCGGTATGCTGCAGACGGGCATGCCGACTCGCGGCGAGAAATGTTATCCCGGCCGTGCTGCGGACAGGGTACATCCTGTTTGCGACCGCGGTTGGTCCTGCATTCGAAAGGAGCGCATGATGAGCGGGGATCGATTCGAGCAGCAGTGTGATCGGCGGCAGTTTCTTCGGTCGGTGGCCGAGGCGGGGGCGGCGTTGACATTGGCGCCGGCGGTGTTCAGCAGTCTTCATGCCGCCGAGGATGGCGGAGACGTCAACGTGGCCCTGATCGGGGCGGGGGAGCAGGGTAAGACGCTGATGGAAGCGGCCCGGCTGATTCCGGGGCTGCGCTTCAAGGCGGTGTGCGACATCTGGCCGTATAACCGCCAGTGGCTCGCCGGCCGGCTGCGGACGTACGGGCACGGGCACAACGCCTACGAAGACTACCGCGAAATGCTCGACAGGGAAAAAGATCTGGACGCCGTTCTCATCGCCACGCCGGACTGCTGGCATGCCGAGCACACTGTCGCCTGTCTCAACGCGGGGCTGCACGTCTACTGCGAGAAGGAAATGTCCAACACACTGGAAGGGGCCCGTCAAATGGTCGAGGCCGCCCGCAGGACGGGCAAACTCCTGCAGATCGGCCACCAGCGACGCAGCAACCCGAACTACATTTTCTGCTATGACAAGCTCATCACCGAGGCGAAGTTGCTCGGCCGGATCACCGCCGTCAACGGCCAGTGGAACCGTTCGGTGCAGGGGCCTGTACCCTGTCCCAAGGGCACGGAACTCGATGCGGCTACGCTGGCCAGGTACGGCTACGAGTCGATGCAGCAGCTTCGCAACTGGCGCTGGTACAAGCGGCTCGGCGGCGGCCCCATCGTCGATCTCGGCTCGCATCAGATCGACATCTACAACTGGTTCCTCGGCGCCAGGCCCGGCGCCGTGCTCGCCAGCGGCCGCACGAACTACTACGACAAGGCGACGCACGAGTGGTACGACACCGTGATGGCGATCTACGAGTATGATACCCCGCATGGCCCTGTCAGCGCTTTCTATCAAACGATCACCACCAACAGCGGCCAGGGCTACTTCGAGACCTTCATGGGCGACGAGGGTACGCTGCTGCTCTCGGAGCGCGCCGCACGCTGCCGTGTCTATCGCGAGACCTGGGTGGACGAGCGGAAATGGCAACCATGGGCCGGAAAGGGCTATCTGGGCGAGCAGGTGAAGAGTGAGTCGAAACCGGCGGCGCTGGACGCCCGCGATTCCGTGCCCCCGCCGACGTATCAGTTGCCTATGCAATCGGACAAGCCCATCCACCAGCCGCACCTGGAGAACTTCGTGGACGCTATCCGGGGCAAGGCGAAACTGAATTGCCCGGCGGAGGTGGGCTATGAAACCGCCGTGACGGTGCTCAAAGTCAACGAAGCCGCCGAAGCCGGCCGGCGGCTGGAGTTCAAGCCCGAGGAGTTCAGCGTGTGAGCGGACTGCCGACATGGGCTATGAGCGAATCGACGGAATTGCCCCGCTTCTGACGATCCGTGCACGTCCATGTGAGTCGGCGTGCTTCATCCGAAGTTGTAGTGTTTGCGGACGGCCTTCTCAACATTCCAGACGCAGTCCAGGTCCTGCGGGAAGACGACCAGATCGCCCGGGCCGAAGCTGACGGACTCCTTGCCGTCCGAAATCGTGACGGCGCCCTCCAGGACGTAGCAGGTTTCCTTCTCCGTGTAGGACCAGTCGAACGTGCTGGGCTCGCACGTCCAGATCGGCCAGCTCTTGCAGCGATTGATTTCTTCCGTCGTGGGTTTCCGAACAACGATGTCCTTCACCGTCGGCATTCCCTGTACTCCTACCGGTTCACGTTTCGTAATCAAGTATCATCAGGATCGGCCCTATTATATCGCTCGTCGCTGGTTTGGGAATGGGTCCCTGGATTTTTGCCCGTATCCGCTGGCAACGGGGACCGTTCTCGGATAGACTCACACCTTTCCCATTTTTCGCAACCGAGTTTGAGATATGAGCCGATGAAGCAGGAACAAGTCGAACGATTCAGACACTGGTTCGAGGAATATTCGGGCGGTTTTTGCGGCGACGATGAATACGTGAACGCGCACCTGCGGCTCAAGCAGGAGCACACGAAGCGGACGTGCGACGAGATGCTCTTTCTGGCCGGGCGGCTTGCCCTGGACGACAACCAGACACGGGTCGCCGAGGTAGTCGCCCTGTTTCACGACATCGGGCGATTCTCTCAATTCGCCACGTACCGGACATACAACGATCTTAAGAGTGTCGATCATTCCCTGCTCGGCGTAAAAGTGCTCGACAACGAGGGCATCCTGGACAGCCTCCGGCGGGAGGAGAGGCAGTGGGTCGAGACGGCCGTCCGTTACCACAACTGCAAGACATTGCCCACGGAATTGCGCGGCCAGGCCCTGCTCTTCGCCAAGCTGATCCGCGACGCGGACAAGCTCGACATCTTCCACATCATGTCGGTGAGCTATCGCGCCTACCACGGGAACGCCACGAAATTTCCCTTCGAGGTCGAGCTGCCGGACGAGCCGGAGTGTTCCCCCAGCGT
>JAFGCA010000659.1 GCA_016932895.1 Sedimentisphaerales bacterium | reverse complement strand
TCGCTGGGGGTCTTGGTGTTGATCGGGCTGGGCATCCTGGAGCAGTACGTCCAGGAGGTGAACCAGGCCCGGCAGGTGAAGCTGCAGGTCGAGCTCAAGGATCCACCGACCTGGGCAAGCAAGTCGCTGATCTCACAGGTGTGCCTGTCGACGGGGATCCAGGGCGACGACGATTTTCTTGAGAAAGGGATCGTGCAGGAGTGGGCGGGGAATCTGCGGTCGAATCCGTGGGTCAAGCAGGTGCGGCAGATGCGGCGGCGGTATGACGGCCGGCTGGAGATCGATTGTGCGTTGCGACGGCCGGTGGCGTCGGTGGCGGCGGTGCTGGAGGGGGAGATAGTCTACTACGTGGACGCCGAGGGCGTGCTGCTGCCTGCGGCGCCGCTGGATCCTCGGGTAGGGCACCTCGTGCGGTTGCGGGGCGAGCGGGTGCGGCGCCTGGAGCCCGGCGGGACGATCGAGTCGCCCGCGATGCTGGCGGGACTGGCGGTGCTGGCGGAGATCCGGGCCGTGGATGAGCGGCTGCCTGCGGACGAGCAGCTCTGGCAGGAGATCGCCGTAATGGACGTGAGCAACTTCCAAGGGCGGATCGACGATGCCCAGTCGCACCTGGTGATGTACACAGCCAGCAATACCGAGATTCGCTGGGGGGCGGCCCTGGGCGAGTCGGAGGCGTACCTCGAAGCCCCCGAGACGGCGAAGCTCCGGCGGCTGTACCGGAACCACGCAAAATACAAGACTCTCGAGGTCTATGAATACGTGGATCTGCGCAATCGGCGGCAGGATCTCGCAGATCCGCTGCGGGACAACGTGGGGTAGCGTGGGCCGGGGCGGCGCAGGGGGGCTTGGGCGGGAACTCAGTTTGTCCCGGCAGCAGCCTCTTGCTGCGCGCGTTCGAGGGCGCGGCGTTCTTCCGGCGGGCGGGTCTTCCAGCGGCGGTGAATCCACCAGTATTGCTCCGGGTCTTCGCGGACGAAGTCTTCAATCGCGCGGGTATACTCCGCCGTGATCCAGCGGAGCGGGTCGTCCTGATCTCGCCAGTCTTCCGGGCGAATGACGCGGCTGACGCCAACGCGAAACCGATAGCGGTCGTCCACGCGCCGAGCATAGCCGACGACGATGGGCAGGTTGTATTCCATGGCGAGCAGGCCGATGCTCTTGTAGGTGCTGGCTTTGCGGCCGAAGAAATCGACGAACAGGCCCTTTCGCCCGGCGTTCTGGTCGGCGATAAAACCGAGCGTATACCCCGAGGCGAGGATGCGGAGCATGTGTTCCGTGGCGCCCTTCTTGTCGATGATGATCTGGCCTTGACGCTGGCGGACGCCGAGCAGGTAGCGGTTGATGTAGGGGTTGTCGATGGGTCGGGCGATGGAGTAGCTCTCAAGGCCGAAGGTCGCCAGGGCGTAACCGAGGATCTCGAAGTTGCCGTAGTGCCCGGTGACCATGATCGCGCCTCGGCCGGCGAGCATGAGGCGCAGCGGCTGGGCGAGGTCCGACAGCTCGATATAGCGTCGCCACGTGCTCAGGCGAATCAGACGGGTCGTATAGAGCACGTCGAACGCCATCATGACAAGCTGCTCGAAGCTGCGCCGCGCCGTGCGCTCGATCCAGGCGGGGTCCTTGTCGGGGAAGCTCAGGCGCAGGTTTTCGCAGGCGCGGTCTCGTCCCCGGCCGTAGACGAGCCAGAGACCCCGCCCAAGCAGCCGGGCGAATCGCAGGGCGTCGTCCACGGCGACAAAGTGGGCGAACACGGCGATCCAGCGGGTCAGAAAATATACGGCCACGTCGATCGCCGGCTGAAAGCGGCTCGGGCGTTTGTCCTTCTTCTTTTTGGGTTTGTCGTCGCTCACGCTGATTTCTGCTGTTTCGGTGCGGTGGTTCCGGTTCCATCCGAGGGCATGATACCGCATAAGCCGCGAAAAATCGACCCCCAGCGTTGGGCCAAGCGGGACTGGATTTTTGGCGAATCGGCCGGTAAGCTCAGGATGGAAGGAGACGATCATGAAAGTGCTGACCAAGGAAATCTGGATGGAGACGCCGACGCGACGGGCGATCGTGTCGATCCATGACGAGGTGGAACGGCTGGTCGCCCGGAGCGGCGTTCAGGACGGGCTCGTGCTTGTCAACGCGATGCATATCACGGCGAGCGTCTTCATTAACGACAACGAATCCGGCCTGCATCACGACTACGAGATCTGGCTCGAAAAGCTCGCTCCCGAAAAGCCGCACAGCCAGTATCACCACAACGGCTACGAGGATAACGCCGACGCCCATCTCAAGCGGCAGGTGATGGGCAGGGAAGTCGTCGTGGCGATCACAGACGGCAAGCTCCACCTGGGCCCGTGGGAACACATCTTCTATTACGAATTTGACGGCAAACGCCGGAAGCGACTCCTGGTCAAGATTATCGGCGAATGAGCGAAGAGGGACGCATGCCGGACATTGAAGGTCTTTTTTGTGGGGGCGGCGGTCGATGGGGCCATATGGAGCGTACCGGAGCGAGGTATGCTGTGCCCGGCCGGGGGCGGCGGGCGAGCCTCGGCGCCCCAGGCCGGCAGGTGCGGCGGCGGCGGATCAGCGGGCCAACACGCACCGGCGCGGCGGTCTGTTTTGGGGCCGCACGAGCGAGCCGGGGGGGCGAACCGCAGGCCAAAAAAATTTTCTCAGGAGGCAAATTCGTCCCTTGACGCCGGCCGGGGCGGCCGCTAAAGTGAGCGACCCTTAGCTGACAGGGACTGGATCGCCCAGGCCGCTACGATCGCTAAGGCCGGCAAAAACAAGCCTTTAACGCTGTTTTGCCCTACAAATGCATACGCAGTCCTGGCAGGACCGAGAAAGTGGGAATTTCGCGAAAAATACCCTTGACCTGCCGGGAATTTGTGATAGATTTAAATGCCTGCCTTGCGGGTGACAAAATCCGTCTGGCAGCATTTTCCCGGGCCGATGCGGTGGGGATCAGACGTGCGAGCAGGCACGCAGTGTCTCCCGAGGCCGGGATAGCTCTTTGACAAGTGAACAGTTGTGACGCAGCGAGAATGTGAGTCGCATCGGGACTGTGACTGCCCGGTGTCGATTTCATCCTATGCCAGCACGACCTGGCAAGGTGTGTGTCTCGGAGCCAAAGGCTTCGAGGCTTTCAACATTCTCGTGCACAGACGTGAGTGTTGAGTCCTATTATCAACTGCAATCCGTCCCGGCTTCGGCTCGGACGCGCAGAAGATACAAACTGAAGAGTTTGATCCTGGCTCAGAACGAACGCTGGCGGCGTGGTTAAGGCATGCAAGTCGAACGGACCAATTTTTTGAGTAATCGAAATTGAGGTTAGTGGCGAACGGGTGAGTAATGCATAGGTAACGTGCCCTGGACACCGGGATAGCCGAGGGAAACCGCGGGTAATACCGGATGATGTCTTCGAATCGAATGGTTTGAAGACCAAATGGTTTCGGCCGGTCTGGGAGCGGCCTATGTCGTATCAGCTTGTTGGTAGGGTAACGGCCTACCAAGGCGACGACGCGTACCGGGACTGAGAGGTTGGCCCGGCACATCGGAACTGAGACACTGTCCGGACCTCCACGGAGGGCTGCAGCCGCGAATCTTGGACAATGAGCGAAAGCTTGATCCAGCGACGCCGCGTGTAGGACGAAGCCCCTCGGGGTGTAAACTACTGTCAGGGTGAAGAAAGGCTTCGGCCTGATCGATCCCAAAGGAAGCCACGGCTAACTTCGTGCCAGCAGCCGCGGTAATACGAAGGTGGCAAGCGTTGTTCGGAATTACTGGGCTTAAAGCGCACGCAGGCGGGACAGTAAGTGTCTTGTGAAATTCCCCGGCTTACCCGAGGAACTGCAGGGCATACTGCTGTCCTTGAGACAGGCAGGGGTGCGTGGAACTCTAGGTGGAGCGGTGAAATGCGTAGATATCTAGAGGAACGCCGGTGGTGAAAACGGCGCACTAGGCCTGCTCTGACGCTCAGGTGCGAAAGCGTGGGGAGCGAACAGGATTAGATACCCTGGTAGTCCACGCCGTAAACGATGTCTACTAGGTCGCGGTGGTTCTGACGCCGGCGCGGCCGCAGCAAAAGCATTAAGTAGACCGCCTGGGGAGTACGGTCGCAAGGCTAAAACTCAAAGGAATTGACGGGGGCTCACACAAGCGGTGGAGCATGTGGC
>JAFGCA010000658.1 GCA_016932895.1 Sedimentisphaerales bacterium | reverse complement strand
TCGGCGAAGGCGGCGTTTCCAGTTACGTTCAACTGCTCGCTGCCGGCCGCCGTTCCTTCGACGGTATTTCCGAAGCTGACGGTGCTGCCTGTCAGTGTCACGTCCGTGCCGAGCGTAGCCGGGCCGGCGTATATCTGCCCGGCGGCCCCGGTCGTTACGCTGCCTCCCAGTTGAATACTGCCCGTACCCCCGCTGACGGTCAATGTGATTGCCGCGCCGGCCAAACCCCCGCCGGTCGTATCCAGGGCGTCATTGACGAGGATAGATCCGTCTCCAGACTGGTTCCCCCCGCTGTCGTTTGCCGTGAAATTGAGCGCGCCGCCCCTTGTGGTGATGGGGGCTGCGACCGTTATGTCGTCGCCGGCCCGCGCCGTGATGCCGACCCCGTCGTTGAGCATCGTGACGGAATCGGAGAACAGGATGGTATCTCTGGCCTGCAAATCAACGTTGGTCCCTGCTTCCTCAAGGCGGTCGGGATCGATCTGAGAGACGGCGGGGTCGGAACCGGCGTCCAGAAACGCATCCACATCCGCCAGTACGAGAGACCCGCCGGCCACCACTTCGATGGCCGCCGGGTCCAGTAGCAAGGTACCGGTGTCCCCCTCGGGCGCCCGTGTGTCGACGGTGCCCCGAAAATCCAGATGTTCCTTTGCCGAGACTTCGACGAGGCCGCCGTTGCCCTCGTCGTGCCCGCCTTGCGCGCTGGCGTGTCCCTGGAAGGACGTGGCGTCGTCCGCCCAGACGATGATTTTGCCTCCGTCACCGGACCGGCCGGCATCGGCCTTGATACTGGCACTGGGACCGACGTAGGTCCGCGAGGCGGTGGGCAGCTCGCCCTTGCCCTGGTAGTCACCACCGACCAGGACGGTGCCGCCGCCGGTCGCTCCCGAGACGTCAATGTGTGCGTCATCGACCAAGCTCACTCGGTCCCCCAGGACGTGCACGGTGCCGCCGGCGCCGCCACGGCTGACCGCTTCAATATCGCCCGCGTTGGTCACGAGCCCATCGGGCGCGGTCAGTTCGACCTGCCCTGCGTCTCCGGCCTCGACGGAGGCCGACAGCGTGCCGACGTTGGAGATGGCTTGGGAGTAGAGGTCTCCGGCGGCCGCCAGGATGATCTTGCCGCTGCCGGCGTTGATCGTCCCTTCATTGGCCACGGCAGCACCTTCGACGGGCGCCTCGGGGGCCTTCGGAGCTTCTACTTCCACAAAGAGGTCGCTGCCGGGGACGCCCAGAAACACCCGTTCGCCGGCGGCGAGCACGGCGTATCCGCCGGGACAGTCGATATTCCCGAAGTTGGCAACCTGCCGGCCGATCAAATAGGCCCTTTCGGCCTCGATGTTGCCTTTGTTCACGACGGAGCCCGCGCCGTCGGAGAAAACGTAATTGCCATTAATGAAGTCGGTGTTGCTGATGTTGAGCGCCGAGGCGATCAACTGAGTCACGTTGACCCGGGCCGACTCTCCGAAGATGATACCGGCCGGATTGACAAAGAACACCCGTCCGTTCGCCAGGAGGGTGCCGTCGATCGTTGTCGGGCTCGCGCTGAGAATCCGGTTCAGGACCGAGGCGGTGCTGCTGGGCTGGATGAACTCGACCGTTTCGGGCAGACCGATGTTAAACGTCTGATAGTCTATGATCGCCCGATCGGACGCGTGTATGGTGGTATAGTTGCCGGTCCCGCCAAATCGCACTATGCCGGAGACCACCTCCGCCCCTTCCGGGCCGGCGAGTGAGACCGCCGGCGAAAGATGCAGGATCACCACCAGCAGTGCCGTCCATTTCAGCAGGAGCCCCGTTCGACCTGGATTTGTCGTTTTCATCGTTTCTCTCCCGAAAAGCGCCTGGGTCAGTCAACCGGCCGTCGCTTCACGAAGGTTCTCCATCGGCGGTGTTACCACCGATAGATAATGTTGAAATTCCACTGAGTGTCGCCTCTACCGGTGATGGTGTCGCCATCACCGCGCTTGGTCTCGCGGAGGGCCCAGCCGTGATATATCCCGGCCTGGAAATTACCTCCCAACTCAATCAGCGTTCCGAGACCGGCGCCCCACATGGTCTGTGTGTCGAATTCACCCGGCAGCGGATCCTTGATCTCGGGCCGGGCATAGTCGGTGAAACAGAGCAGTGATACGCCGGGCGACAAGGAACGCTTGTCGCCGTCGTTTTGCTTGCCGTGCAGGGATTGTGTCAGGTCGTAGCGATACTCCAGAGAAGCCAGGAGCCCTCCATCGGCGACGATCTCGTCCTCCTCATACCCGCGCACCGTATACAGGCCCCCGAAGGTCGTCATCTTCGCCGGTACGAGTCGCTCGTTTGACGCAACCCCCGTAAGCCTGACCAGGACGGTGTGAACGTCGTTGGCGTCAAGGGATTGTCGGTGCGCCGCCGAGGCCGAGTACCTGATGAAGTCAGGGTCCGCGCCCGGCCGGGCCACCGCAAATCGTTCGGCGCTGGAGCCATCATAGTTCTGGAGCCGTTCGAACGAAAACATGGTTCGGGACGTGCCGGCGGTGCGATGAATTTGAGCGCCTACCCCATACAACTGCATATCGACATCAGCTTCCGTTCCCAGGGACGGGTGTACCCTGCTTTGCTCATCGGACACGGAGCCCGTGAAATCGAAGAGCCAATTGCCCCACTTGGCAACGTTGTAGCGCAGGGTGGCTCCCACAAACGAGCCATCGCCGAGAAAGGACGTGATGCCCCCGGTCGCTTGCGTGCCGATGTCAAACCGGCTGTACCCCGCGTAGAAGCCGATGCGCAGACGAGGCGTCAAGAAGGGGAAATCATAGTTGCCAAAGCCGGCGTAGTTTTCATCCCAGGCTTCGACGTCCAACTGATACATCAGGGAAAGGCGGTCGTCGCGGCCGGTGACGTTGCTGTTGACCACTCCCACGCGCGGGCTCCACTGCCGTTCATTCGTTCCCGCGTCGTCCACCTGGGCGTAGAAGTGCCAGGGATCTCCTTCGTTGATCTCATAGGTTAAATCGACGTTGTTCGGCTCGTCGCTGGCGGAAAGCACGGCCGAGGCGTGCCGGTCCGGGTTCGTGTTGAGCAGGGCGACAAACTGTTCCAGCTTTCTCTTCGGAATCGCCTGCCCGGGCTTCGCCGGTGACCAGCCCTTGAGGACCGCGTCGTTTAGAACCGTGTAGTCACGTTGGACGGGCTTGAAACCGGGGAGCCAGAAGCGATAGTTCGCCATGCCCACGCGCGACTCTTCCTGGTTGGGATCGCCTTCCTCCGGGCGGTGGTGTTCGATCCGGACATGGGCGAGGCGGCTCTCGATGACCCGGACTTGGAGGACGTCGTCTACCAGTCGCGCTTTACCCTCTACCGTTTCGGCGCTCACGTAGACGTAAACGCCGGCAAAGCCCCGACGGCGGTACCGGGACAAAATGTAGCCGGTAAACCCCTCCATCGTTCGTTTGGAGACCGGTCGAGACTGCCCGGGCTCGGCCACGATTTCGTGCAGAACGCGGAAGTCGTACGACTTGCTCTCCTTGCCGTCGACGGCGTGCTCGTAGTCGAGGGGGAGAGATCCCAGCAGTTCCTCTTCGGACAAAAACGTGTTGCCGAGGATGCGGATCTCTCGAACCGGAAACTTCGGGCTGTCATCGGTCGGGGGCACGGCCTCTGCGTTCGTCGATGCGGCGGCGGACTTCGCTTCCTGTTCGCCTGATGCAGCAGGCCCGGGAAGCACGAGCAAAAACAAAAGGATTGGGAAAATGATTGTGGACGTTACGGATCGCGTTTTTCTTGCCATTAGCAGCCCCTCCAAGTTACGGGCTCGACCTACCTGTTCTCTCCCAGGCAGCCTTGAGTTCCCGGACGGAACTCCTAACCACCCCCCAGAACAGCGTTGCCTCCCTCCTCCAGGCTGCCTCACGTAGACGTCATCGTGTGAACGATTCGCGTATTATACCAGCAAATGTCCAAATCCCGCATAAGAAAAAAGAAAAAAATAGTGGTTTTGTCTCAGTGTCACGCACACTTCGACGCGGCCACCTGTCGGGATGGGATATGCGCTGCGTGGAAGAGGGGCCTGGGCTCGCCGGCGGAATTCACGTGTTCGAGGCCGCCGCCTCAGGCCCAGTTCGTGTCCGCGGCCAGCGGCTTCGGCAGGTTCTCTTCAGTTTCCGGGCTCGGCCGTTTCATCCCATCCCGGTGAACCCCCCAGCGTGAGGCTGGGACGCCAGGCGGCGCCGTCAGATAAGTCGTTGGGGTCCGTGCCGTGCGGATCTGTCACGGTGAGCGAGTACCCCTGGCCGTCCGTTGTTTTGTGCCAGTTGTCCTCATAGGAGAAGGCGTGAATCGTCGTGCCGACCGCGTCGAGCAGCTCGATGCGTTCGCCGGCATTGCTCAGCGAGCCGGAATACTCGCCGGCAACCGGAAGCTCGGGGCCGTACCTGGCTTCAAAGGCGTCGCGGTCTTTGACAACCAGGACGTATTCATCGGGCCCAAGTGTGACGCTCGGGAAGATGAAATCCACGCCGTCCGAGAAACGAACCAGATTGAGATTGATGAGCTCGCTGCCGATATTGGTCAGCTCGATGTATTCGGCGTCCGAATCGTTCGGGTCGCCGGTGTCCTGCGGGTGGTACATGATCTCGCTGAGACGCAGGGACTGCGCCACCGGTCCGGCCGCAAAGACCGCCTCGCTCAAGGCGCTCCACGTCGTTCCGGCCAGTGCCCGAGCTGTGAGATGAGCGCTGTGCTCCAGAACGAGGGGCTGCTTGAACTTGACGGCAGTCGGTGAGACGTCGGCCGGCACGCCGCCTTCCGGCTCCCGGCTCGAGACCAGTTCAACGGAGATGAGAAAGTCGGAACTGCTGGTGGAGAGGTTCAAGCCCTGAATGGCAAGAATGTTCCGGCCCCTTTGCAGTCTGCCTGCGTGCGCCGTGATGTTGAGCTCTTCGAAGCTGACGGCGGCGGCGTCCGAATTCTGCGCCGCGGCGGGCGAATCCCAGGCCGGTGCGCCCACGAAGTTCTTCCGGGCCACCTCCGTCCCGTTGAGGTAGGCCACGAAGCCGTCGTCATACCGAATTCGCAGGGCCAGACGAGAGACATCGTCAACCTCCTCGGCCAACAGGTTGAAGGGGGTGCGGATATAACATGTCGTATTGGTGCCGTACATGCGACTCTCGACGTCGATGTCGAAGAAGTCCTGGTAGCCGCTGCTTCTCTCGTAGCCCACGCCGCCGGTGCCCTCGGTCCAGTCGGAATCGTCGAACGCTTCGGCGCCTTTCCAGGCCTCGTTGACGGGGCCGGCGGGAACGTATACGCGCTTGGAGGCGCCTGCGGCGACCAGCGTGATCTCATCGGTGGGTTCGCCCGTCATGCCCGGGAGACGCGGGTCCGTGCCGTCGAGCGTGTACCAGACGGTGCCGCCGCCGGTCATGGAGATCGTGTCTGTGGAACTGATATATCCGCCGTGCTGATACGAGTCGTTGACGTAAAAGGCCGGCGCTTCGACCTGAGGGTAGAGCCCTCGATTGCGGAGCTGATCGAGAACGATCTGCGTGCGCGCCGGGAAGTAGGTGCTGGCGAGATAGCCGTTGACCTCGTTCCACCAGTCGGCCTTCGTGTAGGGATTGCTGGCTCTGGAAGGGCGCTGGTCGCCCCAGCGGGCCGATTCGGCGATGATGGCGAGGTCGATCTCTCCGGCGCGGGACAGACACAGTGCGATCGCCTTCTCCGGCGTCATCGCGCCGCCGTTGAAGAAGTGCTTCTGCGTGTGATCGGCAAAGCGCATGCGGTACTCCGGATGCGCCATCAATTTCTGGTGCAGCCACTGCGGGTTGAAGTGGTCGCGCGACTGGCCGGCGGAGACCGGGCCCGTGCGGTCGTCGTACAGACCTCTGAGGACACCCAGTGAATGCTCGTTGTCGTAGGCGAAGAACTTCCAGCCATCGCGTGCCTCGACCCTGCGGTTCCGCACGGCGAAGAAATTGTTTGCCTGCGACCCGCCCAGCGTAACCGGGGCATCGTCGTTGCCGGTAAAGAAGATGCCGATCATGTAGTCGATCAGATTCTCCACGTCGACGTGTACCGGGATATGCGGGTCGTCCGTGCCATCCGGTCTTTTGCCCTGGACGGCGTAGTATTCCAGGTCGCTCTCGAAGCCTCGCTGGCACAGCGTCCAGAGCAGATTCCAGTCGTCGATCGAGCCGTCGGTATAGGAGGTCCGGTAGTTGTCGGCCTTGACGACGTCGTAGTCGTCGTCCTCGCCGCCGAAATAGGTGGCGGCATAGGAGGCTTCGGACCGTTCCTGGCTTTGGTAGAGCCCCCAGTACTGGCCGTTGATGTAGAGGTGGTAGTATCGGCTTCGGGTATACGGCTTGCCCGTCTCGCGCTGCAGATCGCGACACAAGACTTCCCTGATGAAGGTATTCTTCTCGCCCGGATTGGAGGACTGGAGGCTCCAGGCGTAGTTTTGCGCGGTGCGGAGGTCGAGGTTCTCGAACTCATCGGCGCCTTCGGCACCGAACAGGGCGTATTTGAGCGCCGGCGGCCCGTATTCGCTACGGAAGAACAGGCGGAACGAATGCTTGGGGTTGCCACCGGTGCGGCTGAAGCCGCCGCGAATGCGGATGCCGGCATTGATCTGGAATCCTTCGCTGCCGTCCGGGCAGATCAGCTCCACCGACACCGGTCGCTCCCAGTCCCGGCCTTCACGACCGGCGTTGACGTAGATTCCCTTGGCCGGATCAAACAGGTTGTCCAGGTCCGTCACCAGTGAGACCGATGGAATGGAGAGCAGGGCGTCGTCGATCAGATTCTTGTACGAGGGGGCATTCACCACGTCCGGGTCCATGCCATAATCGATCACTTGCCCGTTGACGGAGCCCGAAGGCCACGCGGGGCCGGGGGATTGACCGCCGGGGGACTGCCGGGCCACGTCCGCAGCGAAGAGATACGTTTGCGTTTCCACCGGCGACGCCTTCCAGCCAGCCCGCGTCGCCACCGCGCGCAGGCAGGTGGTCCGACTGATCTGCACGGGCCCGGCGTACAGAACCGCCTGGGGGCTCGGACGCGCGCCGTTGGTCAGGTAGGGATCGCTCCCATCCGTCGTGTAATAAATCGCGACCTCGGGCGTATCGCATGCGATCGTCACCTGGACGGCGCTGTCGTGGAAGCCGTGACCGGGACTGATCTGCGGCTCTTCCACGAATCCTTCGTACGGGCGGATGTTCTCACTGCCGGCCGTGGGGAAGGCCATCAGCGACCAGGCGGTGCTCCCATCGGGGTATCGACCGTACGAGACGTCGGCTCGTTGCGGGCCGAAGCGGACACTGTCGATGACAGTGGTGCCGTCGACGTCCGTAAGGGCGATCTCTTCGCCGCCGGCATTGAGCGAGAAGGCAGCATGCAGGCCCTGGCTCGCATCATCCTTGTCGGCCCAGACGAGCAGATATCCATGGGGCGGGATCGTTGTCTGCCCGGGGTTGTCCAGGGGAATCTGCCATTTCGTTGGAGTGGACGTATCGTCCGTCAGGTACATGCCCCCGATATCGACCGGAATGTCCCCAACGTTGTACAGCTCGATCCAGTCGTCAAACTCGCCCTGTGGATCGGCGGTGGAGTTGACGTTCGAAGCGAGCAACTCGTTGATCACGACGGGGGCGGATTCCAGCCCTCCGTCCGCGTGCACGACACTCACCTGATAAACGCCGATCAGACCGGCCCAGAGAAGGACCGGTACGGCTGACAGCACTAAAGCCTGTTTGTGTGTTCTCATCTGGTGCACCCATACTCCTGTAGATAAGCGCCGCGAGCGGACGGTACCGACAAACGCGATTACGCCCAGAAAACATTGGAATCGGTAAACTCTACCCATCTTACCATACATTGGGTCCGGAATCAACGTTCGTTGCTCCCGGTGCCGGTCTTTTGGCTTGACTTGCCTATACGTCCTATTGTACCATTGGACAATAGTGACACGATGGGTGGCTGTTAACGGAGCAGCGCCCACTGATCCGCGGAAAGGAATCCCGGGGTTCATGACACTTCGGCTGCGCTGCCCAACGACAGCGCCGGACCAGGGGACGGAGAAAATGACAAGGAAGATGAGGGAAGGATCAGTGACTCTGGAAGCGCCTCACGAAGAATCTCATCAGTTGGCTGAGCCTCCCGGCGAAGGTTTCGATTGGGTGGATTTTCGTTGCCGCTGCCCAAGCTGTGGTGCGGCGGTCGACGGCTTCCGGACGAAGGATTTCTGCCACCAGTTCGATACGGTGGACTATCGCACCGCGTACCACTTCTACGCCACGTGCGAGTGCGGTCTCTGGATCGACTTCATTCGCAGGAACGCCCGGAGCATCGAAGAGTTCGAGATACGCTCGGAGCCGATGTGAATGAGGCAGCCCCCCGGGTTACGGCAGGCCCACTGAACCCGACATGGCATCCGGTATCATAGCGGAGCGATGCTTTCGATACGGCTTTGCCAGGGGAACGTCGATCGTAAGATCCCAGAGACTGGTGTCCATTTGGCGCATGGCGAGCACCGAAGTGATCCAGGAGTGAATCCACCCGGTCATGGTGCACCAGGCGCCCCAGCCGGCATCGGCGTCGCTGCCCCAGGGCTCCCAGCGTTGAAAATCGAAGGCCCGAAACCATGTCCCATCCAGTTCCGGATGCGATTCTGAGCGCACCTGGATGCGACAGAGAAACTGTGCAAGTTTGTCTTCCGCTTTGAGGTAGAGCGATTCGCCGGTGGCGGTCGCGGCCTCGTGCAGGCCCAGGAAGGCGAAGTTGGTGGTATAGAGCAGATCGCACACGGGGTCGCCGTTCTGCTGGATCAGGGATGCCTCGTTGCCGCCGTAGTCTTGATTGGACTTCGGCGGTGGATAGGCTCCCTTTCCCGGCCGGCCCAACTGCTCCCGGATGGCGCCGCACGGCTGTTGCAGGGCGACCAGGTCGGCGGCGATTCGCCTGAGCCATCGACGGTGCTCCGCAGTGTCGTTCACGCGCACCAGCCAGGCCAGCGGCAGAAGCATGCGGGCTTGTTCCTGGGCCATGCCGTTGGTCCAGCTCCAGTTGTCGGGGTAGTTCTCCATCGTCCGGCGAATCGCTCTTTCGGTGCGGGCATAGAACAGCTCGTCGCCCGTGTGGTGATACGCCCAGAGGAAGCAGGCCCAGAGATAGGCCTGATAATGGGGCGAGAGGTGGACCGTCTGGGCTTTGAAATACGGCTGCCAGCCGTTTTGGGTAAGCGGTCCGATGTCGATGCGGCCGGGCCGAAAGCCCAGGACGCCGGTGGTGCGGAGATTCGCCAGCAGACACATGCCGACGGCCTCGTTCCAGCGGTCGCTGCCGACAACCGCCGCCGTTGCCAGAATGCCCATCATCTGGCGGGCATTGTCGTCCCCGTAGTTGGCCTTGAGCCAGGCCGGATCGTCGATGCCCCAGGCGATGAGACCGTAGGCGCCGTGGTTGGGATCGCCGCGCGCACCCTTGCGCGCCTCGGAGTCGAAGAGATAGAAATCGAGGATGTTCGCGGCGGCCCGGAGCTTTTCTCTGTCGCCGTCGAGCCTGCCGGCAAGGGCAAGAGTCATGGCCGCTTCGCAGTTGTTGTCACCCCGACGCACGGCGTTCCGCGCCTGGCGGCCGTCATGCGAGATGCCCGACATGTAGCCCTGGAGGATGCCGAAAGACCCGTCGCCGACCGGCTCGCCGAATGAGGGGGCAGGCAGAATGCCTTGTTGTTTCATTGCCACTTTGACTTCCTCATCCTGCTCGGCAGTCGGCAGCAGTCTGGATCGGTAATACCATTGCCCCGCACGGCGAACGGCCCTCTTTTCGACGTCTCCCGGCACGGTTGCATCCCGCGGATACGTCGGGCGCACTGTTGGAGTCCAGCGCAATGCGGGCGCAGCACGGCCATGACACAGCCATCGCAAGATTCCCTGCCACATGCTCTCGATTGCATCGGCAGGGCAGTAGCGGCCCGTGACAAAATGGCTGAGCTTCGTGGTGGCGATCAGCATCGTGCCGTCGGCGTGCTCGAAGAGAAGCGGATACGTTCCTTCGGGCAGCCCGTAGACGGCGGTATCGAAGCCGGCCACTCGCGCCGCGACCAGATGCGCCTCCGCAGCGTTAACCGGTACGACGTGTTTGCCGTTGATGGACAAAATGCGCGAGGTGCCGAGCTTCGGGCCGAAGAAATCCGAAGTTACCACCGCACGCTCGATCTTGAGGCGGGCGGGCGGAGCTACCTCCAGGCCGGGCAGCCGGGCGGGATACTCGATATAGAGGCGGAGGTTTTTCTTTCGCGCCCGCTCGAACTGTGCGGCGGTCATTTCCGTCATCTTGTCCGGATACCCGTCCGCCAGGACCAGAAGCGGCGCTTCCTGCGGGACGCGCGCCAGAGCGGCCGAGAGTCGATCGAAACGCACGCAGTCGAAACCGTTGTCCTGGAGAACCTGATGCAGGTCGTTGTCCGCCTGGCAGCAGAGGTATAACGTACACTTGCCGGAAGACACATCGGCGCCTTGACCGGCATGCACCGGGCAAGCGACCATCAGTGACAGACAGCAAATCGTGATAAACTGCAACACAACCACCTCAGAAGAAGGAGATAAATCACCCGAGGCTTTTCATTCGACCGTTCGGGGACATCTTGTGGGGCCTTACCGCATCAGACGCTGCAGATGCATATCGAGCTTGTAGCGGTCCCGCGGGGCCATGTCCTTGTTCTGCGAGCCCCGGCGGTAGACGCTGAGGGCGTCGCCCACTTTGCCCTGGCTTTCCAGAAGCTCGCCCAGCAGGAGGTAGGCGTCGGGATACGCCGCCGCGGCGTTGACCATCTTGCGCAGAACACGAATCGCCTGTTCCACTTGCCCGTTTTGCCTCAGGAAAAAGGCGTAGGTGTAGCCGTACCTTCCCTCGTTAGGCCGTAGCTCGTAGGCCTTTCGGCACCAGTCGAGACACTCTTTCGGCTTGGATTCAGAGAGCAGAACGCCGAGATTGTAGGCGGCGGCCGCCGCATTCGGGTCGGCTTTCAGCGCGTCGCGAAAGGCCCCTTCCGCCTCGCGGGGGCGCTTCAGCTCGCCCAGGAGCATGCCAAGGTTCAGATGAACGGCCGCGTTGTTCGGATCGAGAGCGAGAGCTTTGCGGAACGACGCCTCGGCCTTGTCGTTCTGCCCCCGGGCATTGTAGGCAAACGCCGCATTCACGTAGGGCGGCACGAAATCCGGACGCAGCTTGATGGCCGTCTCGTACGAGGCCAGAGCTTTGGCGTGGTCCTGTCGCTGCATGTGGACGTTGCCGAGATTGAAGTGGGAGGTGTAGTCATCCGGCGAGGCGTTCAGCGACTCCATGAGCTCCGCGGTGGCGCTTCGGACCTGGTTCTGGTGTTCTTCGTCGGCGAGCTGTTCGAGCGGGATGGCCGCCAGAGCGGCCGCCGCCCGCACGCGGACGAGACGATAGTCGTCGCCGGTGGCCGCCAGCAGCGCCGGGAAAGACTCGGCCGTGAGGTATCCGTGCAGGGTCTGGGCCGCCGCGGCCCGCACCAGCGGAGAACGATCCTCTTCGAGAGCCTTGATCACAGCCGGCCATTTCTTCTGCGATTCACATCTGCCCAGCAAACGGATCAGCGACGCCGCGAAGACTTCGTCGCGCTCCTTCGATCCGATGTACGTCAGAATGGCATCCAGGCGGCTCCAATCGCCCCGGCGCGCGGCATCCACGAGGCTTGCCTGCTCCAGGATGGGCTTCTGGTAGTCCTGCTCGTGCCACTGCCGGACGTATTCATCGGCCCAGGCTGGATCGTGATCGTCGTGACAGATGTTGCACGCGTTGGGGGACTTGAACTTGAGGGTCGCCGCCGGCGCGGGGGGACGCATGGAATGGTCGCTGCGCGTCATGCGGGCGAAGTCCGTCATGGGCATGTGACAGGCGATGCACCGGCTGCCCGTGCCGTCGGCCTCGTGGTGCGAGTGGGCCGCAACGTTTTCTACCCGCTCGCGGTGACAGGGCAGACAGGCGGCGTTCGGCTGTTCCACGCTCTTGAAGCGATAGCGTCCGCTGGAGGTGTGACAGTGCGCGCAGTCGAGCTTGCCGCTCTTGAGGCACGGGCTCATCCGCCACGTGGTCATCGTGTAGTTCTCGCCCAGATCGCGTCCGTCCGGATAGAAATCCGAATGGTCGAGCGTGATCAGATCGAAATGGTCGAAGAATCGCTGTCCCGGCTCGAACGAGTTCGTGATCGGGCTCAGCTTGGCGTGACAGGCGTTGCACATCGCATTGATCTGATCGGCCGAGAAGGTCTTGGTGACGATGATCTTCAGATCGTTGGGCTCCTGCCCCTCGGGCGTCGCCTGGCACACCCGCACGTGTTCGATACCGGAACCGTGACAGGCTTCGCAGTTAATGCCCGGCTCGGCCCACGTCGTGTGATAAGTGTCGCTGCTCAGGTCGTAGTTGCTGGTCAACTGGCTGACGTGGCAACCGTAGCATGACGTATTGAACGTGTACATCGGGTCCGTCCAGTGAACGGGCTCGTCGGACTCCGTGCCCGGAAAATGGCGCACGCCGCTGGCGGCGGTATCGAACCACTCCCCGGCGCGGACGTCGTACGCCACGGGCAGGGTCTGAAGGCGCCCCCGCTGCGCCGGCGTCAGGAAATAGTATACGTTCTTGCCCCCCATCACGTGGGCGATCGGATAGCGTTTGGGACCCTGCGGCCCCTTCTCGCGGACCCATCCGCTGTCGCCGTCGACGATAGCACGGTACTCGTAGGCCCCGATGCGTATGGCTTCGGTCTGGGTTGTGAGATTCGCACGGGCAAATTCGGTCGTGTACGGCTGCATCGCCAGGCCGTGATGCGAGGACGCCCACAGCCCGTAGAATCGCTCGTGGCACTGGCGGCAACTGACCGACCCGGCGTACTCGGCCCGATTCGTTGCGACCGGACCCGCTTCGCGCGCTGCACACGGACGAACCAACAGTAGCGCCGCGCCCGCCGCCGACCACAACAACGCCACGGCCAAACCGAGAAGCGCCACTTGGCCCCATCTTCTCATACGCAAAACCGTCCTTCCCACTCCCCCGCAGAAAGCACGTCCCCGTGCAATCGGCTCCCCGACGCCGCCAGACAAAAACACCCTGCATCCTAACCACCACACCCTCCGATTCTACAAAACAACCCCACCGGCGCCGAGAACATCAGCCGGATTTGACAAAACGCTCCTCCGCCTCGTTGACCCAAGAGAAAGCTGTCAGAAGCACCGCTTTCACTCAACTTGGTTCCCCCATGTGTCATCCTGAGCCGCAGGCGAAGGATCTGGCCTGAGAATGAGGAGCTTCTTCCGTCCGCAGGCGAGATCCTTCACTGCGCTACGCTTCGTTCAGGATGACAAAGCGCGCAACCAGTAATCACAATTCGCATCACTCGTACCAGCCCTTGCTGAGATCATCCCACTGCGGATTGGCAGATGCAATCAAGTCCAGTTTCTTGCGGCGAACCCATCCTTTGATTTCCTTCTCACGGGCAATCGCCGAGGAGATATCAGCAAAAGACTCGTAGTAAATCAGCCTTGTAATGTTGTACCTTTTCGTGAAGCCCTCGACCAGCCCGTTCTTGTGTTGCCAGACTCTTGTCTTGATACTGCCCGTGACTCCCGTATAGAGTGTCCCCGACTTGTTGGTCATGATGTAAATGCAATACGTTTTGGCCCTCGCCATGTGATTCATCGTATGACAATTCCCATTCGCTGACCAGATCCTTCACTTCGTTCAGGATGACATGAGGGCGAGGCCGCCTCCATTCAGAGAAATTCCCGCAGCAAGGCCACACAGTCACAGTCGCTCATGGTAACCTGCTTGTCCACGTGAGCAGATGTGTTACCGCCTTGTTGCAGCGCGTGAACAAAGTAGCGCTGGATATCTTGCAACTCCTTGACCGTCGAGTGCATAGCGGTGCCATATATGCGGTGGTTTCGCTTCAGCACATCAGGGAAGCCAAGCGCCTCGAGATTCTCTTTCGCGTAGCCGAAGCCAAGAAAGAAGATTCGCTGTGCATTGGCGATTTCCTCGCGCGCCCTCTGCAACGCGGGATTCGTCCTCCCTTCGTGGACGACATAGAGGTCCTTGATGACCTCCGGCAGATTGACTCGCGCCAGATCGCCAATTCGGGGACCATACTTGACCTTACTTTCGGCCTGCTGCCAATCCAAACCTCCAGCCTGACCATATACATGAATGATCGGGATTCGAAGCATTTGCTCGTTGACCGCATCAGGATGGGCATCCTCAAACGAATGTAGGAGGCTGGTGAATAGAAAATGCTCCAGCGAACGGTCGTAGTTGAACGTAACAAACACTATGTTGTTCTTGCTGAACTCTCGAAAATCGTTCGGTCCAATAAGTTCCCTCGCCAGCTTGCTGTACAAATAAAAGTACCAGTCATGCTCCGGTTTCTCGACTTGCTCACGAAATTTGCTTCTGTTCTCTGCTCCAAGAATGCTCACGCAAATCGCCTTCTTCCCAATTTCCTCAAGTTTGGGATTCCTTGATAAGAATAAGTCGATCGATTCGGTGCTTGACTTGTCAAAGGTTGAAATGAACTCTTGGGCGTCTTGCTTGGCACGGTTCTTTTCAAAAGTCACGCGCTTGCCACTTTCCCCAGATAGCGACTCTCTGGTGTATTGTTCCCATTGGTCGACGAAGTGATCGACAATCTGCGCCCTAAGCCCTCTCGCATCAGGGAACCCGTAGGGGCGACTGGCACCGGCACCCAATACGAAGACGGCTCGCTTTTCGATCATAATCTCCCTTTCCTTTCTTTACAGACGCAGTTATCCAATAAAGCGCTTCAAATGTGGCTTTCGGTCATTTGTGCGCAATGCGTTGTCGTCCTGAACGATCTCGCCCGCGAATATGAAGCCGGTACCGCGAGCGTAAGTAGCATTCAGTTCGGTGCCCAGATCCTTCGCTGGCGCTCAGGATGACACAATCGCGTCGGTTGCGTCGATCTCGTATCATTTGGCGCTATCGCGGAAACAGTATAGCCGGTCAACTCCCGGTGCGAAAGAGGGCTTGTGCCGATTTCGGGTGGACAGGCGAGGGATGGTGGCGGAGGATTGACTGCTCGCGAGAGGGGTTTGTGTTGGGGGGGGGATTTTGGTATGGTGTGGGTTTTGGATTGGGTTAGGAGTATCGGAATTGAGTACGACGCTGGCTTACAAGATATTGGGGTCGCATCTGGTCGAAGGGCGGCTTTCGGCGGGGGAGGCGATTGCGATACGGATCGATCAGACGCTGACGCAGGACGCCACGGGCACGACGGCGTTTCTGCTGTACGAGTCGATGGGCGTCGGTGCGGTCAAGACCGATCTTTCCGTCAGCTACATCGACCACAACATGGCGGGTTTCGGCCCCGAGAACCACAACGACCATCTGTATCTCCAGACGGTTGCGGCCCGCAGCGGCGTCTACCACTCGCGGGCGGGCAACGGGATCTGCCACCAAGTGCACTTGGAGCGGTTCGGCAAGCCCGGCGCGACGCTCTTAGGCAGCGACTCGCACACGCCCACCGGTGGCGGCATCGGCATGATCGCCATCGGCGCTGGCGGGCTCGACGTGGCGGTAGCCATGGCGGGCGGGCCGTTCTACCTGAAGTGTCCGAAGGTCCTCGGCGTCAAGCTCACCGGTAAGCTGCCCGACTGGGTTGCGGCCAAGGACGTCATCCTCAAGCTGCTCAGCATTCTCAGCACCAAGGGCAACGTCGGCTGGGTGGTCGAGTACTTCGGCGACGGCGTCGAGACCTTGACCGTTCCGCAACGGGCGACGATCACCAACATGGGCGCCGAGTTGGGCGTGACGACGAGCGTGTTTCCCAGCGACGAGCAGACGCGTCTGTTCCTGGCCGCCCAGCAGCGGGAGGCGGATTACCAGCCGCTGGCCGCTGACGGGGACGCGGAGTACGACCGGGTCATCGAGATCGACCTCTCGCAGCTCGAACCGATGGCGGCTTGTCCCTCCTCGCCCGACAACGTCAAGACCATCGGCGACATCGTGGGCACGAAGATCAATCAGATCGCGGTCGGCAGTTGCACGAACTCCAGTTACGCCGACCTGATGATGGTCGCGCAGGTACTCAAGGGCCGGCGGATCGACCCGATGGTGGAATTCGCCATCGCGCCGGGCAGCCGGGAAGTGCTCAACATGCTGGCCGCGAACGGCGCGCTGGCCGATCTGATCTCGGCCGGGGCGCGGATCCTCGAATCCGGCTGCGGACCGTGCATCGGGCAGGGCTTCTCGCCCGCCAACGGGACCGTGAGCCTGCGCACCTTTAACCGCAACTTCGCCGGCCGCAGCGGTGTCAAAGGCGATCAGGTCTACCTGGTTAGCCCAGAAACGGCGGTCGCCGCCGGCCTGACCGGCTGCATCACCGACCCGCGCGACCTCTCGGCAAAGCAGGGTATCGACTATCCGCACATTGAAATGCCCGCGCAGTTCCATATCGACGACAGCATGATCGAAGCGCCGCTGGGCAAGGAAGAGGCGGAGAAAGCCGAGGCCCTGCGCGGCCCGACCATCGTGGTTCCCGAGACGCCCCCGGCGCTGCCCGAGAAGCTGGCTGGGAAGGTCCTGCTCAAGTGCGGCGACAAGATCACGACCGACCACATCATGCCGGCCGGGACGTTCCTGAAACTCCGCTCGAATGTCCCCGAGTACGCCAAGGTGGTGTTCAACTGCTTCAATGAGCCGGGCGAGCCGACGTTCGCCGAGCGGGCCCTTGAACTCAAAGGCAAGAACGTCGCCGGTATCATCGTCGCCTCCGAAAGCTACGGGCAGGGCTCCTCGCGCGAGCACGCGGCCCTGTGCCCGATGTACCTCGGCATCCGCGCGGTGATCGCCAAGACCATCGAGCGCATCCACCGGGCGAACCTGATCAACTTCTGCATCGTGCCGATCCAGTTCTCCGACCCGGCTGACTACGACAAGATCGAGGCCGGCGACGAGCTGGTCATCGACGGCCTGCTCGAAGCGATTCGAAACAGCGACCGCGTCACGATCCGCAAGGCCGACGGCTCGCTCGAATTCACCGGCAAGCTGGAGCTGTCGAAGCGGGACCGCGATATCTTGCTCTCGGCGGGCCTGTTGAACTACACGCGCAGGAAGGCCCATGACTAAGAAAATGGTCTGCGTATTCGGAACGGGCCGGGCCCGGGAAGGCGAGCCCGCCTACATCCTGGCTGAAGGGGTGGGTCGCGCGCTGGCCCAAGCCGGCTTTATCGTCGCCAACGGGGGGTACGGCGGCACCATGCGGGCCAGCGCCAAAGGCGCCGCCGAGGCGGGCGGAACCGTCGTCGGCGTAACGTGCTCGGCGTTCGGCGGCAGCGCCAACAAGTACGTGACCCGCGAAGTCCGGACGGAGACGCTCGAAGAACGGCTCAAGAACCTCATCAAGGCCGGAGACGCCTACGTCGTTCTGCCCGGCGGGACCGGCACGCTGCTGGAATTGGCGACGGTGTGGGAGCTGGAAAACAAAGGCTTCCTCGACCGGGGCAAACCGATTATCTTAGTGGGTGATTTCTGGAAGCCGCTGGTCGATCTGGTTGCGACCGACGACCCGCGGTGTTCCGAGAGCGTTGTCTGGGCCGAGGGGCCGGAACAGGTGGTCCAGCGAATCAAAGAGAATCTGGGAATGTGAGTTGAGGCGGCCCGCGTGAAAACGAAACCGATTCGATTGGTGACGAGCGCCGCAATCGCGGTGTTGTTGCTCGCTTCCGCCGGCGTTGCCGCGCGGCGAGGAGAGCCGAAGGTCCTGCGCGAAGGGATCGTGCTCGAAAGCGTCGATGGGACCCTCATCGGCCCCGACGCGAACGACACCTGGCATTTCGAGCTAAACGCAGACGCCAACAGCGTGGAAGGCACAATCGCGGCCGGAACGCGGTTCGAGCTGTTGCCGTCGGTACGTCTGGAGACCTTGATCGCCGACGTCAACGACCGGCTGGATTCGACGTACCGGCTCACCGCCACGGTGACGCGCTTCAAAAGGCAGAACTTTCTGTTTCCGTCGTACTACCTGCCGCTGAGCAAGCTCAAGAGCGACGAAGCCGAACCGAACCGGCCGGCGGTGCCCGAGGAGATGCAGGGCGCCGAACGTTCCGGTGCCGAGCTGGCGATCCCCCCGGACGTCCTGGAAAAGCTCCAGGGCCGAGCGGCGCCCGCGGTACGGCGCGGGACGCCGACGGACCCCAATACAGCGGCGCAACGAAAGAAGCTCGGCCGCGTCATGGTGAACTGGGTCGGCGTGATCACCGCCTCCAACCACCGTCCCGTGTTTCTTCCCTACGGCTTCGGCTGGAACGTCGGCGAGGTCTACTACAAGCTGCTTCCCTGCAAGACGCTGGAGCAGGTGTTGCAGAGACAGGAGGCCGCCAACGAGCCCATCCGCTTCAACATCGTCGGGCTGGTCACCGAGTTCAAGGGCAAGAAATACCTCCTGCTGCAACGGGCCATACGCGTGTACAGCCACGGGAATTTCAGCCCGTAGGCGCGGCGCACGGCGATGCCGCCATTTTTCTTCTTGATATTGGGTGTTTGATTCTTGATGAGCGCCGAACTGAACGATCTTCTCCTACTCTCGTCGAGTCCTGATTTCGAGTCGGGCCTTGCGAAGCTGCGCTCGGAGATGCTGCAGGCGGCGCGCATGGCGGGTTACGACAGCGAGCAGAATCGCACGGTTGCGGCGATTCTCTGTGACGTCGCCGAGCGGGGCGATACGGCTGTGGCCGAGTACACGAAGAAGTTCGACGGCGTCGATATCGAGCCGGGGCGGTTCCGCATCGGTGCCGACGAGCCGGCCCGCGCCCACGCAGCGATGGACGCGGAGTTACTGGCCGCACTGCGAAAGGCAATCGACAACGTCCGCTCGTATCAATCGAAGATCTTCATCGGCAATCAATCGCAGTTCTCGGCGGGAACGGGGATCAAGTACACGCCGATTCGACGCACCGGCGTCTGCGTGCCCGGTGCGGCGGCGCCGCTGCCCTCGACCGTGATTATGACCGTGGTTCCGGCGCAAGTCGCGGGCGTGAAGGAAATTGCCGTCGTCTCGCCTCCGCGCTGCGAAGGGAGCATCCATCCGGTGATCCTGGGCGTTTGTCACGAGCTGGGTGTGGAGGAGGTCTACCGCATCGGCGGCGTGCAGGCCGTCGGGGCGCTGGCCTACGGGACGCAGACCATCGCCAAGGTGGACAAGATCGTCGGGCCCGGAAACTCCTGGGTCCAGGCGGCCAAGAACAACGTGGCGGGCGATTGCGTCGGGATCGATTCGATCGCGGGCCCGAGCGAGGTGTTCATCATCGCCGGCGCCGAGGCGAACCCGGCATGGGTGGCCGCCGATATGCTCAGCCAGGCCGAACACGCCGCCGACAGCAGCGCGATCGTGGCGACCGATTCGGAGCCGCTGGCCCGCGCCATTCTGGAACAGTTGACGGCGCAGTTGAACGTGCTGCCGCGCGGCGCCGAGGCGGCCGAGTCTCTGCGGCGGTTCAGCCGCATCATCGTCGTCAAGGACATACAGACCGCGATCGAGCTGGCCGACGAGTTCGCCTCGGAACATTTGGAGATCCAGTGCGGCGACAGAAGCCGAGAGGTCGCTGAGCAGATTCGTAACGCCGGCGCGATCTTCATCGGGCCGCACACGCCTGTAGCGGTCGGGGACTACTGGGCCGGCCCCAGTCACACCCTCCCGACCGGCGCCCGTGCGACCTTCTCCAGCGCGCTGACCAGCAACGACTTCGTCAAGTCCATCAGCCTCATCGAATACAGCGCCGAGCAGTTCGCCGCCGCGGCCGACGACATCGTTCGCCTGGCACAGATCGAGGGCCTCGACGCCCACGCTCGCAGCGTCGATATCCGTCGACAGCAGTAGTACCGCATTTCATAAATCGTGCGACTGTAGATTGCTTCGCTTCGCTCGCAATGACAGGGGGAATCTGTATATGTCATTGCGACGAGCGTAGCGACGAAGCAATCTCCTCCCGCATAGTCGCGGAATTTGCGAAATGCGGTAGTAGATGGGCTACAATCCCCAGTCGAGTCGGTCTGTATGTCGCCAGTAGAACCGCCCGAGGACGTGCGCGAAGACGAAGGGGACATACGTCGTGATCAGCAGGCCCGGGACCAACAGCCAGAGAGGGATTGGCTCCCCTTCCTCGGGGCGTGGCGCGAGGTAGCCCGGGATGATCCAGAACAGACCGGCCAGGAGCGCCATGAGGACCAGCAGGCCCAGGTAGCCGAAGAATGTGCGGAAGATTGAGACGAGCAGAAAGAACGGATTGAGAGTGGAGGACGAATCGAGGATCACCATCGCCAGCAGGCCTATGGGGAAGAAGACAATCGCCCAGGCGAGCAGGCCCCAGAAGATCGCGTCGATCCTCCCCAGGAAGCCGCCGTAGATGACGGCGGGCAGGACGTAGACGATGTAGACGGACGCCAGATACATCACGCGGGCCGCCATCTCTCGAAAACCGACGAGCCCTCCGAACGCCACCGGTGCGCGGGTGCCGCCCCGGGCGCTGTCGTAGACGCACTCGGCGAAATACCAGCCCGCATACAGACCGATGGCCAAGCCAATCAGGAAGAAGGGCAAGCCTACCAGCGGCACGCCGAAGGGGAGCAATCGTCCGATGATATGCGTCAACAGGGGAAAGCCCCCAATGACGGCGACGGCGATCAGGCCGGCGCCGCTGGTCGGATACAGGAGGATGTCGATGGGGGCGGGCAATCGTCGCTCGCCGGTGTACTCGGGTTGCGTCTCGATACCAAGCGATGCGGCCAGAGCCCGTTCCTGTCGGCGCGCTTCGGCATGCTCCCTGGCGATTTGTTGTTGATCGGAAACGTCGGGCGGCGCATCGTCAAGCGGCTTCGGCGGGTCAATCAGCGTAAGCCCATCCGTTTCTCGTCCGGGCGCCGGATCGCGGGCCGCCGACGGCGGGATCATAAGCGCACCCTTGCAGCGGGGACAGTGGCTCTTTCGCCCCGCGTGACTCTCGGCGACCCTGAGCTTCTGGCTGCAATGCTGGCAACGGAACTCGATCATGAACGTACTGTGTTTCCCATTTCGTATGTTGCCTCCGCGCATGACGCACGGCGCATCACACGCAAGGATCAGGACGTTGCAAGCTTCGACTTGATCAATTCAGCGGCCTCGCGGAGGGCCTCGTCGATCTTGGCGGGATTCTTTCCGCCGGCCTGGGCCATCTGGGGCCGGCCTCCACCACCGCCATCGACGATCGGGGCGATCTGCTTGACCACGTCCCCGGCCTTGAGGCCCTTCTTGATCAGGTCGTCCGTGACGCCGGTCAGCAGGACCACCTTGCCGTCGTCCTCGAAACCCAGGGCCACGGCTGCCGAGCCGGCTTTCTTCTTGAGCATGTCCACCGCTTCGCGGGCGCGCTCTATAGAAGTAGACGACAGCCGGCCGACGATAATCGAGGATTCTCCGATTTTTTCGCCGGCTGCGAGCAAGTCTCTCGCCTCGCCCAAGGTATCGGGTCCGCCCGTTTTGGCGGCGTTCTTGAGGTCCTTGGCCAGTTTCTTGTTGTCCTCCAGGAGCTGGGAGACACGCTCGAGAAGCTTCTCGGTCGGCGTTTGCAGCAGGGCCGAGAGTTGATCGGCGACGTCACTGGCCTTTTCGAGATAGGCGTTCAGTCCGGCGCCCGTCAGGGCGGTGATACGCCGCACCCCGGCGGAGATGCTCTCTTCCTTGACGATCTTGAAGCCGCCGATGGAGCCGAGGCGGTCCACGTGCGTGCCGCCGCAGAACTCCCGGCTGAAAGCCTCGTTGATGTCGCTTTCGCGGCCGGCGCCGACCGCGACGACGCGCACGTCGTCGCCGTACTTCTCGCCGAACAGGGCCATCGCCCCGAGCTTCTGGGCCTCGTCCTTGGGCATGACCGTCCAGGCCACCGGCGCATCGGAGGCGATTTTCTCGCGGACGAGCGCCTCGACCCGGGCCAGCTCCTTCTGCGTGGGGGCCTTGGGATAGGTGAAATCGAACCGGAGGTACTCGGGTCCGACGTAGCTGCCCTGCTGCGAGACGGACTTGCCCAGCACTTCCTGAAGGGCCCACTGGAGCAAGTGCGTGGCGGTGTGGTTCTTTTTGGTCGCGTTGCGGTCCCGGCTCACGACGACCTTCACCGCCTGCCCGGCGCCGAAGGAGCCTTTGGCGATCCTGCCTCGATGGACGACGCAGTTGGCGATTCGCATGGTGGTTTCGACGACGAACTCGCTGCCGTCGGCCGTAACCACACCGCAATCGCCCACCTGGCCGCCCGCCTCAGCGTAGAAGCAGGTCTTATCGAGGATCAAGCCGACCTCGCCGCCGGCGGGCACCTGCCCTTCCTTCTTGAAGCCGTCCGGATCGATCCAGCCCAGCAGCGTGCTCTCGCACGTGTCGGCGTCGTACTTGGGCTGATCGTCGGTCGTCGGCAGATCGCTGTCGGTCAGGTTGGCCAGCAACGCGTCGCTCTTCTTGGCGGCTCGCGCGCGCTCGCGCTGCTGGTCCATCAGTTCGGCGAAGCGGTCGGTATCGACGGTCAGGCCGCGCTCCTGGGCCATCAGTTGCGTCAGGTCGAGCGGGAAGCCGTACGTGTCGTAGAGCTGGAATGCATCGTCGCCCGGGATGGTCTTGGCTGAGGCCCCGGCCGCGCGGTCTGCGGCGCCGCGGAAGATCTCCAGACCCCGGTCGAGCGTTCGACCGAAGCCGGCTTCCTCGGCCTCCACGACGGTCGAAACGTGTTCGGCCCGGTCCTTGATCTCCGGGAAAGCCTCGCCCAGGACGTCGATCACCACGGGGATCAGCTTGTACAGGAAGGGCTCGCGCATATCGAGCTCCCGCCCGAAACGCGACGCCCGGCGCAGGATGCGGCGGATGACGTAGCCCCGCCCGTCGTTCGAAGGCGTGGCCCCGTCGGTGATGGCGAAGACGAGCGTGCGGATGTGGTCGGCGATGACGCGAAAGGCGTTGTCGGTCTTGTTGCCGAGTTGGGCGCTGTACGCGTGTCCGGTCAACTCGCTCGTGCGCCGGATGATCGGCATGAACAGGTCGGTGTCATAGTTGCTGTGCTTGTCTTGCAGGACCGCCACGATGCGTTCCAGCCCGGCGCCGGTGTCCACGCCGTGGGCCGCCAGCGGGACGAGCTGGCCCGACGGCTGGCGGTTGTACTGGATGAACACCAGGTTCCACAGCTCGATATAACGGGCGCAGTCGCCGTTGACGGCGCACTGATGCCCGGGCACGCCCTTCATGTCGCAAGCTTCCGGGCCGAGGTCGATGTGGATCTCGCTGCACGGTCCGCACGGCCCGACGTCGCCCATCTCCCAGAAGTTGTCCTTCTTGCCGAATCCCAGCACGCGCTCGGGCGGGATGGGAGTGACTTTCGTCCAGAGCCCGGCGGCCTCGTCGTCGGCGGGCAGTCCGTCCTTCTCGTCGCCGGCAAAGACCGACGCCCAGAGCTGGTCGGGATCGATGCCCCAGACCTTCGTGAACAACTCCCAGGCCCACTCGATCGCCTCGGCCTTGAAGTAGTCGCCGAACGACCAGTTGCCCAGCATCTCGAAGAACGTGTGGTGGTACGTGTCCTTGCCGACTTCTTCGAGGTCGTTGTGTTTGCCGCTGACACGAAGGCATTT
>JAFGCA010000657.1 GCA_016932895.1 Sedimentisphaerales bacterium | reverse complement strand
GGGCAAGATCAGCTACCTCACGCTGATTCGCGCGATTGTGATTACGCTGGTCAGCGCCGCCGCCTACGCCGGCACGATCTTCCTGCAATCGAAGCAATGGCTGCGTCCCACCGCTGTGGCGGAGCCCGATGGCGATTTGCAGGTGAAAGGCATGGTCAGCCGACCAGGATTGGCCGCGGCGCGACGATGACAGCGCAGGCGGTGTGTGGAGCGATGATTGCAGGCGGTCGCCCGGTTGTGCGCAGGTATTGTTTCGAGGGGGCTGGTGGGGAAAGCCGTACCCTACGGGTGCGTGGAGAGGGCTGGTGGCGGTGGTTTAGCGGAGGGATTTGAAGGTTTCGGGGGAGACGCCGAAGACTTTTTTGAAGGCTCGGGAGAAGTGGAAGGGGTCGGCGTAGCCGAGCTCGTAGGCGACCTTTTTGACGAGGGCGTCGGGTGCGTGGAGGCGCTGGGCGGCGGCGTTCATTTTCAGTCGCATGAGGTACTGGTAGGGGCTCTGGTTGTCGAACCGCTTGAAGAGGCGGCACAGGTATGAGGTGTCGATGTGGCATTGCTCGGCGACGTCTTCGAGGTTCCGCAGGGCCAGGCAGTTGTTGCGAATGAACTCGCGGCACTTCTGATAGGTGGAGAAGGCGGCGGAGGTGTGGACCTCTTCGAGGACGGCGGTCTCGGCGATCTTGAGGATCAGTTGCTGCACGATGGTCGCGCAGAGCAGCGGGGAGTAGCGGCTGTCGGTCTCCCCGTTTTTGATGAGGTCGTCGAAGATGCGGAGGATCACGTCGGGGGAGGTGACCTGTACGGCCTGTCCGGGGGCCGGGCCGTACTTGCGCAGGATTTTGCTGGCGTTGGGGCCGGTGAAGTCCACGAAGTACTTCACGAGGCGGTCGTCGGGGTCGGTGGTGATGACGTGGGAGACGCCGGGCCCGTAGGCGAAGACCTTGCCCGGCGACAGCGCGTGCCTTTGGCCGGCGAGGTTGAGCGTGCCTTTGCCGCGGGCGACGAACTCGACGCTGTAGAAGGGGAAGTCCGGGCGGTTGATGCGGTAGTCCCGCTGGCAGTGCTCGCAGCCGCCGCAGACGACCGCCAGCGGCTGGCGCGAGCGCGGGTAGGTGTCCAGGTAGAAGCGGTGGGCCTCCAGCACCTGGTCCGAGAAGAATTCCGGCACGCCGGCCGAGCTTGTCCGCGTTTTCGTCATGGCTGCAAAAGGTCAATAATCGTCATGCATTGGGCGACGCGTTTCAACTACCATTATACGCGCCAAGGCGGGCGTCGGTCGAGTCAATAACCGACAGGTACGGCCTTTGCACCACAGAGGCACGGAGCACACAGAGAGAGAAATCGTCAATCACCAAAGCCTCAGGGTATAACCACAGTTAGTGCATTTTCCGTATTTGTCAGGGATTATTCCTCCTGCTCCGCAGTCAGGGCAATGGTCAAACATAGCAGCGCATTCGTTTGGCGAATCACTTGCCATAGTGTGTATCTCCTATTGTCTTCTCCTGGCCGAGTTCATGACGAGACATTGCTTGACTTTACTTAGAACATCAGATATGGTACTCCCACAATGTGCTCTTGGCAACAAAAATACAGCAAAATATGCTACTGAGTATCTCGTTTATCCGTACTACTAACTCGCAACAATGGGAAGTTCTTTCCAGACAATCTGGGAATGGTGACGCATGTTAGGGCAGCACAGAGCATTAGATGTCGCGCGGAGGCGCCGGGTTTCAAAGGATGTTGCGGCCCCGGTGTTCTCTGCGTCTCAGCGTCTTTGCGCGCGTACACGTTTGGTTGCGGCCGAAGGCCACGCTGGGTTCATCTGTGGCATCTGGGGTTGCGATTCATGTTTTGGCGTCGTTTCCGGTCAGGCGTTTGGATTCCCGCCCCGGATCGGGTCGAGAGCAGGCTCTGCGCGGGAATGACAGAGTTGAATCCGTATAGATCCCGCGTGAGTGCGTGTCCCCCGGGGATTGATTATTCGATTCCTCGCATGGTTGGGGAGGGGTGTGAAGAGTAGATAGGTAGAATGGCAGAAGGGATCGCCGGCGCCGTCGGGGCGGGAGAAGGTCAAGAATCGTCATGTATTGGGCAACAATTGTCATAGGACATTCTACGAGAACCATTATACTCGCAAACGGACGGGAGGATAGAGTCAATAACAGGCAGGTATGGCCCTGCGACATCAGGCGGGGTCGGGAAGAGTCTGGAAAGGAACGACATGGCAGCGAAAGAGAATGCAACGGCGGCGTCGACGTTGAAGAAGGACGATCAGATTGTGGTGGCCGGGGCGGGCGGATTTATCGCCGGGGCCTTGGTGCGGTATTTTCACGAGCAGGGGTTTACGCGCATCCGGGCGATCGATAAGAAGCCGCTGCCGCAGTGGTATCAGCGGACGGAAGGCGTGGAGTGCCTGTGCATGGACCTGAAGTATGAGGACAACTGCAGGCGGGCCTGCGAGGATGCGGTGGAGGTGTATAATCTGGCGGCCGATATGGGGGGGATGGGGTTCATCGAGCGGTTCCGGATCGAGTGCTTGCGGAGTATTCTGATCAATACGCACATGATCGAGTCGGCGTATCGGGCGGGGGCTCAGCGGTATTTCTTCTCGTCCTCGGCGTGCGCGTATAACGTCGAGTTGCAGAAGGATCCCGACTGCCGGGCCCTGAAGGAGTCCGACGCCTACCCCGCCATGGCCGAGCGCGGCTACGGATGGGAGAAGCTCATGTCGGAAATGTTTTGTCAGGAATACTGGGCCGAACGCCAAATGAAAACAGCCATCGCCCGCTTCCACAATGTCTATGGAGTGCCCGGCACGTGGGATGGGGGGCGGGAGAAGGCGCCGGCGGCGATTTGCCGTAAGGTGATCGAGGCCAAGGATACCGGTGCCGACGAAATCGTGATCTGGGGCGACGGCCACCAAACGCGTAGCTTCATGTACATCGACGACTGCGTCCAGGGCATCGACATGATCATGCACTGCGACGAGCTGATCGCCACGCCGATCAACCTCGGGTCGAGCCACCTCATCTCCATCAACGACCTCGTCTCGCTGGCCGAGAAGATCGGCGGCATCACGCTGAAGCGCACGTACGACCTGGATGCCCCAAAGGGCGTCGCCGGCCGCAACAGCGACAACACCTTCATCGAGCAGGTCCTCGGCTGGGTCCCCAGCACGCCGCTGGAAGAAGGCCTCACGAAGACCTACGCCTGGATCGAGCAGCAGTACAACGACCGCAAAGCGGGCAAGCCAACCGTCAGTTGACGTTTCTCTTGTCGGCACAAACGAGGCGGCCCCGGGAGGCAAAGATGGGCTCATCGGACAATGTGCAAATCACCGATGTCGTCGGCAAACTGCAATACCGCGTCGCGCTGGCGGGAGGCTGGATCGACCAACCGTTCGTCTCAGAACACAACCCGGTGCCGCCCGGCTCGATGGTGGTCGTGGCGGTCGAGCCGGAATTCCGCTGGATGGACCGCTCGGGCATCTGCGGCAGCACGCGCCAGATCGCCCTGGAGCTCTGGGGCGGCGTCCTGCCCGACCGCGACCCGGACGACCTCGTCCGCGAACTGTATAAGGCCGAGAACGAAGGCCTGGCCGAGCCCTCGGGTTCGCAGGACATGATCGGCCTGATCTACCCGGGCGTCTGCCGCCTCGACTACAACTTCGACGTCGACGGCGGCTATTTCCCCGAGCACATCGAGTCCAGCAACGACCCCAAAGTCGCCGCCTGGCTCGCCGACGTGCTCCACGTCGTCCCGGTCGCCCCGCGTCCGGACGGCTACAACCCGCTGGAGATCAAGAACCTCGATCCCGAATGGATCGGCCGCCTCGGCCAGTCGGGCAAGGACTGTTACGACGCCATCGTCCGCCGCGACGTCAAGGCCCTCGGCGCCTCGATGGACGAGTGCATGCGTTGCTGGGAGGCCATTTTGCCCGGCACCGTTCGCCACCCGACGCTGAAGCTGGACCTCGTGACCTTGCTGCAATTCTACCAGTCCAAGTACGCCGGCGCGATGTACTCAGGCTGCGGCGGCGGCTATCTCTTCGTCGTCTCCGAAGAACCGGTGCCCGGCGCCTTCAAGATCAAAGTGCGAATCAAGACATCATGAGCCAGACCACCCAACACATCGTCGTCTGCGGCGGCTTCGACGATATGCGGTCGCGCGACATCCGCTTCCTCCAGGAGGCGGCCCGGCTCGGACCGCTCCACGTCCTGCTCGCCACCGATGAGCTGCTGCGCCGCGAAACCGGCCGCGACCCCAAGTTTCCCCAGGCCGAACGTCTGTACTTCCTTGAGGCGATTCGCTACGTGACCGGGGTCCACCTGATCGAAGGTCAGGCCGATCCTCACGCGTTGCCGAGCGTTCCGGGCGTGCAGCCCCAAGCCTGGGTCGTCCGCGAAGGCGGCGACGACTCCGCCAAACGGGCCTTCTGCGACGAGCACGGCCTGGAGTGCCGCAGCGTCACCGACGACGAGTTGGACCGGTATCCCGAGGACGCCTTGCCCGTGCCCAAGCCGTCGGGCCGTAAGAAGGTGCTCGTCACCGGATGCTACGACTGGTTCCACTCGGGCCATGTCCGCTTCTTCGAGGAGTGCTCCGAGTTAGGCGATTTGTACGTCGTCGTCGGCCACGACGCCAACGTCCGCGCCCTCAAGGGGGAAGGGCACCCGATGTTCAACGAGCGCGACCGCGCCTACGTCGTCGGTTCGATCCGCTACGTGACGCAGGCCCTGGTCTCTACCGGTCAAGGCTGGATGGACGCCGAGCCCGAGATCGAACGCATAAGGCCCGACATCTACGCCGTCAACGAAGACGGCGACAAGCCGATCAAACGCCAGTTCTGCGCCACCCACAACCTCGAATACGTCGTCCTAAAACGCCTCCCCAAGCCCGGCCTGCCGAGAAGAGAAAGCACCCACCTCCGAGGCTTCTAACCCCGCCCGCCCACGTGCTACACAGCTTAGCATCTCGTTCTTCCCGGCTCTGCCCCTCTGCTGTCATTCCCGCGAAGGCGGGGATCCAGTCTTCTCGGAAAATGGCCTCACACCCGTGATTCCCCTGGCACCGCCATGTCTCGCGGAGGTCAATCAGGCTCGAAATTAGCGACAATGGAATAGTCGCCATCAGCGACGACCAGGATGCCTGAAGTAGGGGCAGACGCCACTTTGCCAGCATCGATAGCGGTGCCTGTCCACTCGACGAAATGATACCCCGGGAAAGCTACTAGGCTGAGGTGAAAACTACCGCCCTCGTGGCATTCATATGTGCCTTCAAGTGGTACCATGAGGTCACTACTTCCCCATTGGGTACCCCTGAGGTAGCGACCCCTGACGAACCCCCCGCCAGACGAAGAGATCGTCAAAGTACCCACAACCGGTGGTATTGGTATGAAATTGGCAACGAGCGTGTAGTCCCCGTCGAGAGCAAAATACACTGACGTCCAAGCCGACGCGGGTGGAATTTTGCCCGCATCCAGGAGCGTTCCTGTCCAGCTATCGAACCAGTAGCCCTCGTCGGGCTTGGGGTAGAAGCCGAGTTCAGTACCGCAAGGATGCGTGTATGTACCATCGGGCACCAAGTCCGCGTCCCCATACGGGCTCGTCCATACACTCCCACCCTCGCTCGACGAGAGGGTCAACGTACACTCCTCCGGCTCAAAATTGGCCTTGATCCTCACATCGTGGTCCATGGTAATGGTGAGCGGATTGCTCGAACTGGAAACACTGCCCGACCAGCCCGTGAACTCATACTCTGAATCCGCCACCGCGAGCAACGACACTTCCGTACCCTTCTCGTACGTAAAGACGCCTTCGCCCGGCTCCTCAACAGACCCGCCGCTCGTCGACGAGATGGTCAGCGTACACTCCTCAAGCTCAATCGGTTCGAAACTGGCGATTAGCGTGTAATCCCCATCAATGGTGAATTGCGCACAGGGCGAAATCGGATCGATCTTGGCTGCATCCACGAGCGTCCCCGACCAGCCGACAAAACGGTAGCCGGCGTCAAGCTGATAGCAGAAGTACTTTTCTTCGCCAGAAGTGTACGTGTAAGCCCCATCGGCTATGGGCGTGTATACATGGTCCGGCGACACCAAGCACACCGACCCTCCTGTGCTCGACGAGATGGTCAACGTGACCGGCTGACTAGGGTCGGCCGGTTCCGCCGCTTGCATCAGCTCACGGATTTCTGAGTCGCTCAACGCGTCACCGTAAATGCGGACATCGTCGATCCTGCCTTTCCAGAGGCAACCGGGAGTCTCTGCATTCTCACCGATCAGCACAGGAAGGCTGTTGACATTGATAAACCCATGGGCGTGTTGAAAGGCGTCCAGGACACCGTCTACGTAAAGGTACATTCCCTCGCCGTCGTACACGCCGGCCACATGGTGCCACTCACCAGGTGCTGTCGGTACGGCGCCCCAGAGACCCCAATCGCGCGCGTCCAGACCCACACAGGCGAATCCCACAGCAGCAGTCGATCCGTTGCGCTCGATGCGCCACGCTGCATCCCCTTTGGTGACAATTGCCTGCCTCGGCGTATTGGATGCTGAGGCGTTGATCCAGGCTGCTACGGTCAGCGCGCCGGCCATATCGAAAAGCGAGGAACCGGCGCAATCGACATAGTCGTCCACACCGTCGAACTGCAGCGCTCCGCCCACGATCCCCTCCGTCCACGCCGCTCCATACACCGCGCCGTCGCTGCCCCCAGCCGAATCCTCCGCCACCGACCCGGCGCCTTCATCAAACTTCCAGTGAGCGACGAGGCCGGAAGGCTGCACTCCCCCTATCTCTACCTTCTGCCAGTCAAACGCAAGCATCGAATAGTCCCGCAGATCGACAGTGCCGCTGAAATCCAGATCTGCACCATCGCACCAGTCTGGATAGGCACAGTTGTCTCGCAGCCAGTTCGCACCAATCACGACAAGGTCCTGTGCGTTCACGACCAGATCGCCATTCACGTCGCCCGCCGACAAGCCGGGCCGCTCGAAATCGGTGGAGAGGTAATCCGCCGTAGTGTAGGCATGATCCACAAAATCGGCTATCTCGTCACCCAGCCCCAGAGTAAGCTGGCGCAAGTGATACTTGCCACTGCTTCCGTGCAGGCAAATGCCGGGACCACTGAAGTGTAGAGGGACAACCCGGTCGCCAGCCTCCAATGCTACCTGGCAGCCCGCAACACCGATGACCTCATTGGCATCGTCATAGAGCCATCCGTTGATGTCGTACGTTCCCGCTTCATCCACATGAACGCCAACTTCGATATCGAGACTGTCGAAGAGCCCGTTCTCATCGGCATCGGCTGTCGACTCGGAATACGCCGCCGTGAATCGATGCGGGAGCTGTGCGAATTCCGTGTGGCTGTAGGCCGCGGTCGTATGCTCGTGATGATCGATCTGGGAGTCCGTTGTGCTATTGAGGCTGACCACGGCAACGTATGGCCCATCACGCCCGGACTTTCGTATCGAGTTGCCACTGAAGTTCAGCGTTACAACATCAGATTCCGTGATAGGCCCGCTGGCAACTGGCGAAGTGACCCACCCTCCATCGGCGGTGTGCAGGCCAGCGCTGACACAATACGCGTCCTCCTGCAGAATCTCGACCTCCACGTCCAGAGAGAGCGCATCTAACAAGCCATCGGTGTCCGCGTCCACTGCATAGTCGAGTATGGTCCCCAACCGGGCCGGAAGTTCGCCGAATTCGGTATGGCTGAATGGGCCGGCGTCGAAGGAGCGTGAGTCGCAGGCGACGCCACTTTCGTCAAGTATGCTCAGCTCCACCTTGTACGTGCCGTCCACGCCACTGTCGAATATATCTTCGCCGCTGAACTCCAGTGTCGCCATCGCCATGCCGGGCTGGCTGGCGATCACATTGTACTGTGCGTACAGCACACTGGACTTGGTGCTGCGCATAGAGATTATGGCTCCCTGAGCCGATCTCAGGGCACCTCTAACGCTATAGGTGCCCGCGCTTTCGATATATAGCTCCGCGTGAGCCACCAAGCAATTGAATATTCCGTCAGAATCCTTGTCTTGGCCAGAACATGAGTATTCCCCAGTGAAGCTCGCCCCCCCATCTGAGATGCCTGCAATGGATACCGAGGGAGACCGTGACGCTCTACGGTACTCGAACCAGCCCCATGGATGATCCTCGGTCGCTGCTCCGTGCCGAACCACAACGTACGATCCAAAATCCAAATCCTTGTTAACGGCGTTGAAATCGGGACCTTGGAACCACCAGTCCACACAATCCTCAGCATTCGCGTATTCATCTCCGAACGTCGGATCAAAGTATTTTGGCCATGGCAACGTCCCGAACAATGCCCCTACATAATGACATCGGAAGACCCAGCGATCGGGTATTGATGCCCCCGAAGGAAAGGCATTACTAGGCTGCCCATCCATGGGAATTCCCTTAAATCCGGCGCTGGCAACCGGCTTTGTCACAAAGGGCCCTCTGTCGTTCAGTCCCCCCGAGGAGGACACGTCTATGCTGACATTGCGCGGCAATGCTTCAAGCCCGTTCACCCTAGCCAAATGCTTCCAAAGGAGCATGAATTTTCCGCAATCAGTTCTGGCCTTCTCCTCCTGGCCTCCGGCTTTCAGCAACTCCTTCCAGTCCTCTTTGTAGGGGTAGCCATCCCAAGCGAAGAACTCATTCCTCCCATGCCCATATTTCCACCATTTCTGTCCATACTCGTACATGCTCTTGTTGAGGTAACTGGCGACCTCATACGTGTCCCAGGCACCACTTGCCCACTCCGTCGCCCTCTCCAGCGACCCAGCATGGAGAGGCTCGTTCGCATACGTCGGGAGATAGGTTGCGTAGAGTGGATGTACCGTCTGAGGACGGTACAATACGCGCCTATCATCGTCGCTCAGCACGAGAGTCAGTTCATACTTGCCCACACGCATAGGCATCTGAACGTCAAAACTGCCGTCCCAACGCTTCGGTATGACGCCCTCATCAGTGTCAAGAATTGTCCCGCCTGTATCGTCGTTTGGCTCCCGGAGGAACCACACGTATCTGGATGTCGGTGGCAAACCAACACGCCCGTCATCGGATGTAACAGCGAAATGGATTCTGAAGAGGTCTCTACGAAGAGCGCGTAACCACGGAAAACGCCCGATGCTGTCCACAATCCGCTTCTCCTCACGCTTAGGGTCGTCCTCGCTCCAGATTGTGGCCCTCCCTGTTAGGGGCTGGCCCGTAGAGACGTCTTGGGCATTCGAGACCTCTATTCTGTCAAGCTTGTACTTCGGCCTAATAATGATGAAATTCGCTTTGAACCCTTTGCTTCGGTTCATGGTGGTGCGCATCGGGTTCTTCGTGCTTCGGGTACTGCTGTTCGACCAGTGCGAGAACTCATATCCCGGGTCCGGCTTCGCTCTCAGCCAGACAACGGCGTTTTTTTCGTATTCGAACCTTCCCTCTCCAGGCTCCGAAACACGGCCTCCCGGTGTCGAGGAAACGATCAAAGTCACGCGGGTCGGCGGCGGAGGTTCCCTGGCTTCGAAGTAGGCCGTAAACGATGCGTTGGACAACAGGCAAAAACCGATCCGGGGATCGTCGACAGACCCATCCCAGTCCACGCTCGGCCACACAAGGCCGGACCAAGACCAACGTTTGAACGTGTACCCGGGAGCAGGCTTCGCCACCAGGAACACGGTCGTGTCCTTCGGTATACGTGTCTGATCTGGAGTGCGTTGCACTGTGCCGCCATCGGTTGGTGTTACTCTGGTGGTTAGCACGTATTCCGTGTAAGCAAAGTTGGCCTTGACCACCATGTCGGAGTTCAGCGTGACACGAAGAGGATTCGCCACGCTCCTGACACTACCGGACCAGCCGGTGAAGGTATATCCTGCGCTCTCGCTCGCAGACAACCTAACGGACGTTCCTGCTGGATACATGAATGATCCCTCGCCAGGATGCGACACAGCCCCGGTCGTATGGAACACACCCCCACCCGCTTCGGGCGAGACCGCCACCGTCAGTTTATACTCGGTGTACTCAAAGTGCGCTGTAATCTCCATATCATAGTTCACTGTGATAACCACCAGATTGTCCCAGCTTGTGATGCTCCCCGACCAGCGCTTGAACACATACCCCGGTACGTTCGAGACCGCAATCAGCTGGACGCGTGTGCCCGGCGCATACTTAAAGGAACCTTCTCCGGGAAACCGAACGGACCCACCATAGGTGGAAGACAAAGTCAGCGTATAGGTGTCCGCAGAGGCAATGCTGTTGGTCTTGATTGCGCGGGCTTCTGGGGCCGCGTTGGTGAAGCGAATGGACTGCTCTCCCGTCGCCAGGCCTTGGGCGACGAGGCCCGAGAGAACAGCAAGAATCATGAGCCTGCGCATCTTCCCTCCCCTTGATATAGGACGAGTGCAATCTCGGCCTGAAGACGTACGAAGAAGTGCCCCAGTTCCCCCTGAACGAGCCAAGCTGGTCTGCATAGTAGCCCTCCGTAATCGCAGTTGCGTTCTTGGCCGGAAGTGTCGCTCGCAAGACGTAGCTTCCCGCCGAGTTCGTGTTTACACTGCCGTCCAATAGCGCTACACCTTCATTATACCATCCAGAGGGACAACGGGTTACCCATCGTGCCTGCCTCGGCCCTCACGGTCCGGCCTGTCGTGTTGCGGCTCTCAGAGATGTATCGCGTCAAAGTACGTGCGCAGATAGAATTCTACACAATAGGCGGGGGATTTCAAGCAAAAAAACGAGTTTGACAAGGATTCGGTATCACGCGGAGGCGCAGAGATCGCCGAGGTTCGAGGGTGTTTCGTCTATAGTTATCTCTGCGTTCACGGCGGCCCTGGATTTGATAAGGGGTCATTGATGATTGCCCCTTTCTTCGCGTCCTCGGCGTCCTCTGCGGTGTAAAATCCGTGATCCGTGCCCCGTGACCCGTGGCTGGGGAATGACAAGATCGAATTCGTGTCAATCTCGCGTAAATTCGCGTCTACAAAGGCCTTATCGCCGGTCGGTTTCCCCGCGTGGGTTGAGAACGCACCTTGTCGCTGCCACGCGCGTGTCAGGATAATTTCGGAGACACGCGAGCACAGACCGGGAGCGGGACGCCCGGTTTGCTCGACGGAGCGCGGGCCGGAATCCGGCTGCCTGTCATGGCGTCCGTTGTCCCCGGACTCGCCTCGATGCCCGACGGTTCACACGTGGGAGTATCTGACGTTCACCGCGTTTCCGTCCGTGGTGCAAAACGTAAGGTGGTGATGTTGATCCGTTCGGTAATAGGCCAACCCCAGGTGGTCGAACCTGTCTATAACCTCCTGGTCCGGATGGGTGAACGGGCGGACGTGACTGCTGATCGCCAGGTTCGCCGCGTGGGGACAGTGGTCCAGCCAGGGCGTGCCTCCTGCGTTGTCAAACGTCCCGTTGACGGAGCCGTGGTGGGGCACTTTGAACACCTGCGTTGTGGCCGGTATGCTGGCGCCGATCTGCTGCCAGACATCTTCCTCGGCATCGCCCGTGAGCAGGAATGTGACGTTGCGGTACGTAACCGACAGAACGACGGAGTTGTTGTTCTCGTCGCTGCTGATCTGGTTGCGCAGGGGCCAGAGAACCTGCATTGTCGCATCGCCAAAGTTCGGCAGGTTCCAGGTGGGATCCACGGCGTGGTGGTGCTGGACGTTGTTGGAACGGCGGGCATAGCGTATCAGGCTGGCCATGGAGCCCGTCTCGGCGGATTTCGGATACCAGAAGCGACGCACACCGTACTCCGACATGATCGCCTTGAGTCCCTGACCATGGTCGGAATGGCCGTGCGAGAGGACGACGAAATCGAACACGGGCTTTGCCGACGTGTCCACGCCCTCCCTCTCGAAGAAACGCTTCAAGAAGATGTAGGACGAGCGCAGATACGTGGTGTCGTTGCTGTCAATCAGGCCGAAGTTGCGAGCGCCCCCGTGATTCCAGTCGAGCAGAATCGAGTCGCCCCAGCCTACGTCAATTACGGTAACGCTTAGCCTACTCATCGGTCTGCACCTCCCTTGCCCTCAGGGGCGCTTGAATCATCCTTCCAGGTCAGTTCCAAGTCTTTCCTCTTGGGGTACTGTTGCCGGGCGAGTTCCACCTGCATTCCGCGCCACGCCTTGAAGGCCTCGTGCTCGTCGGCCGAGAACGTTACCGCCTCTCGCGACTGTCGGGCCAGCTTTTCGAACGAAGTCTGGCCGATGCGGCCGGTACGGAACTGCATCGCGGCGATGAAAAACGCGCATCCGATCCGGAAGGTGACCCCACGTGGCGGAAGCTCGTGCTGGCTCAGAATCGGCTCGACAAGCTCGTTCGGTATCCAGACATCCCCCGTTCCGACCGAGAGTTCCGGATCTTCTTCGATCGCGTGGAACAGTTTCTCGATCTGGTCGGGGCTGGTGAAGCGGGCCTCGTCAGGGGAGGGCCGGAAAATGATTCCCGAGCCGCCCGCCATGAAAAGCGGAATCTGACGCCCCTCAAGCTCGAATGTCCAGCCCAACGAGGGCATGTCGCACTCGACCGTGAAATAGTCGCAGCGCGTGAACTTGAAATCGCGCAACTGCTTGAGGTCATCAATGGTGATGGGAACGGATGTGTCGTCCATGTTTCACCTCCCGGGGAAATCCCCTATGACGCTACAATCCCAGTCTTGTATTTCACGCCGGCCTTCACCGCCGGCGCACGGCGGCACTGGTGGTTCGGTCGCGGGTATCAAGGAAGCAATTCGTCAAAGCAGGTGTACCACGGGAAATGTACCGGATGAGACGTCAAGTGCAAGCAAAAAACCGGGCCGGAAGGGATGGCGGCCGATCAGATAGACGGCGACAAGTGGCTGGCCGTCATCCGGCACGACGCCGGACCGTTCTGTTCGGGCTTGTTCGACGACGAGGTCGAGGCGGGCCGGCGAGTTTGTGTATCTCAGCTTCCCGCAGGAGGCGCAGCGCCGATGACCGCGCGTACGCCGCTTTGGGGGGCGCAGGAAAGTCACGAATCGTCATGTTTTGCGCAACAATTGCCATCCGGGGGCCGGGGCAAACGGTTATACTCGACGACCGTCGGCCTGCGACGAGTCAATAACAGGCAGGTGCGGCCGTTGGACGGAGTGTCGCTTGTGCCCGGAGGGCTTCGGAAAAACCGTGTCAGGAGAATTGCGATGAAGAATGCCATTGCCCTGTATTTGACGGTTGTTGTGCTGCCGGCGGCGGGGGGCTTTGGCGGCCGGATCGATCCGCAGAAGGCCGAGGCGATCCGCAGCAAGGGCTGGGACCTGACCGATCCGCAGTACAAGGACCTGTACTGGAACGTGCTGGCCGGGGGCACGTACGAGGATTTCCTGGGCGAGTGGCAGGCGAAGGTGCGCGAAGTGATCGACAAGTACCGCCCCGACGAGGACGATCTGGCCTACGCCTTCCGCATCGACGTCGATGGGCGGCTCGATCTGGGCCGTTGACCTCGGAGCTGGTTGTTGCTTCAATACGAAACGCAATGTGACAGCGGTTTTGATATCAGAGATCAGTGAGGATGAATCATGGGCATCGCAAAGAGCGCAGGACACGAATTGACGCGACGACGGTTCCTCCAGGCTCTCGCAGGCGGCGTGGGCGCCGCGTGTGCGGGGCCGTGCGTTTGGGCCAAGCAGGACCGTCGGCCGAACATTCTGTTTGTCATGTCCGACGACCACTGCGCCCAGGCGGTCGGCGCGTACGGCGGCCGTCTGGCGCGCCTGAATCCGACGCCCACGATCGACCGCCTGGCCCGGGAAGGAATGTTGTTTGAAAACGCGTTCTGCACCAACTCGATCTGCGCGCCGAGCCGGGCCTGTATCCTGACCGGTCAGTACGCTCACACAAATGGCGTGTACGACCTCGGCGGCGGTATTGAGCCGGGTCGACAGTACCTGGCGATCGAGATGAAGAAGGCCGGCTATCACACCGCTATGGTCGGCAAGTGGCATCTCAAGAGAGAGCCGGGCGATTTCGATTACTACTGCGTGCTGCCGGGACAGGGGAAGTACTTCGATCCGGAATTCCGCACGCGCGGCGCCAAGCCCTGGCCGAAGAACACGATCAAGTTCGACGGCATGCACTCCTCCGACGCTATCACCGACGTCACGTTGAAATGGCTCAAAGAGGGGTGGGACCGGAGCAAACCGTTCTTCCTGATGCACCATTACAAGGCGCCGCACGATTTCTTCCAGTACGCGCCGCGCTACGAGGACTACCTGGCCGACGTGCAGATTCCCGAGCCGAAGAATCTCTGGGACCAACCGAAGTTCGGGTCCATCGCCACCCGCGGGGACAACGACGAGCTCGTGCCCTACATCGGCACGTCCATCGGCCGGCGCAATCCCCGGCGCAACTACGTCAAGCACTACAAGATCGACAAAGCACTCGGCGATGAGGACGCCAAGAGGGCCGCCTACAACGTGTACCTGAAGCACTACCTGCGCTGCGTCAAGGGCGTCGATGACAACCTCAAGCGGCTGTTCGGCTATCTCGAAAAGACCGGCCAGATGGACAACACGGTCATCATCTACACGGGCGACCAGGGCTTCATGCTGGGCGAGCACGATTACATGGACAAGCGCTGGATGTACGAGGAATCGATGCGCATGCCCTGGCTCATCCGCTATCCCAAAACCGTTCCCGCCGGCACGCGGACCGACGCGATTATCGAAACCGTCGACTACGGCCCGACGATGCTGGCCTTCGCGGGCGCGCGGACGCCGGACTACATGCAGGGGCGGAGCTTCCACGAAATCTGCGTCACCGGCAAAGAGCCGAGAGGCTGGAAGAAGGAAGCGTACTATCGCTACTGGATGCACATGGCCCACCATGACAACCCGGGCCACGTCGGGATTCGCACGAAGGACTACAAGCTGATCCTCTACTACGGCTGCAACTACAAGGGCGAGAACCGCACGCCGCCCGGCTGGGAGCTGTACGACCTGAAGAAGGACCCGCACGAAGTGGTCAACCAATATGACAACCCGGAATATGCGAACGCGGTTCGGGAGTTGAAGACTCGTTTGGCGAAGTTGCGTAAGCGCATCGGCGACACGGGACAGGACTGCCCGCAGGTCGAGGCGATCATCGACGAGTTCTGGGATTACGACGCCGCCGACCGCGAGAAGGCCAAACAGATCTCGCACGCCTACTTGGCCCGAAAGAGCGTGCGATGATGCGTCCGGCCCGGCAAGACGCAGTCGGATCGATTGAGGATGGAAAGGTACGGCCCATGAAAAACAGTGCACGCAACGGGAACTGCTGGTGGTGGGGCGTTGTCGCCGTGACAATTGGGATGTGCGCGATGCCCCTGTCGGCCGCGGAGTACTTCGTCAGTCCGCAGGGCGCGGACGACGCGGCCGGGACCCGGGAAGAGCCTTTCGCCACGCTTCACAGGGCGGCCAGCCAACTCAAGCCGGGCGACACCTGTTACCTGCGCGAAGGCGTTTACTGCGAGGTGCTTCGCCCGCAGCGGTCCGGCACGCCGGGCGCGGAGATCACGTTTGCGAATTGGCGGAACGAACGGGTCGTAATCAGCGGCGCCGACGTGGTAACCGGCTGGCGTGACGAAGGCGAAGGCGTCCATTCGGCGCCGATGCCCTGGAGCCTGGGCAGTGACAATCAGTGCTTTGCCGACGGCGTGATGCTCAGTGAAGCCTGCTGGCCAGCCCCGGGCGAGGCGCCGCTGTTCAAGCCGAACCGGGCGGTGGCCTCGGGCGGCAGCACGACAACGCTGGTGTGTGAGCAGATCCCCGGTGCCGACGGCGCCTGGAGAGGGGCCCGGCTCTGGTGCGCCGGCGGAGCCGCCTGGATTTGCTGGACCTCTGATGTGACGGCCTACGACGCCGATTCGCACACGCTGACGTTCAAACAGCCGCGCGACACGTGGTACACGGCGAGAAAGGGAAACCTGTTCGCCTTGCGCGGTCTGCGTCGCGCCCTGCACGCACCCGGGCAATGGTTCTACAACGAGAAGGAGAAACGCCTGCTCGTTATTCCGCCGGAGAAGGCGGATATCGAGTCGATCGTCGTCGAGGCGAAGCGGCGCCTGGATGCGATCGATTTGAGCGGGCGGTCGCATATCCGCATACGCGGTATCGGTTTTCGGGCCGTCGGCGTTCGCACCGACAGCAAGTCCTCTCATATCGTCCTGGAGAACCTGCACGGACGCTACGTCGCGCATTCGAATGTCAATGACGTCAGCGGCAAGTCAGGCGTGCTTGTCACGGGCCATGACAATCTCCTGCTGAGCTGCGATCTGGGATACAGCTCGAGCTCGGTGGTGAATGTCAGCGGCCATGACAACCGGGTCATCAACTGCCACATCCACCACGGCGGCTACGGTGGGCTGTGGCGGGGCACGGTGGCGCTGTCGGGACGGCGTATCGTGTTTAGCCACAACACGGTGCGTCATGCCGGACGCGACCTCATCAATACCCACGGCCTCATGGAAAGCCTCGTTCAGTACAACGATGTCTCCGACGCTGGCTGGCTCACCAAAGACCTCGGGATGTTCTACGGGCACAACACCGACTTCGCCAACACCGAGTTTTGCTACAACCTCGTCCACGACAATCATGCCGAACACTGCGCGATGGGCATCTACTTCGACCACCTGAGCCACAACGCCATCGTACACCACAACGTCGTGTGGAACGTCGGCATGGACCCGATTCGCATCAACAATCCGAGCTACTGCGGCCTGGTGTTCAACAACACCTGCGCGCGGACCGGCGCGGTGGGGACGTTCGATCACTCGAATCGCAATGATCTCTTCGCTTCACGGTACTTCAACAACATCTTCAATCAGAAGATCACTTTGCCCGACCACGTGGCGCTGTATAACAACCACATGATCCAGCGTCCGTCATTCAGGGACCCTGACAACGCGGATTATCGCCTGAAGGAGCCGGTAGACCATGCCGCGGGCGCATACGCTCCTGACGGTGTTCTGTGGCGGGCGGGTTGCGATCTGAAGCATCCGCCGTCGCCGCTGCCCGCGTATAAGCCGCCGCGACTGGACTGGATGAATGTGATACGGAACTCATGCTTTGAGTTCGGAACCTTGGAAAGGTGGCGCAAGACCGATGCGTCACGCGCCGAGCTGGTCAAAGGAAACGGATGGGGCAACCCCGTTCATGGCAGCTCAAAGGCACACGCGACGGGCACCTCCAAGTACGAACTGAGGCTGGGCCCGGGTCGCGACGGCGTCAGCCAGGTCGTCACGGGCCTTTCGCCCGGCATCGCGTACACCCTCTCTGCCTGGCTGCGAGTCAGCGACGAGAGCGAGGCAGTTATTCTCGCCGTGAAGCCGGATGGCGGCTCGGAGACAGGCGCTTCTGTTTCGTCGACGCAGTGGACGCGTAGGAGTATTGAATTCACCATCGGCCCCGGGGCAACGCAGGCCACGATTTACCTGCGCAAATTGACGGCAGGCGACGGGCATGCCTGGTGTGACAATCTGACACTGCCGCTGCGGCCGGCCGCCCAGAGGAGGTAAGGAGTAGATATCGCATGATCTCGGCAAGACAAGACATTTCAAACAGGAGACAGACCATGGTGAAGCACACATGCCGGGTGAGGCTGACCGTTGGCGTGATGGCGACTTTCGCACTTGCATCGGTGGTGTTACCGTCCATTGCGGCGGCGGAATACGCGGCCGACTGGGATTCGCTCAAGAAGCATAAACCGGCGCCGGAGTGGTTCCGGGACGCCAAGTTCGGGATTTACTTCCACTGGGGCGTGTACTCCGTGCCGGCCTTCGGCAGCGAGTGGTATCCGCGGAACATGCACATCAAGAAGAATCGCGAGTACAAGCACCACGTCGAAACCTATGGCGATCCGACCGAGTTTGGCTACGCCGACTTCGTGCCGCAGTTCAAGGCCGAGAAGTTTGACGCCGACGAATGGGCGGCGCTGTTCGAGAAAGCCGGCGCCCGCTTTGCCGGTCCCGTGGCCGAGCATCATGACGGCTTCGCCATGTGGGATAGCGATCAGACGCCGTGGAACGCCGCAGACATGGGGCCCCGACGCGACATCACGGGCGAGTTGGCCAAAGCCGTTCGCAAGCGCGGGATGAAGCTCGTGGCGACCTTCCACCACGCCCGCAACAATCTCTGGCAGAAAGACGGGAAGTGGACGGGACACTATCAATACGTCAAGCAGGATTTCCCGTCTCTGCTCGACGATCCGAAGGAGGCGATTCTCTACGGGTACATACCGCGTGAGAAGTTCGTCGAGATGTGGCGCGGCAAGCTCTTTGAGGTCATCGACAACTACCAGCCCGATCTGATCTGGTTCGACTCGTGGCTGAACGAGATCCCGGAGAAGGCCCTCCAGGAATTCTGCGCCTACTACCTCAACCGCGCCGAGCAGTGGGGCAAGGATGTCGTCATCACGCGCAAGCAGGACGATCTGCCTATCGAGTTCACCGTGCTGGATCTGGAAAAGGGCCGGATGAACAAGCTGACCGACAACACCTGGCTCACCGACGACACCATCAGCCTGGGCAGTTGGTGCTACACGCAGGACCTGCGGATCAAGCCGTTGAGACAGGTTCTACACGTGCTGATCGATATCGTCAGCAAGAACGGACAGTTGCTTTTGAACATCTCCCCGAAAGCCGACGGCACCATCCCCGCCGAGCAGAGAGACGTGCTCTTGGGCATCGGAAAATGGCTCGATACGTGCGGCCAGGCCATCTACGAGACCCGGCCCTGGATCGCCTTTGGCGAAGGTCCGACCCGCCTGAAACGTGGCGGTGGATTCGTCCATCATCAGGGCGGGTACCTGCAGTACGGCGCCGAGGATGTTCGCTTTACCCGCAGCAAGGACGGCGGGACCCTCTACGCCATCGCGCTGGGCTGGCCCGCCGACGGAAAGCTGCACGTGAAATCGTTGGGCACAAATGAGTCGGCTCTGGGCCGGATTCGTTCCGTCGAGCTGATCGGCCGCAAAGGCTCGCTGCAGTGGTCGCGCGACGAGGATGGCTTGACCGTCCAGTTCCCCGAGAGCAAGCCGTGCGAAAACGCCTTTGCCCTTCGCATCAAGGCCGATGGCGTGATGAACGGATACGATCTGGCCACCGGACAGAAGAAGAAAGACCCGCAGATCGCCCGGCAGTTGGCCGAGATCGACCGCGTCAACGCCGCCGGCAAATGGGAGACCAACTGGGATTCCCTGACGAAGCACGACATCCCCGAGTGGTTCAAAGACGCCAAGTTCGGCATCTACGGTCACCTCGGCGTGTACTGCGTGCCCGCCTTTGGGACGGAATGGTATCCCCGCAACATGTACCTGACGAAGAACGCGTGCTACAAGCATCACGTCGAGACCTATGGCGATCCGTCGGAGTTTGGCTACAAGGATTTCATCCCGCAGTTCAAGCTGGTGGATTTCGACCCGGTTAAGTGGGCCCAGTTGTACCAGGACGCCGGAGCCCGCTTCGCCGGCCCGGTCGCCGAGCACCACGACGGTTTCTCCATGTGGGCCAGCGAGATCAACCGCTGGAACGTGGGCAATATGGGTCCCAAGCGCGACATTGCCGGTGAGTTGATCGCGGAGCTGCGCAAGCGTGACATCAAGATCATCACCTCGTTCCACCACGCGTTCAATATCCAGGGCTATTACACGCCGAAAGAAGGCTGGGACACCGGCGATCCACACTACGGCGACCTGTACGGCTTTCCGACGATGGAAGACCGCACGTTGGCCCGCGACCGCTGGTTGATCAAGCTCAAGGAGGTGATCGACGCGTACCGTCCGGACCAGATCTGGTTCGACTTCGGGCTGGCGAAGATGCCGGACGAGTACAAGCAGAAGATGGCCGCCTATTATTACAATCACGAGGCGATCTGGGGCAAGCCCGTCATCATCACCCGCAAGGGCGATCACCTGCCCGATGGCGTCGGGGTGTTGGACATCGAGCGCGGCTGGACCAAGGGTATCGGCCCGCAGCTCTGGCAAACCGACGATTCCACCGCGCGCAACAGTTGGTCGTGGGTTCGCAACCTCGACGTCAAGCCCTCCGTGGAAATGGTCCACGAGCTGATCGACATCGTCAGCAAGAACGGCGTGCTCCTGCTGAACGTTTGCCCGAAGGCCGACGGGACGATCAGCCCGGACCAGCAGAAGATGCTGCGCGAGATGGGCCAGTGGCTGAAGATCAGCGGCGAAGCGATTTATGAAACGCGCCCGTGGGAAACCTACGGCGAAGGACCGACGCGCATGGCCAAGGGCGGCTCGTTCCTCAAGGCCGACACGTACACGCCTCAGGACGTTCGCTACACCCGCAGCAAGGACGGCAAAACGCTCTACGCGATCCTGATGGGTTGGCCCGACGACAATGTCACGCTGCGCTTCGTACAGGTCAACAAGGCCGGCGCCAATGCGAAGATCGAGTTCATCGGCCACCGCCGCTCGCTGCGCTACCGTATCAACGAGAAGAAGCAGCCTGTCATCACCGTGCCGAATCTGGCGCCGGACCAGCGGCCGTGCCGGTACGCCTACGCGCTGAAACTCAGCGGCTTCGCTATCGAGGTCAGTCCGGAGGCCGCGTTCATGTCGGAAAATGCGGTCACGCTGACGGCCGAGAAAGCCGTGCTCGACGGCGACAAGATCAACACCGAGAAGAAAGGCTCGCGCACCAACATCGGTTTCTGGGACGACCCGAAGGAAAGCGTACATTGGTTGGTCCGAGTCGGCGCGCCCGGCGTGTACATGATTCGCGGGGAGTTCGCTGCGACCGCCGCATCCCGACTGAGGCTCCGCGTCGGGGACAAACAGGTGCGATTCGACGTCCCCGCCACCGGAAGCTGGGATAAGAGCACTCAGGTTGACATCGGCCGCCTGCGCTTCGATGAGTCGGGAATCTACCACGTCATCCTGGCCCCGGCCGACCCGAACAACTGGCGAGCCGTCAACGTCTGGCAGGTGCAACTGGCCCCAGGGCGATAGTTCGTGTCGGATCTTTGCCCGGCGGCCCTGGGAATTGGCATTTGACCGGCGGCAGGACAACTGCGACAATACGCCTCGTTGTGCAGAATATGGCTCGCAGGGCCGGCGGCGCGTAAGGCTGCGCTGTCCTGTTGCCGGTTTGACTGTTTTTGACGAGAGGTGTTTTTTATGCGCGTGCGAATTCGAATGGCCGGAACTGGCCGGGCGGCGATTGTGACCGCCTTGATGCTGACGATGACCATCTGCGCCTTCGGCGGACAAGCGGTGCGTTTCAATAAAACCACGATCGACACGACGTTTCGCTCGGAGGGTGTGGCGGTGGGTGACGTCAACGGGGACGGGCGGCTCGATATTATGGCGGGGGAGGTGTGGTACGCCGCCCCCGATTGGGGCATGTGCGAGCTGCGCCCGGCAGGGAAATACGACGGCACGAAGGGCTACAGCAAGACGTTCGCCAACTTCGCCTGCGACGTCAACCGTGACGGCTGGGTCGATTCGGTCATCACGACGATGATGGG
>JAFGCA010000656.1 GCA_016932895.1 Sedimentisphaerales bacterium | reverse complement strand
CGAGCTGATCGTATCGGCGAGCCTGGGCGGGTCTGTGTCCGAGCCCGGCGCGGGGGCGTTTGCGTACGACAGCGCCACGACCGTATCCATCGCCGCACATGCTTATAGCGGTTATCGCTTCTCGCGCTGGACGGGCACGGCGGTCAACGCAGGCAAGGTCGCCGATCCTGCGGCCGCAAGCACGACCGTGACGGTGGACAGCAGTTATGAGCTGTACGCCACCTTCACCCCATTGAGCTCGTCGGCCCTGCAGGTGCTCGCTCCCAACGGGGGCGAGACCCTCGCCGCGGGCAGCACGTTTCCCATCCGTTGGCTCGTGCAGGGCGACGCGGAGATCGTGAGCATTGAGCTGACTGTGGATGAAGGCTCCGCCTGGAGACACCTCGGCTCGTTTCAGGCGGCCGTAAGCTCGTATGATTGGCCCGTCCCTTTCGTCGATTCGGACCGTTGTCTGATTCGCATCGCGGCCGAAGACAGCGACGCTCTCTTCGACACCAGCGATGCCTGCTTCAGCATTCGCAAGCCGCTCGGGCGCATCTGGTACGTCGATGCGACGGCCGCCGGCAATGGTGACGGCACACGCTGGGATAGTGCCTTCATTCATCTGCAGGACGCGTTGGCCCAGGGCTCGGCCACGGACGAGATTCATGTCGCCGAAGGACTCTACTGGCCCGACCTCGGCGGCGGTCGAACGCCCGGCGATCGCAAGGCCACCTTTCAACTGCCCGACGGAGTAACGATCTACGGCGGCTTTCCCCGGGGCGGCGGCGCCTCGGAACAACGCGACCCCTTTGCGCACCAGAGCATTCTCAGCGGAGACATCGGCGTCGCCCATGTCACGAGCGACAACAGCTACCACGTGGTTACCGCGGCTGGCGCAGGTCGCACGAGCATGCTCGATGGTTTTCTGATTACCGCAGGTTTCGCGAACGGCGACGGGGTGGATATGGACGGTGCGGGCATATACAACACCAACGGCGGTCCGGTCGTGAGGAACTGTACGTTTGCGGCGAATGACGCTGTCGGCGTCGGCGGCGCGGCCTGCAATCGCTCCAGCAATCCCGCGTTTATCAACTGCGTCTTCAGCGGCAACACCGCCGGTGCTTCCGGCGGGGCCGTCCACAGCGAACAGGGCGAGGTAACCATCACCAACTGCACGTTCACCGCCAATCACGCGACCTGGCGGGCCGGCGGCGTCTTCGATCGGACGGGCACGACCACGCTGACCAATTGTATCCTCTGGGGCAACAGTCGCCTGAGCAAAGGCCGCTACGACGAGCTGTCGCAGGTTTCCGGGGATTCTCCGTTGACGATCAGCCACTGCTGTATCCAGAATTGGACGGGCTCTCTGAGCGGCGACGAGAACATCGGGCAGGTCCCGGCCTTCGTGGACGCGGATGGACCGGATGACGTGGCGGGCACACGGGACGACGATGTGCGATTACAGGCCGGTTCGCCCTGTATCGACGCCGGCGACAACACGGCCGTGTGGCTGGAAACCACGACGGACCTGCAAGGCAACCCGCGCATTGTCCACAGCATCGTAGACCTCGGCGCCTATGAGTACGGTGAGGCTTCGACGCGATAGTCTCTCGCAGAGCTGACGAGGGGTCTACGGGGCCGCGAAGATGGTGTCGCTCCCGTGCCGATCTGATCCCTGACGACAAGACTGCGATGGTTGCACCACGTCTGACGTTGCGATATACTGATGGTTGCCAGGAGAGACTGTTGGGGATATACGATGTCCGATGGTTGGTTGCCCTGTTTCTTGGCGGTATTCGGATACGCGGAGGCGACCGTCTCGTCGGCAGAGTCTCTTGATGAGTCAAGCGGAGTTCAAAGATGCATCGACTGAAGATGTATGCGACCTTCTTGTTGCCGATCTTTGTCTTGGTATTCGCCTGGGCAGCCTCGGCCTATTGGCTCCTGCCTCCCAGAGCGTTCCGCAAGGCACTCCTGGATCCGATCCCGCCATCAGTCAAGAGAATAAAGGCCAGCATTTTCTCCGGGTGGGGGTGCCACAAGTACGTCCTGCGCTTCAATATCAGCGAGCGGGACCTGCGGTTGATTCTGGCTTCCGACCAATTCAAGGAAATAGGATACGTCGAATATCGCGGCAACACGTTGGTGTCCGGCGAGACTCGCGAGGCAACGATATCATTCAACTTGTTTGAGGGCTGGCGCAAGACATTTCGACCTCGTTGGTTTGAGCTTGCTGACAGCGACGCGGTCAAAGCGTATCGCGTTGAGGAGGAAGACATAGGTTTCCATAAAGTCCGTCTCCTCCTCTACGACCCGGGGATTAGTCAAGCCTACTATGTCGAGTACGAGGCGAGAGGGACGGGAGTGGGTGTGACATGACCAAATGGGCAATATGCTTGTGTACGATTGATGTCCTGCTCATGCTTGTGGGAAACGGAATCTGACGCCAATCCGCGGGTTGAATGCGGTGCTCTTATGGTAGCTGTAGAGGGGACTGGGATGTCAATGGCATACGCCGAGCACCATTCGAAAATCATTCTTCGATGTTCTGTATCGCGTAGCGATACTTGGTTCCGTGGTGTCGTGTGGGTGCTTTGTGTGGTGATCGTGCCGGTGTGCTTCGGCTGTCGTCGGGCGCCCCCTGACCTCACGGCCTGTACCCGCCTTGACGTCCAGTATGGAGCTGGAGCGCTCGACTACTTCTTCCCCAGCACAGGCATGCAGGAACGGATACTGAATGAGGAAGAAAGGGCGTATATCGGATCTTTCGACAAGTGGACTGTGACCGACGAGCAACAAGTCAAGGTTCTTGCGCACCATATCAGCCAGGGAACGTACCGAGGCAAACACTGGGATGTTTGCGAGTGCATTCCGGTCGACGTCATCGGGTATAAGGGGAGCGACCGCGTGACATCGTTCCGTGTACACTCCTTGAGCATAACTACCAAGAACAGGCGTCGCTTCGGATATCCGCCGGGCGTTCTGAGCCTGGAGAGTCTTGTCCCCCCGAGCATCAAGCCGCTGAAGGTACGGTGGGACTGCGTCATGAATCTCAATAGGCTGATCTTCGGGGGGCTGTGGATCGGGCGCGATCGCCGTCCGTATCCGGACCCGAATCAGTGGTGTGACGTGATTGTCGAGGTTTGTCGT
>JAFGCA010000071.1 GCA_016932895.1 Sedimentisphaerales bacterium | reverse complement strand
AGGGAACCTCCGACAACATCGATCCGGTGACCGGCGAGAACTACAAGAAGGTGTTCCCGCAGGGCATCCGCATGGCCCCCGGAGTCGATCCATTCGCCGCGCTCAATCTGTCAGAGAAACAGTATAAGCGCGTCCAGGCGGCCCAAGCGGAGAATGAACGGCGAAATGAGGAACGTCGGGCGGGCGCGTCGCGGGAACGGCGATTCCATATGCCGTAAGAGGTGTGGTTGCGTGAACGATAGAACCGGGCGCGGGCTCAGGTTCATTCAAGGTTGAGGTGAAACATGGCGGTAGAAACGATTGAAAGAGCAGCTTGCAGGCGGGTGGTGTGCGACCAGGTCGACGTGACGGCGGCGCCGTCGCGGGTGTTGTTGGTGCCGTGGGGCGAGGTGGTCAGCACCAAAGGGGAGTTCACGATCGATGATGCATCGGCAGCGGCGATGATCGCGACGTTCCTGCAACATGGGGCCGACTTACCCATCGACTATGAACATCAGACCCTTGGCGGCGAGTTCTCTTCCCCGGACGGCCGGGCGCCGGCGGCGGGGTGGATTCGCGGCCTGGAAGCAGTCCCTGGTGAAGGCGTCATTGGGCAAGTCGAGTGGACCGAGCGCGGCCGGGGTGTGATCGCCGCCCGCGAATACCGGTACCTCTCACCCGCGGTTGGTGTCCGCCAGGACGATCGGCGAGCCGTGGAGTTGCATTCGGTTGGTCTGACCAATAAGCCGGCCATCGTGGGCATGAAGGCGATTGTCAACAAAGGCGGGGAGAGTGACCTGGCCACTGAGAACCGGATGCTCCGCGCGTCGCTGAGAGCAGCATACTTCGAAGATGCAAGAGACGCCTTCTTTGGCCAGCCTTCGGCGGACGCAAGCTCGAAGACGCAGACCATCGCGGCCGGCTCCGGCCGGTCGGCAACGTACGCGCCGCCATTGTCGCCGGGAGAGCAACGGCAACAAATCATTGCCAGCGCGGCCAAAGAGTACGTTCGTGAGTCTGACGGGCAAATGGTGTTGTGCACTCAGCGCGCGTGGGTCGATCAAGCCTTGCGTGATGCCAATATGCCGATACTCACAGCCAACGAATCCCGCGAGTACGGCTTGAGCGAAGAGCCCGAGTCGTCTAAGCGGAGGCCGGCGTTTACCCAGTCGGTCAACAGTGCCCGGGCGGCCGTGGAGGACTTGCCGATTGGTTCTCGACGACCGGCGATCATCCGCAAAGCGTCCACTGCATTCCATGCGGACGCCTCGATTGCCCAGGCGTGCAGCCACCGTGCCTGGTGCAACAACGCGCTTCGCGAGGCCGGCATGCAACCGATGACGGACGCCGAGCTTTGCACGCACGGCATTCTAACAAACGATTGAACGCGGCGGCGAGTGCCGGCCGCGATGACAGCGAAATCAAAACTTGAACAGGAGAACGTCAGTCATGGAAGAACAAACGGAATCGATGACACTGATCGAACAGGTTAAAGCTGACAAGCTCGCCAAGCGACGGGCAGCGGCGAAGCAGCTTCGCGAAATTCTTTTGCGAGCCAACAAGCCGCAGAGGGGCGACAAGGACGCGTTGCCCGAGCTGATGGGGGTCTTGGGGGTGACCTTCGATGACCTCGCCAGCTTGCAAGAGTGCGTGAACACGGCCGCTCGATATGCCGCGCTGCTTGAAGAGGAAGGCGAGAACGCCCAGGCGTCGCGAAAGCTGCACGTGGAGTTGGCCCAAGTCGACGAATGGGCTGCCGATGAACATCTTCGCGTCGACAAGGAAGCCGAGAGTAAACGCGCGGCCATACGTCCGCAGCTTGGCGAGGTCAATAGGAAGAGGGCTGAAATCACCCAGGCGCGTCAGCAAGCGGTCAATATCGCCGCCCCCTGGATCGCTCTTCGTGAAGGAATCACCGTGGACGAAGCCCGCAAGTACCTGGCTGGCGTCCGGCCGAACGAGCAATTGGCAGCAATGTGACCGGCGCGAAGCTCAGCGCAGGCACAGCGACTGAAGACGTGGGGGATGATAAACGTGTACATGAGCAGGCTCAGCGGCGGCGATGGGGCTCACCTTCAGGCCCGCGTGTGTCTAAGACTGACGAGACTCGCGCAACATCGGGGGGCTGGGAGCTGACGCCCAGCCCCAACCGCCGCCCATGGTGATCGGATGAATGCGATAATAGGCCACATTGACAGCTTGCCCGAGCCGTGCGTGCTCGTGTCCTTGATTGCACGAGCCCGACAGGGTGTTGCCGCGTTTGGTCCGGGGGGGGTGCTTTTCGTTGACGCCGCCGCTCCGGGCGGGCCGGTTCGATCATCGGTGTATCTGCCTCCCTGTGTGCTTATCCGCGAGGGGTGCCATCCGAGCTGGCGAGCCCTGCTTGACCGCAGCGATCCGGGCCGCGAAGTGCTCATTCATTTTGGTGTTGGGCAAGCAGCCCGAACCTGTCGCCTGGATGCGTCGGGTCTGGCGGCGGGGATTGGCGTGTTGAACTGAGGCGTTTCGATGGCGGATGAATTCAAAACATTGCTGAAGATTGAAGGGGACGCCGCCGGGGCGAAGCGCGCGGCGACGGAGGCCAAGAGCGCCACCGAGCAGGTTGGCCAGGCGTCGGCGGCCGCGAATGAGCAGGCAGCGCAGTCATCCCGAAAAACTAGCGCGGCCATTGAGGATGGGACGAAAAAAACCGGCAAGGCCACGTCGGGCTTCGAGAAGATGGCCGCGTCAATGGGCACAAGCGAGCGGGCGGCGATGGCCTTCAAAGAAGCCCTGGCCCGCATCAGCCCGCAGATGGCGGGGCTGCTCGACGTCGGCATCAAATTCGAGCAGATCATGTCGTTTGGCCTCAGTAAAATCGGGTTGTTGGTGGCCGGAGTGTCACTCTCTATTGGCGCCGTCGCGCTTGCCTGGACCAAAGTGCAGGACGCGATTCGATCCGCTGAAGCAGCCGCCCAACGATTTGCAGACGTCCAACAGCGAATCCGCACGGAGGCTGCGCAAAAACAAAGCGAAGCCGTGAAAGGCGCGGCGGCGGCCGGGTTGCCACCATCAGCAACCGGCAAGGTTCGCGAGCTTACATCACATCTCGCGATGCGCGGCATCACTCCTGAAGCCGCCAGAGCAGCAGCACCGTATTTCGTTGACGAATCTGGACGGCAAGTGGTCGCGGATGATGAGGCGTTGGCGATCGCGGCTGCTCAGCAATTCGGCTTCATTGATGAGATGAAAGGCGCAGGCCGCAAACGGCCTATTGCCCTTCAGCGGGCTCGCCGCCAGATGCGACGGGGGGACACTGCACACCTGGCTCAAAATGCCCTGGACAATGTTGCCGCAGAACTGCTGACGCGTGCGCAGGACATGGCTACGGGCATGGGGGCGCCTGAAATCGAAGCGTTGGTCCAGCGCGAAACAGGGCTGGAGGGCGAGGCCCTCCGGAAGCGAACAGATGACGTGATCAACAAGCTCAAGGCCGGACAACGAAAGACCTATCAGTTTGATATAACGGGTCGGCTGGGAACGAAGGCGGGCGAAAACGCGATGGCTGAAATTCGCGATCCGCTCGTTGAGACGATCCTCAGTCAGAGTGGACAAGCAACCCGGCTCTTCGGGCCGCCGGAGTCGCCGGACACGCTACGTCGACCCCAGTGGCCGCCTGCATCACAGCCCGCTGGTGGTGACGTGCATTATCATTTCAATCACGGCCTTCAGGTCTTTGGCCCCGACAACCGCGATACGCAGATTCCGAGGGTGAATAGATGAGCGACCGGCCGACAGAGTTCTGTTTTCATCACAACCCGTTGCGGGTTATGGTAGAGACTGAGCCGGGAAGCCGGGAGTTTCAAACTGACTCGCGAATCCGTGTTGAGAAGCTTGTGCTCGGGTCAAACGATACGCTGTCGCAGGCCACACTGCAGGTCTTTGCCGGTCCGATCGAGACTGATCCACCGGGAGAAGAAGACGCGCTGAATCCATCGGATGTGCTCTCTGGCGGAAACCGTGGCGACTTCGGTCCATTCATCGGTCCTGACCAGGAGATCCGGATCTATCGAGACGTCCTTGAGCCCCTGGGGTCCGACAAAACAATCCTGTTCTCCGGATATTGCCGCAGTCCGCGATATGATGAGCGGGGAGGATCGCCGTCGGAACGGGGCTTCACGTTGGTGGTTCGATCGATGCTCGAAACGATGTCGACAGAGCCCGCCTGCCAGGTCTATGGCCGATGGATGCGGACGGCAAACGCGCAGGACGACCTCGATAAGAACCAGGACAGGGACAGCGAAGACCAGCGCGGAGACAAGAAGTCCGTCCATCTTGTCGAGTCTCTACCGTGCGTGTTCAACCGGGCGGGCAAACCCAACAGGGCGGCCGCTCCGATCAATGTAGCTTCAGCCGGCGAAGCCCAGAAGCTTGTTCATGTCTTCACAGCCGACGACGACCCCGATGCCAAGATGTGGACGTTTGCCCAGGCATTCCGCTACCTACTCTGGTTCCATATGAAAGAGAATAGATGGTGGGGTCATGGCAATCTCTTCACCTCCACGGAAGAGTTCATCACCAAAAGCGCCGAAGACAGGCCGGAGGCGCCGGTTGACGACGCAGACGCCTTTGAGTTTGCGATGCTTGATGAGGCTCGAAACCTGAACTGCGAAGGTGCAAACCTGCCCGAGGCTCTGATTCTACTGGCGGACAGAGCGCAAATCCGCTTCGTCCTGAAAGTCGAAGCGGACGAGGAATCAGAGCCGGCCAACACGCTCTACTTCCAAGCACGCGGCTGCGGACCAGCCAAGACGATCAGCAAGCAAGCTGTGCTCAACACGAAGGAGTTGACTGCCGCCGAAGTGCTTGAACAGAACACAATCAAAGACCTGGCACTGCAGGCCGTATACGAAGACGTCATCACGCGGCCTGTGTTCCTTGGCGACGTCTATCGATACGAAAGCACGTTCGAGCTTGTGCCCGGCTGGCTGCCAGAAACTGGCCTGGACGACGTGGCGGACGTTGGCGCCGCCCTTGATGTTGCCGAAGCGCACTGGGACCTGGAAGGCGATGAGCTCGAATATGACGACTGGTTCGCCGCCTATCACAAGTCGGGAGCAAATTTCCACCTGCATTCCGATGTCGGCCGTCGATGGGTGTTGAACGAAACGGGGCGGTACTACGAGGCCGGCTACGCGCGATCGACTGGCCCATTCGTAACTGCGGCCTACGCTCCGTGGGAGCCGAGCAAGGCGCTGATACGTCGCAAGGTTAAAAAGGGAGACGACTGGGAAGATGAGCGAGTCGGTGTTGGCGACTGGTCGAGAAACCCGCGCCCATTTCAACAGTGCTTCTCAGCCGACAGCCACGGGCGGTCGATGGGCATCTTCGTCGAGTTCTCATTCGACGGCGGTACTTCCTGGCAGAACATCCCGGAATGCAGGATTATGAACCTGCATGAAGAAGCCGGGATCTACCTTGATGCGGACGATCTAACCACACTTGTCCAGCCTGGATACGACCTCGAAGACGACGAAGGGAACCATTTCTGGAAGGCGATGCTAAACAACTTGGCTCGCATACGCGTCACAGCCGTCATAGAAGGCGATTCGCGGCTCAGGCCAGAACTCGACGCGGACACGTTCAGTCCGGCCATCACATTCTCAACCAGCAAAGCGTTCGACGTGTCTTCTGAGTACAAGTGCAACCGGAGGGACGCGGCCAACAGCATCTTCGCCCCCGCGTATGAGGGAGAGGGGATTCCGGAGAACCCGTCCGGCGAGCGTGAAGTCTCCTACCAAACAACCGAGGCCCGAGATGACACAGAGCGACTGCAATCAATGGCGGATGGCGTCCTTGATATGCTCGCCGGAAGACAGAACGTTGTCGCGGCCGTCATTCCTTGGCTCACGACCGACTATAAGCCCCTGGATTCCGTGAACGCTATTCAGGGGCTTGGAATCGAGCTTCACACCCACGGGCCAGGCCGGGAACCACGCCCGACAGACATCGTTGCTGTTGAATACGTCGGCTCGTACACGCGGCTGGTTTTCGAGGATCAACGAATGCTGGCCCAGCGGGAGTTCTAAAAGAAGGGATGGTTGTAGATGGTGAACGAACAACAAGCCAGGTTGGTCATCGAAGAGTATCTGTTGAAGCCTGGCGAGCAGGTGATCGAGATGCCCGCCGACGGCCGTGTGCTCAGTCTCCAACCCCGTGGCCCGATCGACATGGTGCTGCAAGTCCAGCAGCCCGAGGGCGCCCCGACCGTCGCCCGGAGATTCTGGTTGGAGAACGACCTTGACCTGATCGGCCGCTTCAGCGTTCGCGGCAAGAGCTGGGACCTTTTCGAGGATCGCTCAGGCTCTCCGCTCGGGTGACCTGGTGTCTCGAACGCAGCTTGAACACGCGTTCGAGCCCTCTTGAATTGCCGATCGAACAGGATCGATCGGGGATGGAGTATGAACATGGCAGATACGCGAAGCGAGCTGCTCGCCCAACTCAGTGCGGACTGGGAAGAGGGCCGGGCGGTGAAGGGTTGGACCAAGGTGAGCTGGATGGCTCACCAACTTGAACAGTTGGGCAAACCAGCCATGACGGCCGCCGAGAAAGGCCAGCACTGCGGCGCCGTGACAGTGGAGCCGCCCAAGCCGTAAGCCGGATGGCCGCTTGGATGGCCGATTGATGAGTCATGGAGATCTGCGTGATGGCGATCTTCGAGCCCCGCTTTTGGATCTGTTCGGCGTGCGGCCAGGTGACGTTCTGGAAGACGTCGCCTCGCAACAACTTCTGCGAGGCGTGCAAGACCGTGCGGCGTCGCGAGCGACAAGTAAGAGCTTCCAGCCGTTATCGCAACAAGAAGCGGAGGCAAGCATGCTCGACCTGATCGCCTCGGCAGGGCGACTTGGTGCCCCGAAGGCGGCCTGAACCCGCGTTCACGTCGCCTTGAATGGCCGATCAGTCGTGATCGACCGACAACTTGACGAATCTTCCCCCCTTACCCATTTGACCAAGAAACGAATGGGCACAGGGGTTTTTCGTTTTCATGGTCGGTATGAGATCGCGCCTCGCGCCGGTATGAACTCGCGCGCCTGACCAACACGCGGGGTGCTCCGGAAAGAAAGGATGAAGGCGAAAGGCTGAAGGATGAGTCAGAGGGGGCTGGGGGGGCGCATGGCCAATTGCGAAGGCACAAGGCTCTTGAATCGCAAATGGCGCCGAGGACGCGGCAGAAGATGGGGAGAAGTCTCAGACGGCCGACCCGATTCGCATATTCGCTCTTGGATGGCCTATTCTGGTGCTGAGGATGGCTTCTGAACACTGTCTTGGCTTTCTACGACGGGTCTGTTCTTCACCCAGTAACCAGCGATGTTTTTTCTTTGTCCGCCAAGCGTCAGGGCAGACTCATGGCTGTCTGACCAAGGATGCAGCATGAGGCTGCTGATATAGAAGCCTCTACCATAGTAGGGTGGCACCGATACTGGTTCCCTGAACGTGGCGGTCACGATGATGTCAGTAGGATGATCCCCCGTCAGGAACACGAACGGCGTGCCCCACTCATCGCATGCCTCCGGTCTGCCATCTGAATCTGTGTCTGTCTCACTCATCCCTCGGGTGCCGAGTCGATAGAGAATCTCGGCACCACGATTGGTCAAGTTGTCCGTCACGAGTGTGGGCTCGTCTTGAAGCAGCGCCTGGTACCGCTCGGCCGGAGCATTCGTAGGATCATTATAGTTCAGCACGAGACTGATGAGATAGTCGCGACGTCGCGAGTACTCACGGAGCGCCATCCTCTCACCCCTGCAGGAACCTGAGTACCATCCAAGGCAGAATAGGGCAATTGCCAGCAGGACAATGACAACTATGGAGAGACGGCTCACCGGTTCAGTCAGCTTCTTGTTGAGCATCTTCATGATTGACTGTCCCGTTGCTAGAATGCTGGTCGATCGGACATTTGTGCTACGCTGGTCGTGCCCTGAGTACTCACGATACCGGGACCACGATTCAACGTCAACAGGAATCATCCTGAAGCTGCTTCTGGTACCGGTCCAAGAGTTGCTGATGTACTCGAGGTGCAGTGTCAGTTGCCCGTGCGAGGGCATACCCGAACGCAAGGATTTGCCGCATTCGATCATCGCGACCTCGCCCCCGCCGCGTCGGGGATAGGCCAGCCGCCCCGCACCCATTGCGATCGTCGATCCCTCATCTCGGAAACGAGGTGGTGCACACGCGCGAATGACGATGGGAATCGTCGGGGGTGTGGCCCCAGATGGGAATCTAGGGCCAGCGGAGATGGGCTACCCGCCTGTTGCTCTGTTGGCGATTATCATCCTGGTGCATCCCAGGTGATGACGACGATCCCGTACACGTCGATGGCGGGAACAACGCATGTGATGGCTCCTTCTTGCCGTCGGATCTCCAGGTTTGCGTCTTTGTCGTGTTCAGGGCGGGCCAGCCGAACGTTCTTGACCTGCTTGCCATCCGGGAGTTGGACGGTCACGGCGATGTTGCGGGCGGGTGTATCGGTGCGGTAGTTGACCAGGTGCACCAGGCGACGGCCGGCCT
>JAFGCA010000655.1 GCA_016932895.1 Sedimentisphaerales bacterium | reverse complement strand
TACTTCGTACACATATAGTAGAAGTGGTCGGAAATCTGGAGCCGTCGCCAATCGTCGAGGAGCCGCTCATCGTTGGCCCTCTTGATCTTCTTTTCGAGCCGGTAGAGTTCGTGAATGGCGCCCGACTGCATGGCATTGCCGAGCCAGGCCGACAGATCGCGCTCCGTATCGGCCCAACTGATCACCTCGGGGACGTCCACCTCGCCGACGCTTTCGTAGGCACCGGCCACCTCGCTCGGCGTCATGAAGCGGTTGTCCGGGTGCTGGAGGACCTCGTCGGGGAGATGCCGCATGAACTCGAAGATGCCCGTGTCCTCCCACTGGTGCTCGCCGAACGTTTCGTAGTCCATAAAGAGATTGACGACGTTGCCGCTGCCGTTGACGGCGCTGACCCACTGGCCGAACTTGCCGGCCGTCAGCGGCCACTCGGCCCAGTCGCGATTGGAAAAGCGAAAGGCGATATCGTCGCTGAGCGTGTAGTTCTTCAGGAGCAGCTTCGTATGGCGGCACCCCTTTGGCCGGTACAGGAAATTCGGGCTCCGGCCGCCCAGGACATGATCGGCCCCCTCGGTGATGATCGCATCGAAGCACCCCATCGCCTCGACCAGCAACGCCAGATCGTTGTTGTAGATCAGCTCGGTGTTGCGGAACACCGTCGGGGTCTGCCCGAACAGGCATTCGATCGCCGCAACGTGTTTGCGCACCTGCTCGATGAATTCCTTGCGCGAATAGAGGAAGCTGAGACTGTGGTAGTACGTCTCGGCCAGAAACTCCACGCACCCGGTCTCGGCCAGCGCGTGAAACGTGCTGAGCACCTCCGGGCTGTAGCGCTCCAACTGCTCCAGCAGCACCCCGGTCAGACTGTACGCCACCTTGAACTTGCCCCGGTGCTTGTTGATGAGCTTCAGCAAAAGGCGGTTCGCGGGCAGGTAAGACTTGTGCGAGACCTTCCGGCAGATGGCGGCGTTCTTGCTCTCGTCAAAATACCGCTCGTCCTTGTCAAAGACCGTATAATGCCGGAGCCTCATCGGCTGATGAACCTGAAAGTAGAAACACACTGAAGGCATGACGATACCCAATCCCTTGAAAGATGTTCGACTCCTGCGTCGACCGCCCTCAGACGGCGACGAGCATCTCCTGATAGATCCGGATGCAGTTGCGTGCGGCGTCCTTCCAACGAAGCCGCCGCACTTCGAAATTGCCGTGGTTGCGCAGCGTCATCCGCAGCGGCGCATATTTCAAGACGGCCACGATCTTGTTCGCCATCTCGTTGACGTCCCAGAAATCCACTTTCAGCGCGTGACGGAGCACCTCGGAGACGCCGCTCTGCTTGCTGATGAGCACGGGCACGTCGTTGTCCAGCGCCTCCAGCGGCGCGATGCCGAAGGGCTCGGAGACCGAGGGCATCACGTACAGATCGGCCAGGCGGTAAATCTTGTGCACGTCGTCGCCACGCAGGAAACCGGTGAAGAGGACCCTGTGCCCGATGCCCAGGCCGGCGGCCAGCTCGACCGAACGGTACATCATGTCCCCGGAACCGGCCATAACGAACCGCACGTTGTCCATCACCTCCAGGACCCTCTTGGCCGCCTGGAGAAAGTACTCGGGCCCTTTCTGCATCGTGATGCGTCCCAAGAACAGCACGAGCTTCTCCTCGCGTTTGATGCTGGTATCGACGAACGACCACTGCCCGCTGCGCTCCACCCCGTTGTAGACGACCTCGACCTTCTCCGGCGCAATCCCGTAGCGGCTGACCACGATGCCGCGCGTATAGTGACTGACGGCGATGACCCTTCGGGCCTGCTCCATTCCCCGACGTTCGATGTCGTAAACGACCTGATTGACGTGCTCGCCGCTGCGGTCGAACTCCGTCGAATGAATGTGGACGACCAGCGGCTTGCCCGTCATGCCGGCCACGGCCACACCGGCCGGATACGTCATCCAGTCGTGCGCGTGGATCACGTCGAAGTCCTCCCCGCGCGCCAACTCCACCACCATCGACGCGTAGCGGTGCACCTCCTGCGACAGGTCGCCACTGTAATCCAGGCCCCCGCGCACCTCGTCCGTGCCCAACAGGGCCGCCAGCTCTCGTTGCAGGCGCATACTTGCGGCGAGTCGCTCCTTATACACCGCCGGCGTTGCGTACGCCTGCAGCGGCGACGCGATCGACCGGAACTTCACGTTTCTCAGATCCACCTCCCCGGCGCCCGCGCCGGACGCGCCGGCGCGCGATCCCGGTGTCAGAAGCCGAACGTGCGTGACGTACTGGCTCTCGACCATCCGGGGAAGAACGAAAGTCACGCGTACGTCGAGCTGATCCATCGCCCGCGTCAGGCCGTAACAGGCCGTGCCCAAGCCCCCGCTGATAAACGGCGGGAACTCCCAACCCAGCATCAAAACGCGGAGACGCCCGCCCCCATTATTTCGTCCCATAACTCCTCGCTCGTCTGACACTTGCCCATACCCCGCTGCAAAAAATTCCCGGCAACCAAAGCCGGCCTGACGGACCCGACGCTGCAGAGGCACCGTCGTGGCGCTTCCGCATACTCATCTTATCGGCAGCCACGTCGGCACGCTTGATTCCGGCGCGCAAAAAACGGGCCCGTCAACGGCTTTCTCTACTCTCTTTATCGGGTCTTCCGGCTCGGGAACTCCAGAAAATCCGGCCCCATGCGCCGGTGGGAATCCTGATACCACCGTTCTTATGGGTCCTTCGCGGAATATCAGAAATGACGCAAGCCCCCCACGGCGGCGTGCTCTCCGGCCACCGCCCCCCGGGGCGAGACGCCCGCGTTTTGCCGGCGGTCCCTCAGCGGCACGTGCCCCCCGAAAGAGAGAAAGCCGCTCCAAGGTTTTGACCCCGAAACGGCTTCATCGCGACACATGGCGCGCCTGATTGCAGGCGCCAACCTTTGGTATCACCCTACCCTGTCATAGATCCTGCGCTTTGACCGTACTGCGACGGTTCGCCCTGGTCCGAACCACGGCCGCATCCAGCAGATCATACACGCGCTCGCTCAGCGCCTCAACGGCTTCCGACGAGCTCATCATCTTCTGCTCCTTGATGTAAGCCTTGACCTTGCTTGCTACTACCAAAGGCTCTCTCTTCTTCTTTGCCATCGGAAACAACCTCCTTGACAAAAACCTGAAACTGAAATTCTCCGGCACCGTATCCTCCAGCGCCGCACGGCGTTGATTGCTCTTATTGCCTATCAAAGGCCAGTTTGCAACAAAAAAAAAGCCTCAAATCTTAAATTTTTCCGCCTGTGACGCCGATAGGCGCAAGTGGGTTTTGGACAGGCCAACAGTGGGTTGACCTGAACCCACGTAGAACGTTCCGGACAACACGAGAATAAGGGTAAACGTTGGAGGAGCGCCCGGACCGGAGAGCTCGACTCGAGTTCGCCGCCCGATACGAACAACGCCGTTGTATTGCGGAGATCCATTATGGACGAGCACATGAACAGAGACGGGAAGTCACAGGCCAAACTCAAGGACATGGTCGTGGTTACCTACGTGGACGACCTGGATCAGGCCCGGGAATACGAGACGCTGCTGCGTCTCAACGACATCCCGGCCGTCGTCAAGGAGCCGCTCGACGCCAACACCGCCGGTGGCATCGGCGTGATGGTCCCTGAAGACTACCTTGATGAGGCGCACGTGGTGATCGAGTCGCAGGACGCCTACGACGACTTCTACGATCTCGCCCTCGACGACGAAGACGAGGACGACCTCGACGCCGACGTCTTCGATGAGGACGATTTCTGATCGTCTCGAAGCCACCGGGCGCAGGCGATTCCAATCGCGGCGTCTCCGAGTCTCGGGACGCCGGAGCAGAAAACGAACCAAAGACAGGGCCCATACATCATGCCACGAGCAAACGATGGAGCTTCGCCGGAGCGGCGTAGCGGAAAAGACCGCCGCCAGAGCACCGCCGATCGCCGGCAGCGCGACACCGCCGACGTCAACGACCCCAATTTCGTGGAACGACGCCGCGGCGAGGACCGACGCCACAGCGTGGTCGACCGACGCCTCGGCCTCGACCGCCGACGCGGACCCGGACGACGCCGCAGCGACGACCGCAAGAGCGCCGAAGAAGGCCAGATGTCCGACGAGCAGTTCGAGTTCCTCATGGCCATCGACGAATACAAGCGAGCCAACACCCGGCCCTTCCCCACCTGGACCGAGGTCCTCGAAGTCATCAAGGCCCTGGGCTACCGCAAGGTTGCCGAGCCGGAGCCGCTGGCCGAGTCGAAGACCCGCGCCGAAAAAGAGCAAGCCCCGCGACTGCAACCCGTCGAATAGGGCGCCGGCGCGAAACGGATGGGCCGCAGCGCCCCGCACGCGCATACATCACCCGCGCCGAAGCGATGCAGAGACGCGGGAGGCCGTAACAAAACCCGGAAGGTATCGGTCTCTCCAGGCCTGCAACCCGCATGCCCCAATCGTTTTCTTCCGTTTGCGGCAACCACAGAACCGTTTTTCGGCCCCAAACAACCGTCGCGGGAAAATTACGTATTTTTCCCAATTGACACCGACCGCCTGTGCCCTATCATTTGAAATCAGCAACTGCCCATGGAGGGGTGGTGGGCACCGGCCTCGTGGCACGGAGGCTTTGCAGCGCGTGGAGCGCAGGTGATGAGAGGAGGCGGTGCCTGGTTTATACAAAGAGATGTGCGCCGTGAGCGCTTGCGTCGTGTCGATCGTTCTTCGTCCGACGGAAACCGTATGCCGCAGAGGTACGCTCGCGGTCGTGGATCGTTTCGTTCGTCCATGCGCAAGACCCCCGCGACATCGGGTTTTTGCCCGGGCAACGAATTTCCCTCCACTGCCCGAAAAGAACTGCGTTTTCCCCTTGCTGTCCCCGCCTGGAGCACGGTAGAAAGCTCAGTGGGTTCGGAACCGGCCAGGTCAGTGGCACTTTCGGTCGCTGCGGTTTTCTCTCCTCGCAGAGCGGCCGCAATGGAATGCGAAGACCCCGGGGGACGAGAAGATGGCATCGCAAGCCGACTGCAACGTTGGCGAGCACGGGGCGGAGCCGGAATCGCTGTATGCTCGCCTCTCCGATCTTGAACGGAGATTGCAGCAATCCGGCCACGAGGCATCGACTGCCGAACGACGGTGCGCCACGCTGCGCAGCGTCCTGCTGAACATGCCCGTCATGATAGACGCCTTTGATACACGGGGGCTCATCGTCGTGTGGAACCGCGAGTGCACACGGGTCACGGGCTACGCGGCGAAAGAGATCATCGGCAATCCCAGAGCCATGGAAATGCTCTATCCGGACGCGGCCTACCGCAGGCGCATGATGCGCCAGTGGAAGGAACGCGGGGACGACTACTACAACTGGGAATGGAAGATGTCCGCCAAGGATGGAAGCATCAAGACCGTTCTCTGGTCCAACATCGCCCAACGGCTTCCGATCGCCGGCTGGGCAAGCTGGGGAATCGGCGTCGATGTCACCGCACGAAAGGAAGCGGAGGAGCGACTGAACGTCTATCACGCCAAGATGGCGCGCGCCGAGGAGCTTGCCTCGGTAGGGACATTGAGCGCCGCCCTGGCGCACGAGCTTTCGCAGGACCTTACGGCGATCCGGCTGGGCGTTCAGAACGCCCTGGCGGAACTCCAGTCGGGAAACGATCACGACAACGTGAAGGATGACCTCGAAGACGCGGTCGCGGCCATTGCCAACGTGATGACGCGGGTCCGTGAGATCAAGGACTTCGCGCGTCTGTCGTGGCGGGACACCGTACGACGCATAGAACTGGACAAAATCTGTATGAGAATTGCGAACTTGCTTCAGTCGCTGGCCGAGCAGGCCCGGGTGGCAATCCACGTGGTGGCGCCAAGACCGTCGATTTGGATCCGGGCCAATGAGACCGATATGGAGCAGCTCTTCTTCTCTCTCGTAGAGAACGCCATCCAGGCCGCTGACGGAAAGAGCAAACACCGCGTGACGATACGCATTCTGGGTCGGGCCGAAGAGGTTGAGTTGAGATTCACCGATGATTGCGGGGGGATCGCACCGGGGCACCTCGAGAAGGTCTGTCAGCCCTTTTTCACGACGAAGCCGCCGGGGATAGGAACCGGTCTGGGCTTGTTCATTGTCCAGAGTATCGTGGAGAGAGCCCGGGGCACGTTACACATTGACAGCACCCCCGGTGCCGGCACGACGGTTACGGTAATTCTGCCCATCGCAGAGCAACGGTAGCATCCGCAACCTCCGAGCCCTGGCACACGATCTCGATTCCTCTCCCGCATCCATGTGCGGACTTCTTTTGCGTTTCGTCCTTGACAACGGCCCCCTGGCCGGTACACTGGGCGATGGTGGTTGATAGAGAAACTGTACGACTGTTTCTCCTTTGGGGGACGAGAGGCAGTCCGGAGGAGGCAGGATGAGGGTGGATGCGAGCGCACGCTCGGTTTCCGCGCAGAATGGGGCCGTACGCAAAGAGCGGTTGGGCTCGGTGCCGCGCCGGCCGGAACTCCTGATTCACGTCTTTCCCGTCAGAATTAACAAGCAGATGACCCGCAAAACGAGCATACCCATGCCCAAGGTGCGTGCCCACCTGGACCGCCCCGTCGGCAAGCTCGGTGTGAAGGACTGTGCGGAGCGGCCCCCTTTTCCCGGGGCGAGGGCCCGGCGGAACGCCGACTGTGGGCATGAAAAAGGAGGATTTCGCCGGGTGCCCCGGCCGACAGCGCAAACGAGGCGCTTCCTGAAAACCATTCGGGCCAGTTTCGAAGCCCCCGCACAAGACTGCACTTCCCCCCGGTGCACCGGCGGGGGCTTCTCTTTCCTGCCGAAATTTCTCTTGCGTTTCCCCCGGTGAAAGTTTAAAATACAGGGGTCTTAATGCAGGGAGCGTTGAGACGTAGGGAGATCCTGGGCAGTCATGGACGGCTACGGGGCATCGTCGTAGCAGGATTACACCTTTCCGGGCAACCGCACGGACGCGGGGCGGTGCCCTCTGTTTTTCTTACATTGTGCTCACATCGCGGGGATGCTTGCGGCGGTCCGAGGCGGTAGGTTTCCGGCCAAGCCGAAGCGTCTCCTTCTGCCGCGCGCCCTATCAACAGAATTGATGACTTCACGCGCTCGTCAAGAACGGTAAGCTCAAGGGGCATACGCGGTGACGCTGGGCCGGTGCACGGGCGCAGCGCAGGCCGCTGCTTCGCCGAGAAGGAGTGTTCCGTATTGGTATGAGGGGGGACGCGGGACGGTTGTCCGCGTGAGTGAGGGAGGTCAGGTATGAGAGGGACGAGGATGTTTGCCCAACCGGGGGTCTCGGACGCACTGTTCGAACGCGTCATTGAGGTGGGTTTCCTCAGCGATGAGGAACTCGGGATCTTTCGCCGGCTCACGAAGCGCCGCCGATCCCTGCCGCTGTATCTCGGCGGCTTCTGGCGCTGTTACGAATGCGAGTTTGAGTCCAGCGATTTCGCCACCATGGGTGCTCATATCCTGGAGGCGCACAAACCGGTGCCGGTGTCCGCGTCAAAATACGTATTTCCCCCAATTGACCGCCGTCGGACACCGGCGTAGGATGTCTGACGATGGAGCCGCGGTAAGCAGCACGACCGCGACTTGGACCTCTCCATCGCCGACCTGCGATCCCGCGCGTCTGCGCAACACAGAGCCGACGCACGGCGGCGAAAGACTATCCCCCTGGAGCCATCCAACAAACCCCGTGCGCCCGGTGTCCGGCGCGAGACGGCGATACCACGCAAGAACTGCTTCCATCACGAGGCCCTTCGGTATTTCAAGACGCAAGTCAACGTGTAAGGTCGTACCCTCGATCGTTGTCTCGACGATCTGGGGGAACCGGGTGCTCGCGAATGCGACCTCAGGGCCCCAGATGTCGTGGGGGAGAGGATCCGTCACACGGGAATCCAGGCGCAGGTTCACACTGGTCACCGCGAAGTCCTCGATTTCAATCATGGCAGAGTCTCCCTTCTCCGCCGGCTCAGCCTCTTGCAACGACGAAGCCTCCGCACCGGACGTGGCCGGACTCGGCGAACTACGATAACAAGAATTACGCATGAGCCGGCCGGGGGTAATTTTGCTTCAACATCTTGATTGCCCGGCGACAGAAGCTACAATCCGTATGTCGAAACGCCTGGACCGCTTTTTCGGAGGTACGCCAACGATGAGGACTTTCCCACCCTTAGCGATATCCTGTCTCGCAGGCCTGTTCTTCTTGCTGACGATTGTCGCGACGGCGAGCGGCGCGCCGGAAGCAGCGATACGGCCGGTCGTTGAGATCGAGGAGGACGTCTACCGCTTCGAGCCGGCCGACAACGGCGCCGGACCCATGTGGTGTCACGGGTCCACCTGTCTGGTGCGCATCGGCGACGCTCTCTTCGCCAGCGGTTTGGAAACGCTCAAGAACGCCCGGCCGCTCAACAACTGTCGCTGGAATCTTTACCACCGCGGCGCGCAGGGCTGGGAGAAGGCGTGCACCGACGCGTCCGGGCGGACGCGAGAGCCCTGCCCGCTGGCCGGCTTCGGTGACGGCCGGTTGTTCCTCTCGGCCAACCCGACGCTGAATCCCGATCCGAACGCCTACGCCGGCCCGGCCCGGCCGGAGATCCTGCAGTTCGCCGTCGAGGATCCGAGCCGGGCGAAACAGACACTGCTACCCGTCTGGACCGGCCAACCCCAATTCTCCGAGCACTCCTACCGGAGCTTCGCCGCCGACGGACCCAACCGCGAGCTGATTCTCTTTCAGAACGTCGGCTACACCCACGCCGAGTGGTCCTTCCTGGATCGCAGCGGCCGGTGGAGCGCCCAAGGGCAGCTCAAGTGGCCCTGGGGCGCGGACTACGAGGAGCCGCGGGCCATCCGCGTGTGCTATCCCAACGTGGCGCTGAAGGGCCGGGCGGTCCATTTCTGCGGCGTCAGTGACATCATCGAGCCCAACAAGCAATGGCGGGCCTACAAGAAGGAGATCACCGGGCGGCAGTGGGACTACGATTTCCGCCGGCTGTTTTACACGTGGACGCCGGACGTCACGAGCGAGGAATTCCGGCCGTGGGTGGAGATCGCCAGTCGCGAAAAGACCTGCGGCTGGATCAACCCCGGCGACCTCTGGCTCGCTCCGGACGGCAGCGTGCATATCGTCTGGACCGAGCGGGCCCTCGACGAACGTCTCCGGGAAAAGTTCTTCCCCGACGAGAAGCAGAGTCACGCGTTGAACTATGCCGTGGTCCGCCGGGGCAAGGTGGTTCTGCGTCGCACGCTGCTCGTGGCCGAGGAAGGCGGATCGAACGAGCGACCCGGTCGCGGCCGATTCCACGTCACCCGGGACAATCGCCTGTTCGTGTTCTTCTACGTGCAGGGCTCGGACGCAAGCGGGCAACGGGTCTCCGAGAATCGCCTCCTCGAAATCGGGCCGCAGGGAGCCGTCAGCCGCGCGGTGCGCGTGCCCCTGAAGAAACCGTTCACCAGTTTCTACACCACCACCGTCCGCGCGGGCACGCCTCCCTCGGATACGTTGGAGCTGCTCGGAACGCAAGAGGGATCGGGAACAACGATCGGCTTCGCGCGAATCACACTGAACTGATCGACGGCCGCGACCCGGGGACCGGACGCTTCCCTCGGGCTACTTGAACTCCATCAGGCGCCCCTGCTGGTCCGCGGACGCATAGCACGCCAGCACCAGCTCCAGGTTGTGCACGGCATCGGCGGCGTCCAACGGCGCGTTGTCGATGATGGACGCGGCGTGCCTGGCGATTACCGCCTGGTAGATGTTCTGAACCGCGTCAATCCTGATTCGCTCGGTGCGCTGAAAATCATCGACCTCCAGGCGTACGTCAATCACTTCCCCCGGATGCCCCGACAACTGGAACAGCGTGCCGCACCCTCGCATAATGCCGGCGCTACCGTAGATCTCGTAACCGAGATTGGTCAGCGTGCTTTCCAGTCCGCCGCGCGGCTGGTTGAAGGCGACCCGGATCGTCCCCTGGACGCCGCTGCGCAATCCAAACTGCACGAGAGCCCCATTCTCGGCCGCGATGTCCAGAGTCCTCGGCGTGTACACGCAACCGAGCGATGCGACCTTGCTGCCCAGGAGGAACTCGGCCATGTACAGACAATGACTCGCCACGTCGCCGATCGGGCCGCCGATCTCTTTCCGGTCGGCGCAGCGCCAACTGGCGGCCTCGCCCGGCGTCGAGCCGTAGCAGAACTCCATGTGCAGAGAGATGTCGTTGATCTGCCCGACGGCGCCCTGCTCGATGAGCTCCTTCGCGCGGTGATTGTAGGCGTTCTCGGTCATCATGTGGTCGACCGCCAGGCTGACGTTGCGGTCGCGCGCGAGCTGCTGCAAGTGCCTGGCGTCCTCAAGCGTCGTGGCGATGGGTTTCTCGATGAGGCAGTGCTTGCCGGCCGCGATAGCTTTTTCGGCCACGACCGCGTGGGCCGCGTTGTTCGTGGCGACAAAGACCGCCTCGATGTCCGGATCGTCCATCACCGCGTCGGCGGAATCGTACCATCTCAGACCCAGCCCCGCCGCCGCCTCTCGACGCGCGGCATTCGTATCGGCCACGCCGACGAGCTCGGCCCGGGCGTGTCCGGCGAACCGGCTGCGATCGAGGCCGAAGCCTTCCCTGGCGATGCGGTTCTCCGCGATGCCGCCGAAGCCGATGATGGCATATTTGATCTTGCGCATGGGGAAATCTCCGTCACTTCGCGCAGGCCCGGATCACCTTGGCCAGCGCAGAGCCGATCTGCCGGCAGTCCTCTTCCGTGAAGGTCGGGAACGCAAAACAGGTAAAGGTATGGTCCTGGTGCCAGAGGGCGTTGGGGACCTCCACCTTGCTGTAGTCAACACTGGCAGGATCGGCGTACTCCTTCGACGTAAAGGGAAAGCCGCTTGTGCCGAAAGCGTTGTGCGCGGCAAAGGCCTTTTCCGTGTGGCACTGGGGCCAGAACACCTTCCAGCAGGGCGCGCCCTCGGCGCCGGCGGCCGCGACGAACCGCGCGATGTCACAGTCCATGCTCTCGATATCCAGAGAGAACGCCAGGACGTACCAACCGTTGCGCCGCTCGTCGGTGTCGATGGGCAGGACCTTGACCTGCGGAAGGTCCCGGATCGCATCGATGATGATGTGAGCGTTGCGGCGGCGCGTCGGCAGGTTCCACGTATCCATGCGCTCCAGCTCGGCCAGGCCGATGGCCGACTGCACCTCGGTCATACGATAGTTCCAGCCCACCCTGTTGTGGATGTAGGGAAGCTTCTGCTCGATCTCCAGCAGGTTCAGCCGCTCCTTGACGTCGTAGCCGTGGTCGCGAAAGCTGCGCGCATTCCAGGCCCATTCCTCGTTGTCCGTCGTCACCATGCCGCCTTCGCCGCCGGTGGTAAAAGTCTTGTTCTGACAGAAACTGCACGCGGCCATATGCCCGAGCGTGCCCGTCTTCTTGCCCTTGTACGCGCCCCCAAAGGCCTCGGCGTTGTCCTCGATGACGTAGAGGCCGTGTCTGCGTGCGAAGGCCAGGATCGGGTCCATGTCACAGACGTTGCCGTAGAGATGGACGGGCATGATCGCCTTCGTGCGCTCGTTGAGAAGCTTCTCGGCCGACGCGACGCTGAGGCAGTGATCCTCGATATTGACGTCGGCAAAGCGCGGCACCGCGCCGGCCTGCACGATCGAGAAGCTGCTCGCGATAAAGGTATAGCTGGGCACGATGACCTCGTCGCCCGGCCCGACCCCCAGGGCGCTGAGGGCCACGTGCAGGGCCGACGTCCCGGACGACGTGCTGATCGCGAACTTGCTGCCCTGCCACGCGGCGAACTTCTTCTCGAACTCCATGCCGTGGGGCCCGGTCCAGTAGTTGACCTTTCCCGAGCGCAGGACCCGCTCGGCGGCCCGGATCGCGTTCTCATCAAACTGCGGCCAGGCAGCCAGCTTGTTCGTCACCGCCTTCGGCCCGCCGTCAATCGCCAGTTTGTCCGCCATCGCGTTCTCCTTCTCCCAACCTTGCTCCTGGGCAGCAGTTTTGCAAAGGTCCAGTTAAGGGCTCACAAACGAAACTCCCGTCACGGTGCTTGGAAACCACAACAGCATCTTCCAGACCACAATGGCCTGCGTCAAGCTCCGGCTGAAGTATTTCCGCCATCCCGGCGGGAGCAAACACTCGTCTCAACCAGCCGGAACGCGAAAGCCGAACCGCTGATACGAATTCTGTAAGGGCAGGCCCCCGTGCCTGCCCATCGCGGCGGGTGGCAGCGTCAAGCGCGAGCTTGGCGATGGTGGACTTATCCACTTCGTATACCCCCGAAGGTTCCCCCTGGCGTTGCGCCATCGCCGAGGCCTGCGGCCTTGACACTGCCACCCTGGGAACCAACGAAGAACGGTATCCGGGTGCCGCAAAACTCTCACACACACCGTCTGGGCGATGCGAGCGTATTTTTCTGGTGGCGTCGCGTCTCGGCGATTATGATCGGCCCGGCCGGTATCGTGCCGGAACAACGATTGTCACAGGAGGTCTGTCATGAGTACTGCGAACGTGGGAGATTCGTCGTCAGCGAAAGTGGAGCAAGGGCGTGCAGCCGATTGGTCGCGCCGCGCGTTTCTGCAACGAGGCGCCGCCGCGGGTGTGACTTTGCCGTTGTACGCGACGCTGGCGGTCAACGCCGCGCCGAAGAAGCTGCGCATCGGCGTGGTCGGCGGCGGGTTCGGGACGTCCTTTCAGTGGCACGAGCATCCGGACTGCGTGGTCGAGGCGGTCAGCGATCTGCGGCCCGAGCGGCGCCAGGGGCTCATGCGCGTGTACCAGTGCGACAAGTCCTACAACTCGCTGGCCGAGCTGGTCAAGGACGGGAACATCGACGCCGTGGCGGTCTTCACGGAAGGCCCCAACCACGTGCGGCACGTGATCGAGGTAATGAAGCACGGCAAGCATGCGATTTCGGCCGTACCTGCCTCGCTGGGCGGCGGCGTCGAAGAGGCCGAGCAGCTCCTCGACGCGGTCAAGAAGTACGGCCTGACCTACATGATGGCCGAGACCAGCTATTACCAGCAGCCGACGATCTCGGCCCGGAAGTTCCAGCAGCAAGGCAAGTTCGGCACGATCTACTACTACGAGGCCGAGTACCAGCACGCCGGCCTGGAAGTGCTCTACTTCGAAAACGGCAAGCGCACCTGGCGGCACGGCCTCGCTCCGATGCACTACCCCACGCACTGCACCGCCTTCGTCACCGGCGTCACCGGCGAGCGGCTCACCGAGGTCGCCTGCCACGGCTGGGGCGACGACGACCCCATCTGTAAAGACAACGTCTACAACAATCCGTTCTGGAACGAGTCGGCGATGTTCAAGACCGATCGCGGCCACGCCTTCCGCTGCAACGTCTGGTGGAAGGGCGCCCATCGCGGCTGCGAGCGGGCCCAGTGGATCGGCAACCGGATGAGCTTCTACTGCGGCGACCCGAGGGGTCTGGGTCCGGTGATCGTCCGCTCGGCCGAGGGACGCAAGGAGAAAGACGACGCCGGCTTCGTCCGCGACCTGCCGGCGATGGAAGCCTACCCGCAGCCCGCGTGGTGGAAGACGGACATGCTGCCCGAGCCCCTGCGCCACAACAGCGGGCACCACGGCTCGCACACGTTCCTGACCCACGAGTTCGTCGACGCCCTCACGCACGACCGCCGCCCCGCCGTCGATATCTACGAGGCCCTCGCCTACACCGTCCCCGGAATCGTCGCCCACGAATCCGCCCTCCGCAACGGCGAGCTCCTAAAAATCCCCCAATACAACCGCCCCACCAAAACCTGACCCACGTCGAGGAATTGCCAGACACAACTCGACCCAGCATGAACACAGACTCGACTCTGTCATTGCGAGCGCAGCGCGGCAATCTCACGTACCACGGGCCACTGGGCACGGCCCACGAAGCACGCGAAAAAAGACAAGAATCAGCCACAGAGATCACCGAGAACACAGAGCAGAGAAACCCCATTCATTCGAGATACAAACGACGAAATACGAGATACCCACGCCCCCTCGGGAACCATCCAAGCCAATCCCAAATCCCAAATCCGAAATCTCCACTTCCTATCACTTCCTTATCTCCTATCATTTTTTTCTTGCGTCCTCACCACACAACCGCCATAATCCGGATAGAGATAAGTCCCTGATAAGGCGTCGACCAGTATGTCCAAGCGGCAGAACGGATCGACGGACGTAGGACCTAGCTGGCGTAACGATAAACCTTAATGATCGTAGGCTGGCTTCTCTCGTTTGAATTGGGCGACTATTCTTAGGATATCATCCATGGTATGCCAACACGGAGACATCTATTTGACACCTGTTCGGATCCTCAAAACCCGTATTCAAGAGAGCTAGCGATAAGGTGCGACGGAAGAAAACATACATTGACGCGGATGGAGTGAAGCGCGGTTACTATGTGTACGTCCATAAGGATCGTACTACAGGAGAAGTGTTCTACGTCGGCAAAGGTAGCGGAAAGCGCGCTTGGGCCACCGCGGCGCGCAACACGAAATGGAAAGAGAGGGTGGCATTACTTGTCGATGGTTGGGATGTGGAGATCGTTACAGACGACCTCAGTGAGCTTGAGGCCTTCGATATCGAGAGAACACTGGTCAAGCAATATGGTGGTTGCCAAACGGAGGGTGGTAGCCTCGTGAATCTCGTACCTGGCGGCGAGACTGGTCTCTGCGCGGAACTCGCTTTCCACTTGGATGACCGTGAATGGTCACAAGTCTATTCTGATGCTCGCGTGTTCAAGTCATTCTCGCGAGCCAAAGAAGAAGAGATTGTACAAGGCTTGGAAACAGCTCTCCGTTCCCTCCTTTCAGAGATCGACCGTCTCGGAAAAGAGGCTGACGAATCTGCTGACGACGCGCTCAGAGGCAACGTGGATGATCTTGATTTCTTCGCTGGCAGCATTAGCGATCACATTTCTGACTTTCGGCGGCGGCGTCTATCATGGAAAGACCTCGCCCTTGCGGTTGAGGAACTGGCGCATGACATAGAATACGATCAGGAACGTACGACCAAACGCTGTCGGAACGTGGAAGCCATACAGGAGCGGTTACTGGCAATGGTTGGTTCCTTCTTGAAGCAAATTGATTCAGGGAATAGAAAGGAGGCGGAGGACATTGCGGATCAGGCAGCGAGGAGATTAGCTTGATGTGAGAAATAACAGCGGGTCCTCCTGCACACGCCCCGATCAAGGAGTAGACGAGAGGAACTCCAGAAGAGAAGTCAGTCGGGCGGGGCAGAACGATGATGGCACCGGGAATGGAGAATGAACGTGGGCTATTGGCTTGGCTTGTTGAGTGGGCTTTTGATGGCGGCTGTAAGTGCGCTGTTTGCAGGCGTACTACAACGAGTAAATGAGAAACACCGTAAAAGGGAAGAAGCGAGATTTGCAGTCTACATGCGCTTGCTTGACGTACACAGCCTGTATTTCTGGGTCACCGCGGCTGAGGTTCATGGAGAGAATGCAGACCCAAGCGTGTGGGACAGGCTTCGATCTGAAGCGTGGCAGATCGCGGACAAACTTAGGGAAGCAGATAATATCAAAGAGCTTGATGTCATCCTTGATGTGTTGTTTGCAGATAGATACTCCACGTCGACGGAGCGAGCCAAGGTGCTAGATGATGTTATCCAGCAGATGGCAGATCGTGTGAACGCGAGGTACTCTAAGGTGATGCGTGACATCAGCCGAGAGAACATCCTCGGATTCGGTCAAGTTCAAAATCGTGTGAGCAACGCACCCGGCCGGCCATGGCCTCCGTAGCAATGGCGGACCGGATCAAAGAGAATCCGCACGGGCTCCGAGCCCATCCTACCCGCTCGCTACCCATCCACTCAGCTACCGCCCCACAAAACGCGGGCTTTTTCCCTTGACGCGCGGGCCAGTGTCTGGTATTTATAAAACCAAGACATGCTCGTTCGAATGGAAGTGAGGAACCGAGGATTATGGTGGGCCAGGCAGATGTCCCGTTCGATTTCGCCCGGGGGAAATTGTTGGCCCGGGGTTTCCGGCGACCCATTTTTCCGCGCTTTGCGCAGGGTGGGTGTGATTGGGGATTGCAGGAAGCGAAGGCGGGGAATGTCAAACAAACCCAATTCGCCCGGGTCCTGGCGGCCCCGGGAAATCCGAAGCACAAAGCTCGAAATCCTAACCGAATTCGAAATGCGAAGGATCCAAACAGACCAGAGCGCGCCAAACGAACCCAATTCGCCCGGGTCCTGGGGGCTCCGGGAAATCCTAAGCACGAAGCTCGAAATCCGACAGGCAGGCGGAGGTCTGAGAACGAGCACAGAAATAGCAAACAAAGCCAATTTGTGCGAGGCGGCAAGTCGGCGGGCACGGCCCGCCTTACGAGATGCTCGGCGAAACACCCGGGGCGGGGAATGTCAAACGAAGCCAATTTGGTGCCGGGGAGAAGGCGCCACAAAGGCGCGGCGGATGCGGAGATGCATGTAAATGCAATTGGAAGAAGGAGTTAGGCTTTATGCTCGGTGTGCTCTGTGGCTCTGTGGTGAAAAGCCGGGCCCGGTGGGCGCGAAACGAAGCCAATTTGTGCATGGGGGGAGTCGGCAGTGCGGCGACGACGCAAAGACGAGCGGCAAACGACTTCATCTTTCCCCTCCTGGCCTGTGGGCCTGCAAATGTCTGGCTCCGGCCCTACCAGAGCGTTCACCAGCTACAGTTCTCGACAAAAGAGAGCCCGCGTGGGCGAAAGCCTATCCTGCAACTGCACGTGGGGCGCGTTTAGGAGCCGCCGCCGTTTTCTTCCCAGACTTCTCTTTTGACGACCCAGATCTCGGGCCGGTACGGGGGCTCGGCGTGTTCGGGGACCCAGAGTTTTTCCTTGCGCCAGGTCTCGACATGTCCGTCGTAGAAGGCGAGATTGGCCGCTTGGTTGTGGCGATACATGGTGGGCCCGCCGCAGCCGGCGTTTTTGTACTCCTGCACGGTGCCGTCCTGGCCGAGCACGTCCCAGCCGTTGATGTAGTCGGCGCCGCGCCACTTGCTCCACCAGTCGTGCGCCTCGTTGAACTGGAGCTTCCGCGCCGGCTGCGAGATGCTCGATACCTTGTAGCCCAGCACGCTCATATCCATCGTTCCGGTCCAGGAAGGCGAGCCGACCGAGGGGAACCAGTCTTCGATGTTGTAGCCGTAACTGACGAGAGTGCCGCTGGTGTTGCCCGACTCGACGTCGTAGGCGTGGAGCCACGCCTTCTGGGTGTCGCTGGGACACTTGTACTTCTTGGGGGTCTGCACGACGGATTGACCGGGCATGTCTTCGGCCCCCTCGTAGCCGATGTACTTGCGGTACTGGGGATTGGCGGTCCAGAGGGTGGTGCCCTGGTCGGTGGTAAAGCGGCACGGCACGGCCCAGTCGTCGTTGTTGACCGCGTACAGGTGATTCGCCAGCGCCAGGCTGTGGAGGTTGTTGGCGCAGGCCATCTTTCGCCCCTGGTCGCGCGCCAGGTTCAGTGCGGGCATGAGAATGGCCATGAGAACGGCGATGACGGCGATGACCACGAGCAGCTCGATCAGCGTGAAGGCTTGACGCTTCTTCATACGGCCCCTTTCGAGACATCGTGTCGGTGGCTTCGAGAGACCCCGGTGCAAGGCGTCCGTTTGACCACCCGTACGGTGACCTTGCCGCTTATACGTCTGATAATACCGCAGCGGCCATGGAAAATCAAGGGCGCACGGGTTAGATCAGCGGAGATAGGCGAGGATGCCGTCGGCGACGGCGGCGGCGATGCGGTCCTGGAAGGCGTTGTCCTGGAGGCGCGAGGCCTCCCAGGCGTTGGAGAGGTAGCCCATCTCGAGCAGGACGGCCGGGCCCCGGGTTTGCACGAGGACGCGGTAGTCGGCCCGGCGAATGCCGCGATCTTCCAGGCCGGCGCCGCTCATGGCGCGTCCGATGGCCTGGGCGGCGCTGTAGGATTCGGGGGACGCGGCCCGGGCGATGTACAGCGTGAAGCCCTGGACCGAACGATCGGGGGCCGAGTCGCCGTGCAGACTGACGAAGAGGTCCGCGCGGCGGCGGTTGGCTATGTCGGCGCGATCCTCCAGCTCGATGAAACGGTCATCCCGGCGAGTCAGAGTGACACTAACGCCCTTACGCCTCAAGGCGGCGGCTACTTTCGTGGCGACCCGGAGGTTGATGCGTTTTTCCTGCACGCCGTGGACGCTGGTGGTGCCGGGATCCTTGCCGCCGTGGCCCGGGTCGATGATCACCACCCCGCTCGGCGGGCGCGTGACCACGGGAGGCGGTGCCGCTGCGCCGCCCAGGTGGGGGCGAATCCGCGCCGCCAGCGTCGCCGAGACAGACACGGTGCCGCCGGCCTTCCTGACCTTTCCCACGGGACCGATGGGTTTGCCGTTGACGAAGAACCGGCCGTCACTGTAGGTGAAGATCAACACAGTATTGGTCGCGTTCTTGAGGATGATGAACGTATCGGTCCGTTCGTCGACGCGCAGACCGAGCCGAGCGGCGAGATCCTCGACGGAAATTGTGTCTTCTTCGAGAACCAGGCCGGGCGCAGGGCCCCCCGGGCCTCGACACCCCGCCGTCACCCACCCCAGGAGCAACAGTCCAACAAATAGCTTTGTGCGTAAAGTCATTTCCGTTTTTATCGGAGACTGAGCCGTCAGATGTTTAGATTTCCTGCGATTATTCTCAAAAGCCCTCTTGCGGAAGTCCGCGGCGGGCACGCCGGATTCTCATATTTGTCGCGACTTTGCCGAGCAGTCGGGGCAGAGCCCCTCGAGCCGCACCTGCTGGCGGTTCACCACGAAGCCGTCGTGCGGGATATTGACCATCGGCAGCGACGTATCCGTGAGGCAATGGGTCTGGCCGCAGTTTATGCAGGTGAAGTGCGGGTGGCACTGTTTCTCGGTGCAGTGGTCGGCCAGCTCAAAATGCCAGGCGCGGCTCTGCATGAAGGCGCGGTGCACCAGGCCGGCCTGTGTGAGGGATTCGAGCGTTCGATAGATCGTGACTTTGTCGAACGCACCGGCGGCGACTTGCTCGGCGATGCGATCCTGCGGCAGAGGGCTCGACGCTTCCATGAGCACCTCCAGCACGGCCATGCGCGCCTGCGTACAGTACAGGCCCACCGCTTTCAACATGCTCCGGGCCTTCTTGGCGCCGTGCGCGCTCACGACGACGCCTCCGGACCGTGGTGGTGATGGTGATGCCCGATGTGCACGTCATTCGGACCCACGAAGAGCATGGGAAACACGATGTCACTGATACAGCAAGGCAGCCAGACGGCCACGAAGAGCACGATCAAAATCCCCGCCAGCATCACCGGCGAGAGCGTCGTGTGCGTGTTCATGAGAACGTGAAACGAGGAGGCCCACGTGCTGATCAGGACGTGGCCGGCATGGGGGAATTTCGTGCGCGGCAAGAAGAAGGCGATCAACACACCCAACACCGCCGCGGGGTTCACCAGGTACCAATCCTCGATGAAACCCAGGTGAATTCGGGGCCCTTCATGCGACTCGGTCGCCGCGGCTACATCGTGATCGTCTTCCTGGTGCCCGGCCGCCTCGACTTCTTCATGCGCGTGCTCGGCCTCGTCTGCGTGGGCCGGATCGTCGGCCTCATGCTCATGCGCGGCCGTGGCCTCGTGAGAATGCCCGTGCACGGGAATGGCCACGCCCAGAAGGCTCTCACCGAAAAACGGCAAAATGCAGTCGCTCAGCGTAGCGACCCCCACGGCGCCGACGTAACCGACCAGCAGAATCGCCAGAACATTCCTCTTCCGCTGGTACAGGGCATACAGCGAAGCCGTAACCATCGCCGAGAGCACCACATGGGCCGGATGAAAAACCTGGAAAAGCCGATGGCTCACTTCCGAACCGACGTTCTTGAAGATGAGCATACAGACCACCCCGGTGGCCGCCCCGAAAAACGTAAAGGGGGCGTGAGACCGCAGTTCGGAAAGGATACCCGTCAGTCGCCCGTGCATACCTGCTTACACTCCTACAAGCATCGTAAATTGGTCCCCAGAAAGAACACTGTACGGGATATACGACCGATTTGCAACTTAGTTGCATATTTTCTCGCAGGGTTTTTGTTTCGTAGATTTTAGGTGTAACCCTGTCAACGCCCCCGAGGCGGCGTCTAACGCCTCTGGCATGAGCCTTTCGAGGCCCTATTTGAAAGAGAATCGCCGTGATCTCGACGTTGGAAAGAGCTCTGAGCGACACGTCCCTCCGATCCTTGTACCTGGTGTTCTGGATTGGAGCTACGGCCTCTCTGAGCTTCTGTGCCGTTTTCCGGCTGCCCATTCTGCTCGGATACATCGCCGGTTCGGGCAGCAGCAGGAAGAAATCGCTGGTTTTGACCGGCTGCTTCGCACTGGGGCTGGTTGTCAGTTCCGTTCTGCTGGCCGCATTGGCGGCGTCGGCGGGCGAATCGCCCGTGGGCCTGCTCCAGGCCAACCGGCTCTTCTTCTGGAGTTTCGGCGCCCTGCTCCTAGTTTCCGGGCTTTTTCTATCCGGCCTGGTAAGCCCCCAAGTCATGCCTCAGAGGTGGCAGCGTATGGCCGATCACCTGAGTCAGGCCGGCCTATGGGGCGCTTTGTTGCTTGGGTTCCTCTCGGGTCTGCTCACGATTCCGGCCTGTCCCTCCTGCGGCGCCGGGGTGATCGCGTTAGGCGGCATGGTGGCGACCCGGAACCTGTCGCTTTACGGCTGGATGCTGTTTTTCAGCTTTGCCCTGGGGCAGGCTCTGCCGGTTGTGGCCGTCGGAGTCTCGGCCGCCCTGCTCAAGCCGGGTTTGATCAAACGGCTGCGAACCCGCATGTGTTCGGTGGAGCAACGAATTCAGTTGCTCGCCGGCAATATGCTCATGGTTTTCGGTCTGTATTACATCGTCGTTGGTTAATGGG
>JAFGCA010000654.1 GCA_016932895.1 Sedimentisphaerales bacterium | reverse complement strand
TCTGTACTGCGGCCAGGGGCGGCTGGTCTATGCCAACAACGGGGAACACTCCTCCCTGGCGCGGCGCAAGCCTGACATCCCCTCGGGCTGTCTGGCCGAGTGGGACGGCGCGAGCTGGACGGTCGTGCGGCGCAACCAGTTCACCGAAGTGACCGGCCCCGGCGGCATCGAGGGAAACCAGCACCCGGAAACGGACCCGATCTGGACCATCGGATGGGACCATCGCTCGCTGATCCTCATGGTGCGCGACGGCGGTCTCTGGCACACCTACCGGCTGCCCAAGGCCAGCCACACCTACGACGGCGCCCACGGCTGGAACACCGAGTGGCCCCGCATCCGGGACATCGGCGAAGAGGATCTGCTCATGACCATGCACGGGGCATTCTGGCGTTTCCCGCGGTCGTTCTCCGCCGGCAACAGCGCGGGCATCGCGCCGCGATCGACCTATCTGGCGGTCGTGGGCGATTTCTGCCGCTGGAACGAACGCGTCGTTCTGGGTTGTGACGTCACGGCCAAGAGCGAATTCCTCAACACGCGCCGAGCCAAGGGCCAAATCGCCGGCCCGGGCCAGTCGCAATCGAATCTGCGATTCATCCGCCCCGAACAAGTAGACGACTTCGGTCCGCCCATCGGTCGCGGCGGCGTATGGCTAAAGGACCCGGTGCAGGCCGACGCACCGTCCGATCCCTTCCTGTTCGCCGGTTTCGAGCGTCGCGGCGTGCACCTGGCGCACGACGGCGACGAGCCGGTCGAATTCACCTTCGCCGTGGACGCCGAGGGCGACGGCCGCTGGCGCGTTCTGCGAAAGGCCACGGTGCCGGCCTCCGGCTACCTGTGGCTGGACTTTCCGCCGACGGAGCGGGCCCAGTGGATACGCGTGCGCACGAACCGGGACTGCGAGGCGGCGACGGCGTATTTCCAGTACGCCAACGACGACCCGCGCGACAGCCGGTGCGACCATCTCTTCGACGGCCTGGTCACGCCACCATGCCGGCGCGCTTCGGGCGGGCTGATCCGGGCACGCGGCGCCGGCCTCAAAACGCTCCACCTGGCCGCGACGCATGCCTCGGACGGAAAACTCGAAGAGCTCGGCTACTACGAGATCGGCGCGGACATGAAGCTGCGACGCGTCGATGATGTTACGGCTCACGCCTGGCTGAAGGAAAACGTCGCGATTCCCGCCGATATCGTGGCCGTCGATGCCGCCTCGGTGCTCTACACCGACGATGACGGCCGGCGCTATCGACTGCCCAAGGGCGACCCCTCGTTCGACGAGCCCGGACCGCTGGGCCTCGAGCGGATCGACCGCGAGGTCTGCACGGAGCGCGACCTGTTCAACTGTCACGGAACGTTCTACGAGCTGCCCGCCGAAAACGCCGGGGGATTCGCCAAGATTCGCCCGATCGCCACGCACAACCGCCACATCAACGACTACTGCTCCTGGCGCGGGCTGCTCGTCCTCGCCGGCATTGCCGATGGCACCCCCGCTGAAAACGAACACATCGTCCTCTCGGAAGACGGTCTCTGCGCCCTCTGGGTCGGCGCCGTGGACGATCTCTGGAAGCTCGGCAAGCCCACGGGCCAGGGCGGGCCCTGGAAGGACACGCGCGTGCGGGCCGGCGAGCCGTCCGACCCCTACCTCATGACCGGCTACGACCGCAAAACGTTGACGCTGTCGCATCGCCGGAACAAGAGTGTCGAGATTCGCGTCGAGATCGATCTCGACGGCAACGGCTACTGGAAAACCTACCGGACCTTCGACGTCCCCGCCGAGACGGTGGTGGAGCACCGCTTCCCCGACGCGTTCCAAGCGTACTGGATGCGCACCGTCGCCGCCGAGAACGCCATCGCGACGGCACAGCTTCTCTACGAGTGATCTCCCCGGCGATATCGTCGCTCGCGCGGGAAAAACGGTGAGGCGGACATAAGGAAGGCCCATCAGGGGGCGTCGGCGGCCGGGCCGTACCGTTCTATGGCGTCCTGGCGGATGTACTCCATGATGACGGGGAAATGCACGACCGGCTCGATCCGCTTGCGCCTCTGCTTGCGATCGGGATACACGATGCGGCGAATGACGCCCTTCTGCAAATGCTCTCGCGGTTCGATTTCGAGCGTAACCGAGAACCCGTGCATCTGCAGCAGACGAAGATTCGGAACGGCGTACGCCTGGGCCTCGAGACCTTCACATTCCGGCAGCAGCGGAACGACCCAGGGCGTGACGAAGCCGTCGTCCAGACCCGTGTCGAGGTTCCGTTTCTTGATATCGACGAAGAACAGCAAGTCGCCCGTGTACCAGCGGCCTTTCACGGCCTTGGCGGCACGAATCGCCGTCTCTTTCGGCTGCACCTCGAGCCGGTCGAGCTCGCGGTCCAGCGCCAGGGTCAGCGCCTCGTCGTACGAGTGCCGCGTACTCAGCAGGGCCTCCACCGCCAGGCGCGTGCCGAGCAGGTTCGAGAACGTGTCTTCCCAGGAGAAAGCGGAGGGAAATTCCGGATACCAGGGCAGGGAGCTGTAGCCGAACCAGGTGAGGATTTCGTGCCACGTCAGGCCGGTATAGGCGCAATACTGGCCCAGCTTGATCGAAACATCGCGGGCGATTTGATCCTTTTCGAGTTCTCCCAGATCATCCCAGTTGGCCGGATACGTCAGTCGCACGAAATAGCGGGAGGGCTCATAGAATTTGAAGGAGAACGCGGTGTCGCCCTGCCGAAGCTGCTTGTACGTCTTCTCGGCAAGATAGGCGGTCCAATCCGCGGCCTTACGCAGGTGGGCGATGTCGATGTGTCCGGCCCGGCAGGTATACATAATGCCGTTTTTTTCGGTCCCGCCGCCCTGGTAGCTGTGCATTCCCAGGCGGCCCGGCCCGATAAAAACCGTGCCCAGCGTCGAGCTGGCGTAGCTGGACAGCCGAATGCGGGGCGCGTGCTTGCTGCCCCGCAGCCGCAGGAGGCTGGTCGCTTCCATACACCCCCCGCACGCCGCCGAGAGCAACCCGGCAAACAAAACGGTTGTCACCGTTCTTGTGGGAAAACACCCACCCCTCGTCATGATTGGCACCCCCGTCATCTCAAGATGGCAGCGGGGCATCCCTGCCGCACGCGCATAGCGACAAAGCGGAAAAACGCCCCTTTATGATACCAAATTCGACCGGGTGATTCAAGTCCCGCGCCGGCGGCGCTTCGGGCCAAACGCCCGGCGGAGATTTCGCCACGACGAAGGCATCCGCGTGCCGCGACATTTTCGCGCGCGCTCCGCCGGTATCTGCGCAAATATCCCCGCACGCGTGCGGCGTGTGGCAGCGTCAGGCGCCAGCTCGGCGATGGCGGACTTGTCTCCTGCGTGTGGCGCTATACGAGCCCCGGGTGTTGAGCCATCGCCAGGGTCTGCGGCCTTGACGCGGCCACCCTCAGGACCGACGAAGGACCATATCCACGTGCCGTGAGACTCTCAAAGCCCACTTTGCGCCCCAGAGAAGTTTCTCCTTGTTCCAACGTCGAAGATACGGTTTAATTGCGTGCTTGGCAATCGGTGGGAAAAAATGTGTACTGATTTGAGGTGATTTGAAATGGCAGACCTAAAAGCATTGGCTGAAGCGGTGATCAGAGGAGATCAAACCACGGCGGTGGACGTCACGAAAGCGGCCATCAGCGAGGGCGTCGCGGCGAAGCAGATTCTCGACGAAGGGCTGATCGCCGGCATGGACGTGGTGGGCGCCCGGTTCAAAAAGAATGAGATTTACATCCCCGAGGTGCTGATTGCCGCCCGGGCGATGAAGATGGCGATGGAGGCGCTCGAGCCGGAACTGGCCAAAGCCGGCGTCCAGCCCATCGGCAAGCTCCTGATCGGCACGGTCCAGGGCGATTTGCACGACATCGGCAAGAACCTCGTGGCCATGATGCTCAAGGGAGCCGGCTTCGAGGTGATCGATCTCGGTGTGGACGTGGCGCCCGAGAAGTTCGTCGAGGAGGCCAAGGCCCGGGGCGTGAACCTGATCGGCATGAGCGCCCTGCTGACGACGACCATGCCCGGCATGGAAAAGACCATCAAGGCGTTACAGGACGCCGATATCGGCGCCAAAGTGATGGTGGGCGGGGCCCCGGTGACGCAGAGTTTTGCCGAGAAGGTCGGCGCGCAGGGCTACGCCCCGGATGCAGCCTCCGCGGTCGATACGGCCAAGAGCCTCGTGGCCTGACCCGCAGCCATGTAAAAGCCAGCGTCTAAATGGCAGACGTCGATGGGCCGAGCCGGCAGGCTCGACGCTCTTTTCTCTGTTGCGACACGCAAAGGACAGCGCATACAGCGCTGTCCTCTTTTTTTGCCACCGTAGCAGGCGTCGCGTCAATCTGGGCAGGCCGCAGGCGGTCCCGAAACGCCTTCTGATTGATGCGCAGGCGTCACGTCATCCTGAACGCAGCGCCGCGGAGTGAAGGATCTCCGCTGCGACCTTGAAATACTCCCCGTTCGCAGGCCAGATCCTTTGCTTTCGGCTCAGGATAACAGCCATCATATGGCAAGCGACAAAACAATGGTCGCACAATTGATGAAACGTGGTTCAGGACCGGCGGTCGGCGAGACGAATCCCGGCATTTTCGAGATTTCGCTTGACGCCGCACTTTGCCGCTCGTATGATAATTGAGCAACGCAATAACGAATCGGCAAGTGCGAGCAGAAAATACGGAGTCCTCCGATCATGCCCGGTCGAGCACGAATGCGCCCCCATCCCCCGAGCGCGGCGAGTCCGCCGCGAGGATACCGGAAACCGGGCACGAACCCAAGTGTGACAAACAAAGCCAATTTCAGCGGACAGGAAGCCCACGATTGGGGATTCGAGGCGGGCGATACGCGGCGCGCGGGAGCGGAGAATGTCAAACAAACCCAATTTGCCCTCGGCCGGGAGGAACCGCCCGGGCACGCAGGACATGGAGATAAACGTAAATCGTTTTGCAAAAAGAGGTTGGCTCAAATGCTCTTCGTACTCTGCGACGCTAGAGTGAAAATAACGCCCTGTTGCAAGCCCGGAGTCACGCCGGAGGCGTCGCGTAACAAACAAACCCAATTTGCGTGGACGCAGGCCCCCAGTTGGGGACCGGGGGGGATTCGACGCGCGGCGTGCGAGAGCGGGGAATGTCAAACAAACCCGATTTGTGCGGACAGGAAGCCCACGATTGGGGATTGGAAGCTGGCGAGGCGCGGCCTGCAGGAGCGGAGAATGTCAAACAAACCCAATTTGCCCCGGGCGGGAGGAAGCGCCGAGGCGCGGAGGCCGGCCACGGCAAAACCGGGACGCAGAGGCAAAAAGCGAATCTGACTTTCGCTTCGACGAGCGGGGCGGTAAAATGGACAGTTGGTTAGATGGAATAGCCAGAGGACGCTGATGCGCAAGATCAAGAACGCCAGCCTGGCACAGTTGCTCATGCAGATTCGCTTCACCCCGGAAGCGAAACGCCGCGGGGAGCTCGCGGCGGCGGAAAACCTCTACGCGCTCGTCGACCGCGGCAAAAAGTACCCCTACGATTTCGTGTGCTTCCACATCACCGGGTTCCATTCCCACGACGGCGACGACAACGAGCTGATCGACGGGGCGGACCTGCTGGACGACCTGTACGTGTTCATCTCCAAGCTCACCAGCAAGCTGGCAACGCCGGTCGACGCCGAAAGTGAACGGGTCTATACGGCCGAGGAATTGGCCACGCGGTTCAACTGCTCCACGAAAACGATCACCCGGTGGCGCAAAAGGGGCATGCTCGCCCGCAAGTTCATCTTCGCCGACGGGGGCCGGCGCTTCGGCTTTCGGGAAGCGACGGTCGAAAAGTTCGCCCGCGAACATCCGCAGCTCGTGGCCCAGGCCGGCACGTTTCGCAGGCTGACGAACAAACAGCGTCAGCAGGTCGTCCGACAGGCCCGCAGCCTGGCGGCCCGGACGTCGCTGTCGCGCTATCAGATCACCCGCCAGATCGCCGAGAAACTGGGAATCGCCCAGGAAACGGTCCGCTACACGCTGCGCGATTACGAGCAGGAACACCCGGACAAACCGGTGTTCCGGCGGCCCCTGGGCCGCATGAGACCGACGGAAGCGGCCGAACTCTTCCGGCTTCACAGACAAGGCATCAGCGTGCGCCAGCTCATGAAACGGTTCGACCGCAGCCGCTCCTCGGTCCACCGGATCATCAACCAGCGCCGCGCCATGGCCCTGCTGGCCCACAAAATCGACTATGTCCCCAGCGAGGAATTCCTTGCCGAAGGTGCGGCCGAGAACATTCTGGGCCGGCCGCTCGACGTCAGACGCCCCGAGCCGGAGAAACACATCGAGCCCTTCGAACTGGTGGGCGAGAACCTCCTGCCCGAATACCTCCAGGTCCTCAAGATCACACCGGTTCTCAACCGGGAGCAGGAGCTCGACATGTTTCGCCGGTACAATTTCCTGAAGTACCTGGCGGCCACCCGGCGCCATGAACTGAAGCTGTCGGCCGTCTCGGCGCGGCTGCTGTCGCGTCTGGAGACCTACCTGGACCAGGCCGAGGAGATTCGCCGCATCCTGGTGGAAGCGAACCTCCGGCTGGTGGTGAGCATCGCCAGCAAGCACACCAGCGACCGGGCCAACTTCCTGGAGCTGGTCAGCAAGGGCAACTTCGCCCTGATCCAGGCGGTGGAGCAGTACGACTACACCAAGGGCCTGCGTTTCAGCCGGCGGGCCTCGCTGAACATCGCCAAAGAGTATGCCCGGGTCTCGGGCCGCAGCACGGAGCTGACGCCCCGGCGGGCCGCCTCGCTGGCCCACTTCAAGCGCGGCCTGCGCGAGACCACCGCCGACGTCCTGGCCGTCGAGCGGACCCGCAAGGATCTGGCCCAGGTCATCAAAGAAGAGCTGGACCCGCGCGAGCAATATGTGATTCTACACCACTTCGGGCTGACCGGCTCCTCGATCCGAAAGAACACCAAGACGCTCAAGCAGATCGGCGACGAGCTCGGCTTGACGAAGGAGCGCATTCGGCAGATCGAGCTGGCGGCCCTGCAAAAGCTGCGGCAGTGTCTCAGCAAAGAGCAGTTCGAGCTGCTGACGGGCTGAGGCGATTCCCCGGGCTTTTGCGTTGCGTTGCCCGGCGACGAATGATAGTGTACCGGGGCGAACTCGATCATCCGATCGAAATGGTTTTGAATATTCTAACAAGGAGAAAACCGTGGAGACCATCGGTTTCATTGGCAGTGGCAATATGGCGGAGGCGTTGATCAACGGCGTTTTGAAAGCCGGGGTCTACCGGCCGGGCAAGGTCTACGTCAGTGACGTCCGCCCCGACCGCATCGAATACCTGCGGGAGCACTACGGCGTGCGGACCGCCGCCGACAACCGCGAGCTGGCGTCCGCCGTGGACGTGCTCGTACTGAGCGTCAAGCCGCAAAACATGAAAGAGGCCCTCGAAGACATCAAGGACAGCGTCAACGACCACGTCCTGGTCATCAGCATCGCCGCGGGCATCAAGACCACGCTCATCTCCTCGATCCTGGGAGACGTGGCCATCGTCCGCGTCATGCCCAACATGCCGGCCTGGGTCGACGAGGCCGCCAGCGTCCTGGTTCCCAACGAGAAGGCCAAAGACAAAGTGGAGAAGGCCCGCTTGATTCTCCTGTCGGTCGGAGAGGCGATTGTCGGGGAGGACGAAGACCTGCTCGACGCGGTCACCGCGGTCAGCGGGTCGGGCCCGGCGTATTTCTTTCTCCTGATGCAGGAAATGATCAAGGCCGGCGTCGAGCTGGGTCTGCCCGAGGAGGACGCCCGGCAGCTCGTCCTGCAAACCGCCAAGGGAGCGGCCCTGCTGGCGGAAAAAGTGGCCGGCGAAGGAACGACCCCCGCACAATTAGCCGCCCGCGTCGCCACACCCAACGGCACCACCGAGGCGGCGTTCAACGTGTTTCACGACCGGGGTTTCAGCGAAATGGTTTTCATGGCCTTGCGTCGCGCCGCCGAGCGCAGCCGCGAGCTGTCGGCCGGATAATCCAACCTTCGTGACACCGGCAATGAACGTTCAACCAGGGCAACAAGATGGAAACCATGAGCCTTGTCGAAGGAGCATGCCAATCATGACAACGCATGACACTCGCCGTCGGCCGGCGCCGAACCTGGCGCCTTTCAAGAACGAACGGATCTTCCCCGGCGTCGACGATCCCACCGTAGCCGAGGCGTTTCCCCGGGCCCTTGCCCGGATTCGCACGCAGCTCGGCAGGACGTATCCGTTGCACGTCGACGGTCGTGACGTCACGACCGCTGAAACGGTGAATTCGGTCAATCCCGCCGATCCGGACGAGGTCGTCGGCACGGTCTGCCAGGCGGGGACAGCCGAGGCCGAGGGAGCCCTGAGCGCGGCCGAGAAGGCGTTTCTGACGTGGCGTGACACCGCGCCGGCCGAGCGGGCCGAGTATTTGGTCAAGGCCGCCGAGATCGCCCGCCGCCGCATCTTCGAATACGCCGCCTGGCAGGTGCTGGAGGAAGGCAAGCAGTGGGCCCAGGCGTACAACGATCTGACCGAGGGAATCGATTTCCTGGAGTACTATGCCCGCGAGATCCTCCGGCTGGGCGAGCGACGGGACATGGGCAGCTACGCGGAGGAATCCAACTATTACTTCTACGAGCCCAAGGGCGTCACGGTGGTGATCGCGCCGTGGAACTTCCCGTTCGCTATCAGCGTGGGGATGGCGGCCGCAGCGGTGGCGGCGGGCAATTCCGTCGTCTACAAACCGTCGGGCCAGTCGCCCGTGGTCGGGCATCACCTCGTGGAAATCTTCGCCGAGGCGGGTCTGCCCGCCGGCGTGTTCAACTACGTTCCAGGCCGGGGCTCGGTCATCGGCGACTTCCTCGTCGACAGCCCGAAGGTGGCGGTGATCGCCTTTACCGGATCGATGGAGGTGGGCCTGCGCATCATCGAGCGGGCCGGCCGGACCGGAGAGAACCAGCGATCCGTCAAGAAGGTCGTTTGCGAGATGGGCGGCAAGAACGCCATCATCCTCGATGAGGACTTCGACCACGATGCCGCGGTTCGAGACGTCCTGTACGCGGCGTTCGGCTACCAGGGTCAGAAGTGCTCGGCCTGCTCGCGTCTGATCGTTCACGACAAGGCGTATGACAGCTTCGTGCCCAAACTGATCGAGGCGGCGAAGAAGTCACTGAAGGTCGGTCCCGCCGAGGACCCGCAGAACTACATGGGCCCGGTCATCGACGGCAGCGCCCAAGCCAAGATTCTCGAATACGCCGACCTGGCCGCCGCGGAAGGCACGCTCCTGTTCCAGGGCGAAGTCCCCGACAAGGGGTACTATGTCCCGCCGACCATCGTCGAAGGAATCACGCCGCAGAATCGCATCGCTCAGGAAGAGGTCTTCGGCCCCGTCCTGGCGATCATGCGCGCGAAGGATTTCGAGCAGGCGTTGGAATGGGCCAACTCGACGCGCTTCGCGCTGACCGGGGCGATCTTCAGCAAGAATCAGGAACACCTGGACACAGCCGTCCGCGAGTTCCGCGTGGGCAATCTGTATCTGAACCGCAGTTGCGTCGGGGCCCTGGTGAAGGTCCAGCCGTTCGGGGGCTTCAAGATGTCCGGCGTCGGCACCAAGGCCGGCGGACCCGACTACCTGCTCCACTTCATGGACCCGCGGGCGCTGACCGTGCAACCGCAATAACCACAGCGTGCCGCCGGTGTCAGAGCCGCGCGCCGGTGCTCCGAGCGGGTCTACTCAATGACGATGGCTTCGACGGGGCACTCGTCGGCCGCCTGCTCCACGGCGTCCTCGTGCTCGGCAGGAACCTCGTCCACGATGACCACCGCCATGTCATCGCCCATCTCGAAAACCTCCGGGCACGTGTCGCAGCAGAGCCCGCACGCCGTGCACGTATCCTCGATTCTCACTTTCATGGCAACCTCCCGTTCAGCCACAACAAAACGCACCGCGTCACCACACCCCCCGACCCTGCCCATCTCAATACGCCATCCCCACCCCCCTGTCAACCACAGAAAACCCGTTTTTTTCACCCCTTCCTCAGCCCCCGATCCGGACGACAAACCTCACGGCGAAGCAGGGGATTTGCTGGCCTCGGCGGTTCCGCCGTAGGCGCCCAGGTTGATCCGCGCGCCGTTCGGCTCGGGCTCGTCGGCCACAGGACTATTCGGGGCCCCCGCGTCGATGCACGGGCTCGTGACATCATCGATCACCCACGCCTCACTAACCGGGTCCCACCGCCCCGCCTGCGACTTGAGGTGATAGTCCGCCTCCGCAACCGCCATCATCCTCCGCAACCGCCATCATCTCGCCAGCGCCTTGGGCCCGACAGCGTACCCCCTTCGAGAGAGGCGCTCTTTTCCTGTTCGCCAGCCGGCCGCGCAGGCAGGGATTGACTCTCGGCGTCAAGCACCTCCTCAATGTGACTGAGCAGTTCCTTCAGCTTGTCTGCCATTACGAGACCTCCGGTCGTTCCGTGAACCTATCATTCCTTCTTTGCCACCTCTTTCGTCTTACCCGGTGTCCTCACAGATCTCGTCGGCACAACAACTTTCTTCTTGCAGCGAGGGCACTTCCCTTTCTTGCCGGCGAAATCACTTGGATCCTGCAATGCCGCCCCACAATATGGACATTTGTAGCTAATAAACATGTAAATACCCCTTTCGTGGCGCAACGGCTATGGACTGACGGTGCTGATCTCTCATACAAGGCAACTGCCTTGTTGCCACACCACTATCAGGACACCGGACTATTCCTAATCCCATTGCCATCGCACAGATTATCGAACCCTCCAACGTACTTGCGCATCGAGACCGCCTGCAGCACCCGTTGCTCAGTGCATTCTTCGACAACTCGAACATTCGCCCCAGAACGCATCGCTGGGGCAATGCTCAAGAAACTTCCAGCAAGTCCAACTCAAAATTGAGATCTGTACTTGCCAGGGGGTGATTGGCGTCCAATGTGACCGTTGATTCCGAAACATCGGCCACGGTTACGGTCACACATCCACCGTCTGAACGATCGAGGGTCAGACGCTGGCCGACCTGGGGCTCGATGTGGTCGGGAAGATCGCCACGGGGAACTTCCTCAATCAGATCCTTCCGGTGAGGACCAAACGCCTTCTCCGGTGGGACCCGAACGGTCTTTGACTCGCCCGTTTCCATCCCACGTACGGCCTCTTCAAGCCCAGGCAGTATCTGGCCCCGCCCGAGCGTGAATTCAATCGGCTCCTTTTCTCTGGAGCTGGCAACTACGGCCCCATCGTCGAGCTTGCACGTATAGTGGATCTTCACGCACTTGCCAATTATCGCCTGTGTCATAATGCTTCCCTGCCAATTGGGTTTTACTGCCGCTTCGCTTTCGTCTTACGCCCACCCTTCGTATCGGCGCTCGCTTTGGGCACCGTGAGCTCTTCTGCACACTTGGGGCATCGGCCCCTTGTGCCCTCTAATTGATCGGGCGCGCTAAGAGCTGTTTTGCAGTGGGGGCAAACAAATTCGATAGCCATGGTCATACTCCCTTTCCATCTTCGTTGTTTGTCATTGCAGCCCAGAGTCGCTGAGCTCGTTCTCTCCGTTCGACGGAATCCTCGTCGTCTTTGAGGAACTCGAGGTGACTCTTTGCCCATTGTCGCGTTGACGCAGGTCTTTGAATCGGTCGAGTACCTCCATAAGCTCCCCAGAAAGCGCATCCATGTCTTTGGTTTCCTCTATGACCACCGTGTATCTCTGCTCGTGGATCTGTCGATCCACTGCCTTGTCGTTGGCGGTCCCTATGACGATCACGGGTACCGTCGGTTCTATGTCCCGCACGTTCAGGACAAACTCCAAAGCATCCGCGCGGGTGAACCGCCGATCGATCAAGACCGCGGCCGGGTGCCCCCATCGCAGTCTCTCCAGTGCACCCGGCACGCTCCCGCGTACCTCAGGCTCCAGGCCAATGCCGCAGAGCATCTCAGCCAGGTCTTGCCGAGCGTGGTGTCCCAAAAGCAGTACTGTGTAAGAGTTCATAGGCCTACCCCTTGAAAGCCGGCTGTTTCATGATTCGATCTTCATTGTTGGACACTGCAATATGCGTTCCACAAGATGGCTTCTGTCGCGTAAGCTACTGTAAGAACTTGAGTTAAGGCCGGTATGAATCCCGGTTGGGTAGTGAGTCCCCCGGATGGCTGACCTGGAAACGTTTTCTTGTGCGCACAGACGGTACACATGCCGCACAATCGAAGATTCCGCGCGTCAAAACTGCACACCCGTAGGAGCCGCAAGGGATACATCGTCGCGGGGCGGGTCTGCTGCTTTGCCGTTTCTACCCGAGAGTGTCCCTTTCCGGGGGCTTACCCACGCACCTGTTCGGAGGGGACATCCAGCCGGGAGAGGGCTTTTCAACTTCACGACGACGTTAGCCCGCATTTCTCACAGCGTGGTCAATTTTGTTCGGCGAAGAGCGCGGGTGTGTTACCGGGCAGTCGGGCTGGCTGCCGGGTGA
>JAFGCA010000653.1 GCA_016932895.1 Sedimentisphaerales bacterium | reverse complement strand
GTCGCGGCAGCATCGGCAAGGTCGACGGCCCGCAGCCTGTGCCCGAGACGGTCGATTACGATCTGTGGTCGGGCCCGGCGCCGAAACTGCCGCTGAGGCGCAAGAACCTGCACTACGACTGGCACTGGGTCTGGCCGACCGGCAACGGGGACCTCGGCAACAACGGGATTCATTTCATGGACGTCTGCCGCTGGGTCCTGGGCAAGCAGGAAGTGGCGCCGCGCGTCGTCAGCCTGGGCGGGCGGCTGGGCTACGTCGACGACGGAGAGACGCCCAACACGCAGGTCGTGTTTCTCGACTACAAGCCGTCGCCGATCATCTTCGAGCTTCGCGGCCTGCCCCGCGCGAAAGGGCAGACGGCGATGGATTACTATCGAACCACCGCGGCCGGCACCGTCGTGCACTGCGAGGGCGGCTACTTCGTCGGCGGCTGGGCCTACGACAACGACGGCAAGAAGATCAAGCAGTTCAAACGCACCGGCGGCTCGGGACACCATGAGAATTTCATCAAGGCCGTACGCAGCCGCAACGTGAGCGATCTTAACGCCGACGTGCTCGACGGGCATCTCTCCAGCGCCCTCTGTCACATGGGCAACGTCTCGCAGCGTCTGGGCCAGCAGGCCGGACGCGAGGGAATTCTCGAACGAATCCGGGCAAGCCGCGGCATGGAAGAAACCTTCGAGCGATTCCAGGAACACTTGCTCGTCAACGGTGTCGATCTTCAGCAGACGCCGCGCATCCTCGGGCCTTGGCTCGCCATGGACCCGCAAAGCGAACGATTCGTTGGCGACCTCTCCGACGAGGCCAACCGGCTCGTCAAACGCGACTATCGCAAGCCGTTTGTTGTGCCCGAAGAAGTCTGATTGTCCTCGGCCAAGCCGAGCATTGTTTGGAAGGGAAGCCTATGGCCCGTTCGGATCGTGCTGCAACCGGAAAATCTCCGTGGTGGCGTTCCGTCGGTCCGGCGCTGATTACGGCCTGCGTGGTGTTCGGGCCGGGCAGTCTGCTCATCAGCTCCAAAATCGGCGCTACCCACGGATACGAGTTGCTCTGGCTGCTCGTCCTGACCGGCGTTTTGATGGGCACCTACATGACCACGGCGGCGCGCATCGGTGTGGTCGGCGGCGCGACGCCGTGTACGCTCATTGCCGATCGGCTGGGCCGGGTGGCGGCGGCCGTCATCGGCATCAACCTCTGTTTGATCTGTACGGCTTTTCAGTTCTCCAACAACCTCGCGGTCGCCGCGGCGTTCGACACGCTGGGGGTCGCGCGTCTGTTCGGTGATCCCAATCAGATGACCGGCCAGACGCGGAACATGATCAACACGGGTCTGCTGCTCGTATTCAACCTGCTGGTCATCGGCGGGGTCTTCGCCTTGCGGCAGGTGTATCGCGGCCTGGAACGCGTCATGAAGATCATGGTCGCGGTGATTCTCGTCTGCTTTCTCGTGAACCTCTTCGTGGTGCGTCCCGACATCGGGCAGATTCTCGCGGGTCTGATCCCGCACATGCCCGAGGGGCTCTCGCTGCGTCTGCCGACCGAAAGCAGCGCGGGCATTACCGACCCGATGGTCCTGGTGGCGTCCCTGCTGGGGACCACTTTCTCGGTGGCCGGTGCGTTCTATCAGGGCAACCTCGTCCGCGAGAAGGGCTGGAAGATCGGCGACTACCGGCGCGGCATCGGGGACTCTATCGCCGGCGTGACGGTGCTCACAGGCATCAGTGCCATCATCATGGTTACGGCCGGGACGGTGCTCGTCGGCCGGCCGGCCAGTGACATCGGGGCCCTGGCGTTGCAGCTTCGCCCGCTGCTCGGGCCGGCTACCCATACGCTTTTCTGCGTGGGGCTCCTGGCGGTGGCGATGAATCCGTTCGTGATCAACGCCATGATCGGGGGCAGCATCCTGGCCGACGGCCTGGGCAAGCCCGCGCGCCTGAGCGACCGGTGGTCGCGGTGGTTCACGGTCCTCGTTCTGCTCGTGGGTATGGGCGTGGCGATGATCGTGCTGCATACGCCGGTCAAGAAGGTCGATGCCATCGTCTTCGGCCAGGCGCTGACCGTCACGGGCAATCCCCTGATGGCCGCGGCCATCCTCTGGCTGGCCAACCGCAAGGACATCATGGGCGAAAAACGCAATACGCTGCTCCTGAACATCCTTGGCGGCCTGGGCTTCGTCGTCGTCCTGCTGATGGCATTGCGCGTACTGTACATTCTGGCTCTGAGGTTGACCTGATTCAACGGCACCGCGTTTTGTGGTTTGGGCGACTCGGCAAATGCCGCGCTCGGCAAGCCTCGCTCGCAATGATCTTCAGATTCGATCCCTGTCATTGCGAGGAGCGGAGCGACGAAGCAATCTCCTATCGCTATCGTAGTCAAACGTATCAAGACGGCGCGCCGGTTTGAGATGTGTTAAGAGAGGGCAGGACTATGAACGTGACATTTGCAGGAGTGCGTGGAGCAGGGCGGAGGGCGGCATTTGTGTTGGCAGTTATAGTGGTTGCCTGTGTCGCCTCCGTCGTCTGCCACGGCCAAACGAAAGCCGACCGCATGCTGGCGGAGTATTTCGAGACGGAGACGGACAAGCTGGCGGACCGTTGCCTGGCCGACGTCAAGATGCTGGATCAGTGGAAGAAGCGGCGGCCGGAGTATAAGCGGCAGTTGCTGGAGATGCTCGGCCTCGATCCGTACCCGGAGAAGACCCCGCTCAAGGCCGTCGTGACGGGAACGGTCGATCACGACGAGTTCACCGTCGAAAACCTGCACTTCCAGTCGATGCCCCGGCTGTACGTTACCGCCAACCTTTACATCCCCAAGAACGTCAGCGCGCCCGTGCCGGCCATTCTGTACGTCTGCGGGCACGGGGCGGTGAAAAAGGACGGCGTCAGCTTTGGCAGCAAGGCTCGCTACCAGCACCACGCCGCCTGGTTCGCCCGGCACGGCTACGTCTGTCTCATCATCGACACGCTCCAATTGGGAGAGATCGAGGGGATTCACCACGGAACCTACCGCTACAAGATGTGGTGGTGGAACAGCCGGGGGTATTGCCCGGCGGGCGTCGAGGCGTGGAACTGCATCCGTGCCCTCGATTATCTGCAAACGCGATCGGAGGTGGACCCCGAGCGTCTCGGCGTGACCGGACGCTCCGGCGGCGGCGCGTATAGCTGGTGGATCGCGGCCCTCGACGAGCGCATCAAGGCCGCCGTGCCGGTCGCCGGCATCACCGATCTGCAAAACCACGTCGTCACCGGCTGCGTCGAGGGACATTGCGACTGCATGTACATCGTCAACACGTACCGTTGGGATTACCCGATGGTCGCTGCCTTGGTGGCGCCGCGGCCGCTGTTGATCTCCAATACCGACAAGGACGGCATCTTCCCGCTCGACGGCGTCGTGCGCGTCCACGAGAAAGTGCGTGACATCTACCGGCTGTACGACGCGGAGAAGAACCTGGGCCTGCACATCACCGAGGGCCCGCACAAGGACACGCAGGAGCTGCGCGTCCACGCCTTCGTCTGGTTCAACCGTTTCCTCAAAGGTGAGAATCCCCTGATTACCACGCCGGCGGTGCCGCTGCTGGAACCGGAGCAACTGAAGGTCTTCGCGGAATTGCCCGGCGACGAGCTCAACACGAAGATCCACGAGACCTTCGTGCCGAAGGCGCCAGCGCCGGTTGTGCCGGAATCGCAAGAGCAGTGGGTGACCATGCGTGACGGGTGGATGCGGGCGCTGCGCGAGAAGGTCTTTCGCGGCTGGCCGACCGAGCGCGAGGCCGGACCGCTCGATGTGGACCGGGTCTTTTCCGCCGAGGTCGACGGCGTTCGCCTGACGGCCTACGACTTCAACAGCCAGCCCAACGTGCGGCTGAGGCTCTTCCTTGCGTGCCCCGCCGACCGGGCACATCCCAAGCCCGTTACGCTGAATGTGCTCGATGAATCCGCCTGGACCCAGTGGCTGTCGGGAATGAAAGTCAAATTCCAGGATCGGCTGGGCGATTATGATCTTCCCGACGCCGACCCGGAGGGTTTTGAGGAACTCCGGGGGATGCTCAACCGGGATCGCGGCCTGCTCGCGTACGTATGTCCGCGCGGGATCGGGGCGGCCGCCTGGACCGGCGACGAGAGGAAGCACACTCAGATTCGCCGCCGTTTCATGTTGCTCGGGCAGACGCTCGACGGCATGCGAGTCTGGGATGTTCGCCGGACGATCCAGGTGCTGGGGCGGATCGACGAAACTCCGGACGCGGCTCCCGCCATCCTGGCACGCGGAGATATGGCTGGCGTGGCCCTGTACGCGGCGCTGTTCGAGTCCCGGATCGCGCGTCTCCATCTGGTCGATCTGCCGGCGAGCCACCGTGACAGCCCGACTTTCCTGAATGTGCTTCGCTACATGGATACACCCCAGGCCCAGGCCCTTGCCGCCGAACGCACGAACGTTGTCCTGAGCGGGCGGAACACCTCGGTGCGGCAATTCGCCGTGTCCATCGCCGAGAACCTCGGATGGAACCAGGAGCGAATCCGCGTCGAACCCTGGTAGCTCGCGCCCAATGTCACTCGTAGGGCGGGTTCTCAACCCACGCGTAACCTACCTGCCGGCGACGTGGTAATCCATCGGCCCCAGCGTCGTTCCGTCGGGAAGGTCGAACGGCTTGGGCCCGAAATTCACCGTCACGACTACACCGTTGGCAAAGCGGGTCTGCTGGATGTTGCGGTCGAAGGTGAGGAACTTGTGGTCGGTCATCTCGGCGTAGCCGACGGCCCGGGCGACCGTGCAGACGTCGTTGTAGCTCTGAACGAAGCGGTCCCGGTTCTGCTGCCAATACTCGCGCGTGAACATGAACATGGGCGGCGTCCCGTAGAGGATGTTGAAGAGATCGCGCTTGTCCCACAGACTGGGCAGCTTGTTGTTGTAGTCGCCCCAGTACCACTGCGCCACGACGCAATCGTGATAGACCAGCTCCCACAGGGGCAGGCGATACTTGTGTCCGAGCTGGTACCGGGCGACGCGGTCGGGGACTTGGGTCCAGATTTTGCGCATGTTGCGTCCGGCGTCGGGCACGCGGTAGGGGCCCAGGCTCAGCATGCCTTCGAAGTAGTGCACGAAAGGCACCGCCGCGTCGTGTCCGGTCTCGCTGCCGGTGACAAGCTTCGCTTCCTCGGACATGTAGCCGAGCAGTCGCATTTTCCAGTGCCGGCTGTCGCTGCGGGTCATCGGATGGTCCGGATGATAGCACTCGCGCCAGGGCGAGGCCGTGGTGGTGTCGATGAAGCGGCACCTGTACGGGTGTGTCTTGAGCTCGGCGGGCACGCGCTGCCGGGCATACTTGACCGCCTGTTTGTCACAGAGCACGGCGCAGGGGTACATCTTTCCGTCCCTGCCCCTGACTTGCCAGCCTTTGCGCGGTTCGCCCTTGGCGTCGATCATGATATCGTCGGGCCAGGCCGCCTGTGTCCAGTCGGGGTGAACGCTGCTCAGTTGCTCGGCCACGACGTTCGGGTCCATCAGGTCCTGGTAGATGTCGTACCGGCTGGTCAGAATTCCGCCCATCTCGTTCATCGCGGCGATCACGTCGGGACTCTCGCGGTGGCTCCAGAGGATCCTCTCGATGCCGCGCGACTTCATATCGCCCGCGATGCCCAGCGCGTCCCGTTCCCAGCACCAGACGTTGACGGCGCCGATGAGCAGGTCCACATCAGGGTTGTCCGCCCGTTTTTCCGCGAGCGTTTTGAGCAGGCCGGTCTCTTTGGCGTAGGCACGATAGCGTTTGCACATGGCGACGTGCCCGCCCTGGTCGAGGAAGACGTAGCGGAGCTTCCGCGTGTATCCGAACGCGCCTTTCTGGCTGTCCCATTTGGGGGCGATGCAGAGCCGGCCGGCGAGACGGGTGATGTGAATCGCGGCGTCGTCCGGCGTCTCGGCGATCGCCATGTAGCCCGCTCCTCCGTCGGTCGCGCCCCAGAAGGGCATGCAGATGCCGTGCCCGCCGTAGGCGACGAGCCAGCGCGGGTCCACCGTCTCGTCGTCCACCGGATACGAAATCCCCTCGTTCATCGGCACCACCAGGTGCGTTCCCGGCGCCGTGACGAAGGGGTGGGGAAAGCCCAGCGACCGTTTCAGTTTTCCCTCAGCCGCCAGCGCCACGGTGATCTCGGGCCCCGCTTCGTCCAACTGCACGTGCATGCGGACGTCGAGGTCCAGGCCCGTGTCGTGCCACACGGCCCGTATGTCTCTGCCGCGGCCCTTGGCCATGGTGATCCGGCCGTGCATCGACGTCTCCTGGCCCCACCGTCGGCCGGTGCGCTTGTCCAGGACGGACAGCTTCCCGGCCTCGTCCAGGGAAACCGACAGCGCCTCGTTCTCCGCGGTTACAGTTGGGATTTGAGCCAGGCTGTCGACCGGCAGCGCCAGGCTCAGACCCAGTACACTCGCGACGATCAGGGCTCGCTCCACGCTTTTCACGCTCGCAGGATGACTTCTCATTTCGGTCGCTCCTTTCCTGTGACGCATGGGCCCGAAATATTGGCCCGGACGGCCCATAGTGTGCCATATTGCCGGGCGTTTTTCGACTGCATTTTGGGGCTACCCCTTGATTTGCCGGGCCCGGACCAGTAAAATATATTGTGGTGTGAGTCTGCCGACTCATCAGACGAAGGAGGACTCGCCATGCAAATCCACGGTCGTTTTGTCACATCTGGGGTGTGCGTCACTGGTGCGCGCCCTTTTTCCGTTTCGAATCATCATGTCTTTTGAGAGGAGAACAACGATGAACAGATTGAGCAGAATCACTGTGGCCCTGGCGACTCTGTGCGTCCTGACGGGAGTGGGCTACGCCAACTGGGCCGACTCGTTCAACGACGGCGATTTCGACCTGGCGACGTGGCAGTTCCCCGCGTTCCCCGATATCACGGGCACGTTCGTACAGCCGATCAGGGCCGGTGTAGACGGGAACGACTACATGGTTTTTGAGGAAACCACCTCCGTCGGCGTCGGTGGCGCGGCCTTCGGAGCGGGCTTCGGCAGTGAGGAGAAGTTCAAGGATGTGCGTGTTGGCGCCGTGATCAACGCGACCGGCGACGCGTCGCACAGCTATTACGGTTTTCTCGCCCGCGCCAGCTACTTCATCGATCCGGACGGCAGCGTAACGGGTGTGGCGCCCGGCTTCGTGGCCAACTGCTATATCCTGCACATCAACTATGAGGACGGTCCGGCCAACCTCAGGATCGACCTGGAAAAGGTCGTCATGAACCAGAACATCATGCGGCAGGATATCGAGGCGGTCATCCCCAACCTGGCGAACGACCGCAGCTACTACGCCGAGCTGGACGTGGTCGGTTCGGGCCCGGTCTACGTCACCGGAAGTCTCTACGAGTACAAGGGCGGCCCTCTGGTGGCCCGGACGCCCACGATGATCGACACCAATGGCAACGACCCGTGGGAAGACCCGGAGGTCAACGACGAGGTCTTCACCGAGGGTATCAGCGGTATCTTCGCCCAGAACGAGAACGAAGAGCCGGCCGGCTTCTATCTGACGTGGGACGACGTTTTCTCGGCCTCGGACGGTCCGGCCGCGGTGGTCCCGAGCCCGGCCCACGGCGCGACGGGGGTTTCGGTACTGACGGACCTCAGTTGGACCGAGGCCGCGTATGCCACGGGGCGTCAACTCTGGTTTGGCGCCGCGGGCGATCTCCAGATGGTCGACCCGGCTCCGACCGGCGCCGCCTACGACCCCGGCGTGCTGGAGCTCGACACGACCTACCAGTGGCGCGTCGATCAGGTCGGCCCCAGCGGCGCCGTGACGGGACACACGTGGCAGTTCACGACCCCCGACTATGTGCCGGTCGACAACTTCGAGTCCTACGCGGACAATGAGGAGATCGCCGCCGCCTGGCCCCACAACATCCCGCCCAACGCTCAGGGCACGCCGTACACGTACATCTTCCTCGAGACGGGCCAGAAGGTCGAAGGCGCCAAGGCGATGCGTTTCGAGTTCGAGAACCAGTACGAGCCCTTCTTCACCGAGGCCACGCAGACGTTCGACGAGGCCCAGGACTGGACGATCCAGGGCGTGGCCACGCTGGCGCTGGATTTCCGGGGCCACAACGATAACGTCGAGCAGCAGATGTACCTGCGCATCGAGGACGCCGCGGGCAACCAGGCCACCGTCGATCATCCGCTCCGGTATGCCGTGCAGTCCGTGCCGTGGCGCGTCTGGGATGGCATCGCGCTGTCGGAACTCGCCGCCGCGGGCCTGGACCTGACCGCCATCAAGAAGCTGACCATCGGCACCGGCGACGGGACCCCCTCGGGCCAGGAGGTCGAGAAAAGAGACGTGCTGTACATCGACAATATCCGCCTCTGTCCGTAAGCCCCCGGCGCGGACACCGGCATCGGCGATACACCCGACTGGGCACGCAAGCGTCCGCCGGCGGCGGGGCGGCAGCGTCGGCGTCATGGCGACGGCTGCCACGCGCTCTGTCCCGGCCTCGCGCCGTCGGCCGAGTCCGCCATCGCCAGCGTGCGGAAGCCCTGGAACCGGTGGAACGTGAGGTAATTCGCGTCGTGCTGATTGTGTGCGGCGCGCTGGCCCTCTCCGAAGGCGGTGCGCGAGGCCGCGATGATGTCCGGCCCGTCGAACAGCCAGTCCACGTACTGGAATCCGTGCTTGCTCGTGTCACTGTGGTACAGCAGGATGCAGCGGAGTTGCCAGTGGCGCAGCGTTTTCGAGCGCATCAGGGCGACGGCGTTTCGCACGCGCTCGGGGTTGCCGCCCCGGTGGTGCGGCAGAACGGGATTGGACAGCGTCCAGTACATCTTCGAGACCGGGTCGAACCGGATCGTGAATTTCTTGCAGCCGCCGGGAAAGTCGATGAAGCCGGTTTCCGCGTCGAAGGCCGCGTTTTTGCCATCCGGGCCGATCTGGATCACGGCTGCCTTGCCGCCTTCGGGGCGATAGTCCACGCGCAGGATATTGACGATCCCGCCTTCCGGCGTCGCCACGGCGTTGCCCTCGAGCCAGCCGTTGAACTTGCCGCCCAGCCAGCCTGTGCCTCGGGCGAGACGGTTGCTGGCGGTCCAGTTGGCGGCGTTTAGCAGGTCCGCATCGACGGGCGCCGACATCATGAACGCGCGGAAATGCCCGCCCCAGCCGCCCGGCCCCTCGGCGTCCTCCATCGCCCGCCAGATTCGCCCGCCGTGGACCGTCACCGGGACCGGGGCGCAGTGGAACTTCGCGTCGTCCAGGAGCAGGCCGGAGCGTCGGTCCTTCGGCACCGACCACGTCCTGCCGCCGTCCTCGGACCGGCTGATCACCGCGCGGCCGTGGTACCGGCTCGTGCCCAGCAGGTAGAGCGAGCCCCGGTGGGCGAAAATGCTGGCCCAGTACATGTTCTCCACCGTCGCCAGATGCGACCACGTCGCCCCGCGATCGGCCGACCGGTGAACCTGCGTAATCGCCACGCCACGCTCCGTCGAGCGGGGCCCGAACTCGTCATGCTTGGCCACATACACCCCGTCGGGAAGAACCGCAATCCCAGGCGACCCCAGATATACCCCTGAAGAAGCCGGCATATAATTGACCACAACTCCCGGAACCTCCCCGCACCGACCGATACCGCCGGGAAACAGGCTGAAGATGACGGAAAAGCATGCGAAAAAGAATCGTACCATTTTCCTACCCTCACTTAACTTGACTGCCGCCTCCAGAGGCCGCAGGAACTCCAACGACCCGCATCATACCATATCTACCGCAAAACACTGGTTCTCTTAACGTACAAGACGCAGAGCACACGGAGGGTGAAATGTAAATGCTGGCCAGAGATGCAGTTATGTGCGTCCGCGTGCTCTCGGTGTCTCCGCAGTGCCTCCTGCCCGGCAGCGAAATTGGGTTCGTTTGACATTCCGCGCCCCCACGGGCGCAAATCCCCAACCCCCAATCTCCAACCCCCAATCGCGCGCCTCGCGCCCAAATTGGCTTTGTTTTGCATTTCCGATGTCTCGATCATTCGCATTTGGAATTTGTTTAGGGTTTAGAGCTTAGGATTTCGCATTTCCTGGGTCCACCAGGACCCGGGCAGATTGGCTTTGTTTGATATTCGGTGCCCCCACCTCCCCGAATCCCCAATCGCGGCTTCGCGCCCGCGCCGATTGGCTTTGTTTGCCATCGGGACCCCGCTCCTGGCCCGGAAACGCCCAAATTGGGTTCGTTTAGCGCACCTGCTGGTCCGGTGGTCTCTGTGGCGCGTGCGGCCGGTCCCGATTGGGTTCGTTTGGCGCACCCGCCGGGGCGACGAGGGGTTGTGATTTCCGATTTGCCACGTATCATTCCGCGGCCTCCTGCTTCCTGTCCGTCTCATTGCATTGGTTCTATAAATATCAGACTCCTCTCCACCTGTCAAGGAAAAACCTCGCCTTTTCGCCGGGGTAGCGCCGGGCCTGCCCCGCCGGCTGTCTACGAGATTACGGATATGGAACCGCAGATGAACGCGGATGAACGCTGATAAGACCTGTGTAGACACGGATTTACGCGAGATTTACACGGATTTGATTCTGTCATTGCGAGAAGCGAAGCGACGCGGCAATCTCACGGGTCACGGACGACGGATTTCAACCGAAACGGGAGGATTCTCACACAAAGGCACAAAGCCACGAAGAAACGGAGATACGAACGACGAGATTCTACATGGAACGACAGATGAACCCAGCGCGGCCTTCGGCCGCGACCAAATACCCTCTCGCCAAGAGCGCCAAGAGCGCAAGGAACGAATAAGAGGGACAGTCACGAATGGCGGTCCGTTAAGCGGCATGTTGGTTTCTCCATTGGGCCCGCGTGACTTTTAAGGCCGGGTAATGTTTCC
>JAFGCA010000652.1 GCA_016932895.1 Sedimentisphaerales bacterium | reverse complement strand
TCTTGGGGTCCTCGACCTGCTCGCAGACCGCCACGCGATAGCCCGCCTGGAGCATCTTCTTGAGATAGCCGTCGATGGCGTGATAAGGCACGCCCGCCAGCGGAATCGGATTAGCGCTGCCCTTGTCCCGGCTCGTCAGCGTCAGGCCCAACACCTTCGAACAGGTCCTGGCGTCCTCGTAAAACGTCTCATAGAAGTCGCCCATGCGAAAGAAAAGGATGCAGTCCGGGTGCTGCTCCTTGAAGTGATGAAACTGCTTCATCGCCGGGCTCAATTCTTTTTTCGGTTTCGCCATGAAGCGATTATACCGAAAGCGGGAGTTCTGACAACCGCGGCTCCCTGTCATTGCGAGCGCAGCGAGGCAATCTCCTCACGCATCGTACTCGAAAAGGTCTCGCCGCTCAGCGCTACGTCTCTCGATCAGTTGAATCTTCCTGCCCCGCGAACCTGCTTTGATTCGCTTTTCCGTCGCGATTGCATTCTTAGCCCGGGATTTCCAGAGTAGTCCATGACAGATAAACTATGATCTGGTAGGATTATGGCGATAGAGTCGGCTCCCGGCCGTTGCGGACGCATGAGACGGGAGAGCCGCATCGGAGAGGCACGGGAGAACGCTTTGAGGCGCGGATGTTGCGGAACGAAGGTCACCCACGTTGCCGGGCTGCCGGCCGACCGCGAGTTTGACGAGGCAATCAGGCGGCCCGAAAGAAGAATCAACGAACGGCGTACTGAGAGGAATGCGAAACATGAGAAAGGCACTGACATCGCGAATCGTCCTGATTACCTGCATTGTTTTCTCCACCTACCCGTTGAAAGCGCGACCGTCCGGGGCGCCCTTGCGAACCTCTTTCGCACCCACACGAGCGCTTTTCAAGGCGATTCGAGACGGTGACAGGGAAACCGTGGGTCGCCTCACTCACGAAGGCGCGGACGTCAACGAGGAATACAGGCACTCCATCCCGTTGGTCGCCGCCGTGGGAGCCGGTGACGCGGAGATCGTTGCGCTGCTTCTGCGTCGAGGGGCCGATCCTTACCCGAAGCACGGCTGGAAGGGCACGACTCTGCACATGGCGGCTGAGGATGGCCGTGTCGAGATCGTGAAACTGCTGGTTTCACACGGAGCCGACATGGACATCCCCGACCGAAGGGGCCAGACCGCACTGCACCGGGCCGCAGTCAAGGGCCGCACGGATGTGGTCAAGTACCTCATGGATCACGGGGCCCAAACGGACCACACGGACCAGTCTGGAGACACGCCCATCGTCGTGGCGACGCAAGAAGGATACCCCGCAATCGTACGACTCCTGGCTTCCGACGAGGCCAAGCTCACGCTGCATACGGCCGCCTGCATGGGGGACGTCCGGGAAGTCGCTGCACTGCTCGACGCTGGCGCCAACGTCAATGACCGTGGCGATGATGGGGACACGCCCCTGCACGTCGCCGCGCGGGCAGGTCAGACCGGCGTCGCCAAACTCCTGATCGACCGGGGAGCGGACGTTAATCGCAGGGGCCACTACCAGCAACCTGCGCTCGTGCTGGCGGCCGAACGCGGGCGGAAAGACATCGTTGCCTTGCTTGTGGAGCACGGCGCCAACGTCCGTGCCAAAGGCATGGACGGCAAGACCGCCCTGCATTACGCGGCCGAAGGAGGCTTCTACCTTAGTCGGTCGATCGACGGCGTCAGACGTAAGTGGCCCGGAAACGCGGACGATTCTGGCGGACCAGCCGAGGCCGCGACCGTAGATACGGCGCGGGTGCTTATCGCAAAAGGCGCCGACGTAAACGCAGAGAGCAGATTCGGAGCTACCCCTCTGCATATAGCGGCAAAGTTGGGACGGCGCGAACTTGTGGAGCTTCTCCTGGAGAAGGGTGCCCGCGCCGACAAGATGACGACGTCACCTCCACTCGGAGAGAGCGTTGGATCGCCGTTGCACTGGGCGGTCCAGTCGGGACAGAAGGAGGTAGCCGAACTCCTGATTGCCCACGGGGCCGACGTCAATGCCAGGAAGGTTGAGCCCGTACTGCCCTGGCAAAGGCCTGAGATTCTCCGGACCGGCGGCCCGTATCCCCTCCACGACGCCGCCTACTACGGACACGCAGACCTGGTGGAGCTCCTGATCGCCCACGGGGCCGAGATCGACGCCGTTCGACAGGATGGTTGCACACCGCTGCACCTGGCCGTGTTCTGTGGAGAGAAAGACGCGGTCAAATGCCTTCTGCAGCACGGGGCGAAGACAGCCACCAGGAATGCCAAAGGTCGAAGCCCCGTCGATATCGCCGTGACCGAGAGCCATGTGGAGATCGCAAGACTCCTGGCCGGACGGGAATCGTCCGTCGGCATCCATCTGGCCGCCTGCATCTCCGACAGAGAGAGGATCGCAGAACTATGTGAGGCGGGTGCGGATGTCAACGAGAAGAACGTATGTGGCGAGACTCCTCTTCACGTCGCGGTGAAGGCCGACCAGGTAGAGGCGGCGACGCTGTTGATCTCCAGGGGAGCCGACGTGAATCTCAAGAGTGGTGACGGCGCTTCGCCCTTGCATCTGGCCGCAGAACACGGACATGCCGAGATGACGAACTCACTCATCCGCAACGGTGCTCAATTAGACGCTGCCTGGGGAGATAACAAACCATCCTGCGTGTTCCTGGACTTCATGGCGAGCGACCGGGGATCCGTGCTGGAAACGCCGTTATTCGTCGCGGTGGGAAGCGATAAGGCCGAAGTGACCAGGCGGCTTCTGGCCGCCGGGGCCAATCCCAACGTGAAAGGCCGCAGCGGCATCACGCCCCTTCATTGCGCCGCCTGGTGTGGACACGACCATCTGGTCGAGCTTTTGGTGGCGTACGACGCAGACGTGGACGCCAGGGACAGGGTGGGAGGTATATCCCTGCACTGTGCCCTTCAAAACGGCTGCGTTCGCCACTGGGACGTGTTGTACGGCCCGTATCCGGACATCGTGGAACTGCTCGTGGCCAACGGTGCAGACATCAACGCCGCCAACAAACACGGCGTGACTCCCCTGCTGGCACTTGCAGAAGACGCGTTCCGAAGCGATTTTACACCACTGGCCCAGTTCCTCATCGCACAAGGCGCCGACGTTCGCGCCAGGGACGAATCCGGTACCACTCTGTTGCACGCGGCAACGGTCAACGGCAATCTCGAGCTGGTAGAGCTCCTGGTCGACAGCGGCGCGGAGGTAGATGCCAGGGACAACGCCGGCCGGACCCCGCTGGCCCTGGCCCAGAAAACCCGCCGGAACACCATGACCCTGGCCCAGGAAAGAGGCTATACCGAAATCATCGAACTCCTCATCGCCCACGGGGCAAAAAGCGAAAAGTAAAACGCGGACCGCGCAAGCGCTGTGCAGCCGCTCAAGATGGCCCGAATTGCCCCCCTGACAATGCCGTGGCAAACACAGTTGCTTCCACGAGTTCCCTCCTCTTCAGAGCAATCCACTGATATCCTGTACAACCTCGTGAAAAACGTGCGCCGCACCCGCAACCAGGGGCTCCAGTCGTTTAGGATCGAGGTCAAGGGCATAGGCATGGCTGAAGAAATGCCTGAATGCCAGGAATCGCTTCAACTCATCGGCCGTCTTCAGTGAGAGGATTTGGCCTTCCCCCGCAGCGGTCAGCAGATCTCGATGCCAAGCGGGACCTTCGGGAATAGGCAAGCCTCTTCCCAGAAAAACCTGTTTGAGCACGTTCTCGACACCGTTGTAGAAGTTGTGCAAGAGCGCAGCCACACCAGCCAGTTCAAGGACAGAAAGCTCCACGAGATCCGCGGCTTCTGGCAACATCCTCAGAGCCTTCTGGATAGCCTCGTATTCAGACTCGACGCGCTCCCTGAACTCAGCCATACAAGAGCACTCCATCCCGCTTGACGAGGTCGATGAATTTCGATTGCTCGGACAGATCCACGACGTCGACAGGTTTGGACAGAGCGAACATAAGATCTCCGTAGAAACGAAAGAAGTCTTCCGGTGGAATGCCCTCTACTGCCAAATCGATATCCGCAGCCTCCCGATCCGCCTCAAGGCAGGAACCGAAGAGCAGAGCCTTCTTCGCACCGTACCTGCGGCAGAGAGTACGAACAGTCTGTCGATCCGCTTGAGTAATCATACTGTAATTATACACCCAGAGAAGCGATCTTTCCAGGCACGAACAATCATCCTCGGACAGCTCCGTGCAAGAGCCCTTTGATAGAGACCAGGGCCCGCTCGGGGCAAGTCGCGGCAGCCAAACGTTCGATGAGGGCTCGCTGTCGCTGGGTGAAGGCGATGGGGGTGTGGTGGTTGAAGGTGGTTACGTTGCAGGCGTGGTGGATGGCGTGGATGAGGTCTTCGATTCCGGTTTCGTTTTTGGCGCTGATGGGGATCGCGGGGCCAAGCGGCTGCGGCAGGGAAGCGGGGTCGAGACGCGAGGGTAGGTCGGACTTGTTCAGGACGACGATGGTTCGCTTGCCGGCCAGACGTTCGACGAGATGCGGATCGAACGGGCAGGCGTCCCGGCCGGCGTCGAGGACGAGCAGGACAACGTCCGCTCGCTCCAGCAGCTCAACGGCGCGGGCCTGCGCGGCTTTGTCGATGTCGCGGCCCGGTGCGGCGGCCAGGTCGGCATCGAGACCGGCGGTGTCGATGACCGTCGCGCCCAGCGGCGGGATGTGAATCTCGGCCGAGACCCAGTCACGCGTAGTGCCCTCGACGTCGGTGACAAGGGCCTTCTCCCGGCCGGCCAAGGCATTGAGCAGCGTGCTCTTACCGGTGTTGGGCGGACCGGTCAGAACGATGGTGCAGCCCGAGAGGATCAAACGGGCCGTGTCGCTGTCGCGGAGAATCCGCTTTGCCTGCGTGACAATCCGTTCCAGATCGCCCGACTCGGCGCAGCGGCGCCAATCCTCGGCGGTTTCGCAGAGCCCGGCCTCGATCTGATGGGCGAGGATTCGAGCGCCCTCGACGGTCTTGACCGTCGTCAATGCGACCCTGGCCTCCACGGCGATCGCGTTATGCGGGCGCTTCTCCGCCAGCATTCGGGCCAGCAGTTGCCCGGCCGGCACCAGGGCAACGCCCCGCCGCTGCAAGAGTTCCATGATCCGCTCGACGATGAGGGGATTGCCGTGACAGTGGATGGCGAAGGTGTCCGGTGCTTCGCAGCCGATGGTGACCTGGTCGATGACGTTGTCGCGGTCAACGATGTGCCCGAGGAGGATGCGACCGGCGGTGAATTCGAGCGGTGTCCCGCCTATCGGCTGGAAGATGTTCTGCAGGACGTCGCGCGCCGATGCGCCGAGGAGCTGGATGGTGGCAATGGCCCCCGCCCCCGGTCCGGTCATCACTGCTGCCGACGCGCGCATGCCCTCACACGAGCTCGCTCTTCTTCTCGACGTACTTCATGTAGGCCAGAACGATGCCTTTGACGACGAGGTTCGGAACGTAGTTGTCCACAAAGGGGCAGTCGTCCTTGATCGTCTCGGCCGCAGCGCCGGTGATGATGGTCTGGGGCCAGCGGCCGAGCTGCTCGGCGTAGCGACGGATGATCTCCTCCATTGCCCCGATGACCGAGTAGTACAGGCCGCAATTGATGGCGTCGGCGGTGTTCTTGCCGTACGGTCCCTCGGGCCGATGAACCGCGACCTTCGGAAGCTGGGCGGTGTTGTCCTTCAGGGCCTGGGCGCTGATCTCGAAACCGGGACAGATCACGCCGCCCTGAAAGACGCCGCTCTCATCGACGAGGTCGATCGTCACGGCGGTGCCGAAGTCGGCCACGGCCACGGCGCCTTCGACCACCGCGTACGCGGCGGCGGCGGCCACCACGCGGTCGGTGCCCACCTGCTCCGGCTCATCCGCCCACACGGGGATCGGCAACGGGATGTCCGCGCCCACCACGAGGATCTTCTCGCCGAGAGCCTCAGCGACCATGTTGCGAATCAGGTCCGTCCAGGCGGGCTTGACGCTGCTGACGGCAAAGACGCCGTCGCGTTTGCCCTCCGCCGAGGTCTCCAGGACGGGAATCCTCTCCCACGCCGAGAGCAGGCAGTCCCGTAACGGCGCTTCCGCGGCGCCCGGAAAAGACTGGACGAACTCCTCCTTGCCGTCGAGATAGAATCCCACGGTGATATTGGTGTTGCCGATATCGACTGCGATAATATTCATAAACCACGTTCGGAAATCATTTTCTGATTGGGTATTCTACATTCCTGCTGCGACAGACGCTTGTACCGCATTTGGCGCTCCTTGTCAATCGGTCCGCAGCACCTGCGAAGATACTCGATTTTGCGGTAGACAGTTCGGCCGTTCTCTTGCGCGTGAAGCAGACTTCAGGGTTTGAGCTCTTTGACCTTCTGCCAGAGCAACTCGGACAGTTCGCGGACTCCCCGGCCGGTGACGGCGGAGATGGCGGGAACGTGCGGGCCCAGCATCTCCCTGACGTGCGCGAGCTTCTCGCCGTCGGGGTCGAGGTCGCTCTTGTTGGCGACGATGATCTCCTGCTTCTCGGCCAGAACCTGGCTGTATTGCTCCAATTCGGCGCGAATGGCGTGGTAATTGTCGACGGGATCGGAGCCGTCCAAGGGCATGATGTCCACGATATGCACCAAGATCGTGGTTCGTTCGATATGTCTGAGGAATTCGTGTCCAAGTCCGGCGCCCTGACTGGCGTCCTCGATCAGGCCGGGGATATCGGCCATGACGAAGCGGCGGTAGTCGCTCAGCTCGACGATGCCCAGGACGGGCTCGAGCGTCGTGAAGGGATACGAGGCGATCTTGGGCCGGGCCGCCGAGCAGCGTGAGAGCAGGGTGCTCTTGCCGGCGTTGGGCAGGCCGACCAGGCCGACGTCGGCGATGAGCTTGAGCTCCAGCTTGAGATTTCGTTCCTGGCCGAGCCGGCCGGGCTCGGCGTTTCGGGGCGTCTGATTCGTGGAGGTGGCAAAGGCCTTGTTGCCCCGCCCGCCCTTGCCGCCGCGACAGACCATGACCTTCAGGCCGACCTCGTCGAGATCGCGGAGAAGCAGGTCCAGATCCGCGTCGTAGATCAGCGTGCCCGGAGGGACCGGGATGACCAGGTCCTGGCCGTTGGCGCCGTGCTTGTTGCTGCCCTGCCCGGGTCCGCCGTTGGCGGCCCGCCAGTGATGCTTGCCCGCGAAGTCCAGGAGGGTATCCTTGTTGTCCACGGCCTCGAAATAGACGTGCCCGCCCCGACCGCCGTCGCCACCGTCGGGACCGCCCTTGGGGATAAACCGCTCCCGCCGAAAGCCCACGCAACCGTGGCCCCCGTCGCCGGCCTTGACCCAAATCTGAGCTTCATCAACGAACATAGAACCGACAGATCACTCGTACCGCTCTGCAAACGCCCCCGCCCCATAAAAAAAGGATGGCTTGGGACCATCCTTCGAACGTCAAAACAACGCGCTGTCTCGCGCGGTCAGACTACGTGCACGCGCCGGCCCTGGAACCGGACCGTCCCGTCGCTCTTGGCAAAGAGGGTGTAGTCCTTACCCATGCCGACATTGGCGCCGGGGAAGAACTTCGTGCCGCACTGCCGGATGATAATCGAACCGGCCCTGGCGGCCTGCCCGCCGTAGAGCTTGACGCCGCGGTACTGGGCGTTGCTGTCTCTACCGTTCCTCGAAGAACCCTGTCCCTTCTTATGTGCCATCGTTCTATACCTCAGTTCTCATGGGTCAAATTGGCTTAAACCATGTAGTTTAGCGGCCAGCCGCGGCTTTGTCCAGAACTTTTTCGGCCCAAATCCCGGTTTCGCCGGCAAAACGCTACTGGGCCTGCACGATCGCCTCGCCATCGCCCGTCGGCACCAGCCCGGTGGCCGCCAGCTTGAACTTGCCTTCCGGATCGATGTAGAAGCTGCTCGGAATGTACTCGACGTCGCCAAAGGGGCTCGGAAGCGGTTCCGAACCTGACAGAACCGTGTAGGGAATCTTCTGCTCGCTCGCGAAATCCTTCAGCAGCGTCGGCGACTCGTTGGAAATGCTCAGAATCGCGAGCTTTTCCCGGTCGAACGCCTTGTACAGTTCCTTGAGGTGCGGAATTTCCAGCTTGCAGGTCGGGCACCAGGTCGTCCAAATCACCACGATCACATCCTTGCCCCGATAGCTGCTGAGCTTATGCAGGTTCCCATCGATGTCGGTAAGCGTAAAGTCGGGCGCCAGCTTGCCCCACCACTGCTCAAACGAAGGTTGCCAGGTCTTGGCGGCTTTGATGATATTCTGCAGGCTGGCCTTGGGCTGGCGAAAGAGACTCGTGGCGGTCTCGAGCGGGTCGGCGGACGCTTCGGCCGGTTTCGCCGCGACCGGCGCCTCATTGGGGCCCCCCGCCGGTTCTGCCGGCTCAGGCGTGCCCTTCTTGCACCCGTTCAACACGCTCACGACGAGCACCGCCGCCAAGAACAACGCCACGACCGCATACACACCATATTTGTCTTTCGTAGTCATACGTAAACCTCCCTGGGACTATTTCTTCCAAGGGCACCACTATACGTCTCCCGTGACCGGCGGTAAAGACCAAAGTCACAATTTTTGGTGCCCGAGGGCGGATACCAAGGCCCCCGTGGAGCGTACGAGCGACGTCGCGTCCGGTTCGCTTCGGGGCGATGATCGGCCGGCCCGAATCCACCCTGGCGACGGCAAAAATCGGACGTTCTGCCATTTCCGGTTTACACTGCGGGTCTCGATGCGTATAGTGGTGGGAGTTATCCACTCGGGGCGTGACGTCCGGCCGGACCACGGGCGCGGCGAGCCTCGAATCGAGTCCTGTTCCTGGTTGAAGGGGTACCGAAATGAAAAACAGTCGCCGAGTTTCCCATCCTTTCGTCACGTACGTTTTCTGTGGAGTCATCGCGCTGTTGTCGGCGGCCGCCGGCGCCGATATTCGACTGCCGGCAATTATCGGCGACAACATGGTCCTGCAACACGACAAGGAAGCGTCCCTCTGGGGCTGGGCCGACGCAGGCGAGGAGGTCGGCGTCAGCGTGAGCTGGCACCCCATGAAGTGGGCGGTAACCGCCGACGGCGACGGGCGGTGGCATTTCCGCATGGCCGCACCCAAGGTCGGCGGCCCCTACCAGATCACCCTCACTGGCAAGAACACCATCACCCTCAAGAACATTCTCGTCGGCGAAGTCTGGGTCGGCTCGGGCCAGTCCAACATGCAGATGTCGGTCCGCAGTTCCGCCGATGCCGACAAGGAAATCGCCGGGGCCGACTACCCCAGGATTCGGCTGTTCTCCGTCCAACGCAAGGTCGCCGAGACGCCCCAGAAAGACTGCACGGGAAGCTGGGTGGAATGCAGCCCGGAGACGGTGCCCGGTTTTTCGGCCGCGGCGTACTTCTTCGGTCGTGAGCTTCATAAACGACTCGACGTCCCGGTCGGGCTGATCCACACCTCGTGGGGCGGCACGCCCGCCGAAGCATGGACCAGCCGGCCGATGCTTGAGAACAATCCCGATTTCCAACCGATTCTCAAACGCTACGACGATGCGGTCGCCAACTATCCGAAAGCGATGAAACAGTACCAAGAGAAGCTCGAGCAGTGGAAAGAAGCGTCCGCACAGGCCAAAAAGGATGGCAAGAATCCGCCCCGCCGCCCCGGAGCACCGTTCGGACCGGACCACCCCCACTCCCCTGCCGGCCTGTATAACGCGATGATCGCACCGCTGATTCCTTATACCATCCAGGGGGCGATTTGGTATCAGGGCGAATCCAACGCCGGACGGGCCTATCAGTATCGCGAGCTGTTTCCGACCATGATCCAGTGTTGGCGGCAGGACTGGGGCCAGGGCGATTTCCCCTTCCTGTTCGTCCAACTGGCTAATTTCATGGCGCAAAAGCCCGAGCCGGGCGACAGCGCCTGGGCCGAGTTGCGCGAGGCCCAGTTGATGACGCTGGAGCTGCCTGAGACCGGCATGGCCGTCATTATCGACATCGGCGAAGCCAGGGATATTCACCCCAAGAACAAGCAGGACGTGGGCAAGCGGCTGGCTCTCTGGGCCCTGGCCAACACGTACGGACAGAAAATCGTCTACTGCGGGCCGCTCTACAAATCCATGCAGAAAAAGGGCAAGAACATCGTGCTGCATTTCGACCACGTCGGCGGTGGCCTCGTCGCCAAGGGCGGGACGCTCAAGGGCTTCGCCGTCGCCGGCCAAGACCGCAAATTCGTCTGGGCCGACGCTAAAATCGAAGGCGATACGGTCGTCGTGAGCAACGCCGACGTTTCCCGGCCCGTTGCGGTACGCTACGCCTGGGCGGACAATCCCGCCTGTAACCTGTACAACGAGGCCGGCCTGCCCGCCTCCCCGTTCCGAACCGACACATGGCCCGGCGTTACCGCCGAGGCGAAATAGACCCGGATTCGCGCCGGCGCCCCCGGCCGGCCACGGAAAACAGCAGAACGCAAAGCAAAATCCGTTGACAAAACAGAACGATCCCGTATTCTATGGGGCTTTTGGCGGCTGCGGCACACGCCCCAGCAGGGTGCCGACGTCCTTCCCTGTCTGTTCTTGGTTTGCTTTGCGTAATTCCGACGATGTTCGACAAGATGAATACTGTTCTGGCCTCAACCGGCACCGGCATGCACCTGATCTTGCTGATCGGCACGGCGATCTTCTTCGGGACCGTCGGCGCCCGGGTGTTCCAGAAGCTGAAAATTCCGCAGATCATCGGCTTCATCGTTGTCGGCGTGATCCTGGGGCCGGTGCTGGGCGTGGTCCCTCACGAGAAGGTCATCGAGCTCGAGCCGTTCAACCTGTTCGCGCTGGGTCTGATCGGCTTTCTCATCGGGGGCGAGCTGAAACGCGAGATTTTCGTCAAATTCGGTAAACAGGTCTCGGTCATCCTGCTGTTTGAAGGGCTGGTGGCCTTTCTGCTGGTGGGCACGCTGAGCCTGGTGGTCATGCTGTTTTTCGCCTCCTGGCAGACGTCGCTGGCGGTGGCGGTGGTCTTCGGGGCGATTTGCGCTGCGACCGACCCGGCCTCCACCATCAGCGTTCTGTGGGAGTACAAGGCTCGCGGACCGTTGACGACCATGCTGACGGCGCTGGTGGCGCTCGACGACGCCCTGGCCCTCGTGCTCTACGCCATCGGCGTCAGCGTCGCCGGCGTCATGACGGGGCACCAGGACAAGGGGCTTGCCCCGGCGTTGGGCATTTCGCTCTGGCACATCGCCGGCTCGGTGTTGCTCGGGGTGGCCGCGGGCCTGGTGCTGCACTGGATTCTGGACCGGGTGGACGACGACGTCGAGAAGGTGCTCGCGTTCGTCTGCGGAACCGTCCTGGTGGTGGTGGGAGTGGCTTCCCGATTTCACATGGACGTAATCATTGCCACGATGGTGCTGGGGGTGCTTCTCATCAACATCGAGCCGCGCAAGATGGCCTCCACGTTCGAGCTGATGCATCGCTTTTCGGCGCCGGTGTACGTATTGTTCTTTGTCCTGGTGGGGGCACGACTGCAATTCGCCCACGTGAACGCCCAGGTGTTGTGGCTGGTAGCGGCTTACGTCTTCGGCAGCGTGGTGGGCAAGACCTCCGGCTCCTACCTCGGCGGACTCTACGCCCGCAGCGTCCATTCCGTGCGGCACTACCTGGGATTCTGCCTTTATCCCCAGGGCGGCATTGCCGTGGGCCTGCTCATCATGGCCAGCCGCAAGTTCGACAGCGGCACCAGCGCCCTGATGCTGCTCGTGGTCATCCTGGGCGCCTTCGTCCTCCAGATCATCGGGCCCCTGGGCGTGAAATTCGGCGCCAAGAAGGCCGGCGAGCTGGGCCTCAACGTCACCGAGGAAGACCTGATCAAGGCCTACAGCGTCGGCGACATCATGGATACGGATGTCCCGGTCATCACCGCCGGCACGCCTTTGTGCGACGTGATCCAACTGGTTAGCCGGACGCGCAGCTCGTATTACTCGGTGGTGGACAACGACAACCGGGTCATCGGCGCGATCACCATGGACGGCATCCGCAGCACGTTCGCGACGCAGGAGCTCCACGACTGGCTGGTCGCCCTGGACATCGTCGAGCCGGTGGCCGCGACGGTCACGCCCCAGACGGCGCTGGCCGGGGCCATCGAGAAGGCGCGAGACCTGGACGTTGAGCAGTTGCCCGTCGTCACCGCCGAGGAGGACGACCGGTATCTCGGCATTCTCGACGAAAGATCGGTGCGCCGCCGGCTCAGCGCCGAGGTGCTGGCCAAGCAAAAGGAAGCCGACAACATGTACCGCATCGGCGTCACGTAGACGACTGAGCCTTTGCAAAATATCTGAGTGTGTGGAAAAATGGTATCGCAACTACTGCTGGAAGCTGCCAGCGATTCCGTTCATCATCTGAATCTGATCCTGCTTCTGGGGATCGCCGTTTTCGGCGGAACCATCGGGGCGCGGGTGTTCCGCCGCCTGCGCATCCCCCAGATCATCGGTTACATCATCATCGGCGTGGTCATCGGCGAGAGCGGCCTGCGCCTCATCTCGGAGCAGGTGACGCAGCTCGTGGAACCTCTGAATTACTTCGCCCTGGGGATCATCGGCTTCATGATCGGCGGCGAGCTGAAACTCAACGTGCTGAAGAAGTACGGCAAGCAGTTCATCACCATCCTGGTCGCCGAAGGCGTGGCGGCGTTTGCCCTGGTCACTGTGGCGGTCATTCTGATTACGTACGCGCTGACCGGGAATATCCGCATGTCGGTCGCTCTCGGCATCGTGTTAGGAGCGATCTCTTCGGCCACCGATCCGGCCTCGACGATCCAGGTCCTCTGGGAGTACAAGACGCGGGGCGCCCTGACCACCACTGCCATCGCAATCGTCGCGCTGGACGACGCCCTGGCGCTGACGCTGTACGCACTGGGAACGAGCGTCGCCGGTATTCTGACGGGACACGGGGGCAGCAGTATCGTCGCCGGCCTGGGAACCGCCTTCTACGAGCTGGGAGTGGCCCTGCTGGTCGGCTTCGCCGGCGGGATGATCCTGCGTACGATCCTGATCCGGATCAAGGATGAAGATTCGGAGCTGACGTTCGCCATCGGGGCCGTGCTTCTGGCCATCGGACTTTCGCTGGCGCTGAAGCTCGATATCATCCTGGCCTCCATGGCGCTGGGCCTGACGCTGGCCAACAGCGCGCCGCGTCGCAGCCAGGACACCCTGGCGATGGTCAAACGCTTTGCGCCGCCGATCTACGTCATGTTCTTCGTGCTGGTCGGCGCGCGGCTCAAGGTCGAGAATATGTCGCTGCTGGCCTGGCTGCTGGTCGCCGCCTACGTGCTCGGCCGGAGCCTCGGGAAGATCGGGGGAGCCTATATCGGCGCCAAATGGTCCCACGCCCGCGAGAGCGTCCGGAGGTACCTGGGCTTTTGCCTGTTCGCCCAGGGCGGCGTGGCCATCGGCCTGAGCATTCTCGCGAGCCACCGGTTCGAAAGCGAGATCAGCTCGCTGGTGATTCTGGTCGTCGCCTCCACCACCTTCATCGTCCAGCTCGCCGGGCCGCTGTTCGTCAAGCTGGGCGTCAAAAGGGCCGGCGAGATCGGCATGAACGTCAGGGCCGAAGACCTGATCGAGACCTACCGCGTCTCCGAAGTGGCCGACATGGCCGCGCCGGTGATCCCGGCCAGCATGGGATTGGCCGAGGTGATCGATCTCGTCAGCCGGACCGACAGCTTCTACTATCCGGTGGTCTCGCCCCAAAACAAGCTCCTCGGCGCGATCACCCTGAATGGGATACGCAACACGTTCGCCACCCAGGAACTCAACGACTGGCTCGTGGCCCTGGACATTATGGAGCCGGTGGTCGCCCGGACCACGCCCGGTATGTCCCTGTCCGAGGCCCTCCATAGAGCCCATCGATACCACGTGGATCACCTGCCGGTGGTCGCCTCGGAGGACGACGAGACGCTGGCCGGCCTGCTGGACTGCCCGGCCGTACGCCGCTCGCTCAGTGCCGAAGTGCTGGCCCGGCAGGAGAAGGCCGATAGCGCCCACGGCGCCCAGCCCGCGTGATCGGCCCGCAACCCGCGGCTATCAGGGCCCCTCGATACGTGAACGGTACCAACGTGCGATAATATCGCCCAGGATACCACTCGAAACAGACTGCGAGAAACAGCGCACGAGTGAATCAAAAGGCAAATGGCAAACGTAAAAGAGTCATCCCGGCGCCGCGGGATTCCGCAATTTTGATTTTTGATCTTTGATCCTTGATTGCCCTTGTTCTCGCTTCACGCCCAAGAGATGGGCCACGCTTTGGCTGTAGCACGAGGCGGCATAACGCCGATAATGGTACGGTAACGGCGGCCGTGTGGGGTCGCCGCCGATTCGATCGGGTCGTATTTCGTTTCACAGGTGACGCGTAGAGATTGAAGCGTTTGAGGTTTCCCAAAAGCAGAAGGTTGCTGAGCAATCGCCAGTTCAAGGCCGTTTTGGGCCGGAATCGGCGTGCCTCCGACAATCTCCTTACTCTCTTCGTGGCTCCCAACGACTGCGGTTCGCCCCGGCTGGGCGTCTCGGTCGGCAGGAAGGTCTGCGGCAAGGCCACCGTCCGAAACCGCCTGAAAAGGCTCGTGCGCGAAGCGTTCCGGCAAAATCAGGAGCGCATCCCCCGGGGATATGACTACGTCGTCATGATATCGCCGTCGTTCTCGAATCGAATCAAGCAAGCGGAAAACCCGAAAAAGGCCTGGGCCGCACTGACATTCGATCAGGTGCAGAAGTCTTTCGTCCGCTTGGTCGAAAGGGTCGTTGCGGCCGACCATCGCGACAGACCGGAATCACCTGAGCAAGATCAAAGATCGGAAATCAAAGATCAAAACTAAGAAAGTCATCGCCGCACAGCGGCGATTCCGCATTTTTGCATGTTGCGGTTTGCATTTTGACTTGTCCTTGGGGCCTTATCAGGAGCACGATGTGAGCCCGCAGGAAAAATTGATCCCGATTGGACCGGCCGCAGAAAAAGCTGGTGTTTCGCGCCAGTCTCTGCAATACTACATTATGATCGGACTTTTGGAGCCGACGCAGGTGACACCAACCGGCCGACGCTTGTTCGACGCCAAGGCCATTGATCGCATCCGGCTGATCAAACGGCTCAACAGCAGCGGGTATCCCCTGCGAGCCATTCGGGAGTTGTTCATGGAAGGACGAACGGATCTGAAAGGAAGCAGCGGTGAGTGATTACGAATCGGCCCAAAGACGACGAGACGTCATCGTCGGAATCTTCGTGATCATCGGGCTGGCCGCATTGGGGTGGATGATTTTCAAGTTCGGCGATCTCCCTACTGCCGTCAGTCGCATGAGATCGTTCCAGGTTTTCGTCCGATTCCCCAAGGCCCAGGGCGTACAAAAGGACACGCCCGTGCGCTTCTGCGGCTACCAGATCGGCAGAGTGACCTTCGTCATGCAGCCCCGAATCCTGGAGGACCGCAACACCGGTCAGAAATACCACCAGACCAAGTGCATCCTGAGCATCAACAAGCAATACACGGACATCCCCTCCAACGTTGACATCAAATTGATGACCCGCGGGCTGGGAAGCAGCTACATCGAACTGCAGGTCGATCCCGACAAGCTGCCCGCGCCCCCGCTGGATCCGAACCGCCCGGAAACGCGCTTTCTGACCCAGGGTGTGGAGCTACAGGGCTCGGCCGGCATGACCAGCGAGTTCTTCCCCGAAGAAAGCCAGCAGAAGCTCACCGACCTGGTCGAGGATATTCGCGCGTTCCTGGGCAACTCCAATGCCATCATTGGCGACCCCGGCAACCAGAAGAACATCAAGACCACCCTGGCCAATCTAAGCGACGCCTCCGGCGGCCTGTCCACCGTGATGGGCACCGCCACCGAGACCATGAAGAGCGTCCAGGCGACCCTGGACGAAGCACAGAAGACGTTGCAGGAATTTCACACGCTCGCTGCCACGGGGACGAAGAAACTCGAGAGCGCCGACGAAAACCTCGATAAACTCGTCGCCTCCATGGTGAAAACCAGCGATGAGATCGGCGAAGCGGTGAAGCAACTGCGCGGAGCGTTGGCAAAGATCAATAACGGCGAAGGCACCGCCGGCCGACTCCTCAACGACGGGCGGCTCTACGAAAACGTGCTCGAAAGCACCAACCAGCTCAACGTCGTGCTCAAAGACCTCAAGAACCTGCTCGACAAGGCCCGCACCAAAGGACTCGGCTCCATCCTCTAAACGCAGGGCGAGACCCGCCGGCCGGTCCCGCGACATCAGCGCCGCAGGGCCCTACCTCGGCTTTATCTTGCTGACGGGGAGCCTGGGCAGCCTGGCGTTTGTGCGCTCGAGCCATTGCTGCAGCATGGCATCGAGCGCGGCCACCTTCTCGGGCATCGCCCCGGCCAGATCGTTCTCTTCCGACAGATCGTCGGCCAGGTTGAACAACTCGAAGGTTTTGCCCTCGTATCGCTTGATCAACTTCCAATCGCCGGCTCGAATGATGCTGTAGGGAACGACGTCGCCTCGATAGTGCGGGAAATGCCAGAAGATGGCCTCGCGATCGAGCGGTTCCGTCGCGTCGCTGCGCAAGTGGCCGACGAGGGAGACGCCGTCGATGTCGCGGTCGGACGGCAGGGGAACCTCGGCCGCCTCGCAAATCGTGGGCAGGTAATCCACGCTCGTGACGGGCTCGTCGCTGACGGTCCCCGGCGCGACCACGCCGGGCCAGCGTACGATCAGAGGCTCGCGAATGCCGCCCTCGTACGGATAGCCCTTGCCCGCCCGCAACGGCCGATTGTCCGTCACGGAAGACAATCCCCCGTTGTCGCTCGTGAAGAAGACCAGCGTGTCGTCGGCCAGGTCCAGCTCCTCGAGCGCCGCGCAAATCCGCCCTACCGCATCGTCGACGCTCTCGATCATGGCGGCGTACGTGGCGTTCTTCTGGTGCGTCGGCTCCTTCGCCTGGTACTTCTCCGTCAGATCGGACTTGGCCTGAATCGGTGTGTGCACCGCATAGTGCGCCATGTACAGGAAGAAGGGCTGGTCCTTGTGCTGCCGGATGAAAGTGACGGCCTCGTCGGCCTCGCGGTCGGTCAGATATTCTCCTTCCTGACGCGATTCGAGGGTGGGAATGTCGCCCTGGCCGCTGCGATAGTAGGGATCGAAATAGCTGGGCGGCTGGCCGTAATCGCAGCCGCCGATGTTGTAGTCGAACCCCTGCTTGTCCGGATACCAATCGTCGGCGCCCAGATGCCACTTGCCGATATGGCAGCTCACATAGCCGGCCGGCTTGAGCGCCTCGGCCACCGTGATCTCCTCCAGTTCCATCCACAGCGCGTTCGGGGGACACAGCAGTTTCCGGTCTCCCGTGGTCACGTATTCCGTCGGATTCTGCTTGTCGTCCGGGATGGCGCCGCCCTGGAAACGCGAGCGAATCCAGTCGGTCACACCGAGCCGGGCGGGATAGCGACCGGTCATCACGGCCGCCCGGGTCGGCGAGCAGACCGCACAAGCCGCGTAGGCATTCGTGAAGAGCATGCCTCCGGCAGCGAGCGCATCGATGTGCGGCGTCTCGTAAAAACCGCTTCCGTAGCAACTCGTATCGACCCAGCCCAGGTCATCGACCAGGATGAACACGATGTTGGGTTTCTTCTTCGGTGTCTCCTGCGCCGCGAGCCTCGTCAGGGCGCCGGGTTGCAGCAAGGCGGCGCCGGCGGCGCTGCAAGTCACGGTCCGGAGAAAACGGCGTCGAGTCACTTTCTGCTTCTGCATGGAACCTCCTCTCAATGGCGGTCTACGACAACGACCGTCTGCCGGGCCGAATCTCCGCCGGCCGGGAATACCAGTGACTGTCCTGCAACGGACACCTTGACGGCGTACTCGAAGTCTTGTCCCGCAATCGACGCGGCGGGAATTTCGACGCCGTAGACGCCGCGGGCAACGTGCTTGAGATCGATCTTTTGAAAGCCGCGCCGGCCTAACGGCCGCCATTGAAGGACCGCTCGCTCGGGCTTCGCCGACGACAGGACGATCGCCTTCAAACGCAGGTCCTCGCCTTTCCTCAGGACGGTGCGAACGGTCGGTACGATCAGTCGCGCCGGCCCCTCGTACGAATTCGAGGGCAATGCCTCGGCGGGCAGCTCCTCGCCCAGCATCCCGGCCAGTTCGGCCCCGGGCTCGGTCAACAGCGAAGGCAAGAGGTGCTGCTGCCAGTTGGCCACCGTCCCCATCCCACCCGTGGTCGTGATCGTCGCCAACAGCAATCGATGCACCTCGGCGACCTGTGTCACAAGCTCTTTGCGAATGGGCAGCACCTTGTCCCGGGCAAGCTGTTTCCGCCGGGCCGGGTCCTGCTCCTTCTTCGCCTGCTCCATGGCGGCATTGAAACGGGCCCACGTGCAGTTCACCTGCCCTACCGCCTTGAGATAGCGAAAACTGTTGAGCCAGTAATCGAAGCGTTCGAGGGCGGCCGGCTGCTTGATCTTCGGGCGCAGCGCCGCCAGCTCGTCTACGAACGCGTATGTCTTTTCCACTTCGTCCCAGGGTCTCTTGTCCGGGACAATGCCGCCGGGGCCGTGCACCCAGGTCGAGGGCCGGGGCAGACGCGTGTTTTGCTGGGTGGACACTCCCGCGTCGGGACCGCCGTCGAGCTTCGTAAACAGCCTGGCGATGGGCCTGGCGGCCGCCCGACCGAAATGGGTCCGGGCCCAGTCGCGGTAGAAATCCTCGGCCGGCAGATCGCGCGGCCGATCATCGCGGTCCGATTGCGCCAGGTCGCCTTCGTAGTCCTCGCACGCCGGTCCCCCGCAGTTGATCTTCCGCGTCAAGTCCGCGCCTTCCACGACGAAGGCGGCGATGCAGGGATGCTCGACCACGCGGACAAATCCGATTTCCAGCATGCCGTCGGTCACTTTCACACCCTCGAACGTGTAATCGAGAGCTCGATTGCGACCGACCGCGGCGAACATGTCCAGCTCGTCAATGACCTTTCGACCCTGGAGCGTCACGCCGAACACGCGTTTGCCCGCCTGGTCGTAATGCGGCTCGCAGAATTGCAGACGCACCGTGTAGAGACCGTTGGCCGCCTTGAGCCGATACGCTGTCACGTTGTAGGTCACCGTTTGATACAGCGGGTCCTTCTCGGTGTCGGCAATCGCATTGTTCGGAAAAGTCGCGACACTGCCGCCCTCGCGCCCTTCCAGGCGCTTCGGGTCGGGCCGCGGGATCTCTTGGCCCGGATGCGGGTTCCAGGCCTTCTGCTCCCAGGCCGCTCGCGCCAGGGCCGCGACGTTCGGGCCTAAAACGCGGGTGCGCCAGTGGATGCCCAGCAGGCCGGTGCAGCCGTAGGCCAGCGCGTCGGCGGCGTCCCGCCGCATCCGACCGACCCAGAGCTGCGGGATAATCAACGCCGGATCGTCCTCCAGCCAGGGAATCGCCCACTGCGGACGCCCCTTGACGCGGGCGAAACCGACCTCGACCGGTGCAAATCCCACGTTGCGATTGATGCAGCTCATCGGCATGTCCTTGGGCAGGAAATTGTCGAACAGGGCCCGATCCTTCGGCGGCCCCAGCACCCAGCCGCACGTGGCCAGCGTAAAAGGCGAACCGACGCCCTTCACCGCCGCGATCGCCGCTTTCAAATCGTCCACCGTCGCCTGCACCTCCTCGTCCTTCGGATTGCCCCACGTCCATCCTTCCGGCGTCCAGAACCAGTAGTAATCCACCGGATACGCTTGCTCGATCCGTCGGAACATCCCCTCGTAAACCTCCCGGACCGTCGCAGGATCGGCGGGGTCCTTCCCCCGGCTCCTGAGGCGCTCCTTGACCACATCAGGGATGATCAGCGGCGTCTCCGTGCCGACGCAGGTCCGGATGCCGAGGTCGTGCGCGAACGTAAAGGCCTCCTTGAGCATCACGCCGGTGCGGTTGAAGACCGCGTTGTTCTGCTCGGGCGTCTCGGGCCGGGGCATGGCGCCGAACATCACCTCGCCGCCGTAGTCGTCGCGCTCGAAGAGCTGCGCTGCGCCGAAGGAGAAGTCGCTCGTGTTCTTCGCAGCGTACCCCCAGTTCCCGCGCAGCGTGCTGTGATAGCTCGAGGGCGAGCTGAAGCGAACGGCGCCGCCGGCATCGACGTCGTCTTTGAGTCCGATCCAGACGGTCGGCTCCGGGCCGACCCCGCCCTGCGGGTAGGTGTGCAGCCCGAGAAAATTCATGCGCAGCTTCGGGAGCTGCGCGACGATGGCCTTGTAGTCGTCGGTATTCCACCAGTCCGGGCCCTCCGGGAAATCGTGGAAGGGCTGAATGCCGCGCGTGACGAACAACGGCGCGCCCCGCTCGTCCACGTCCGGAAGCGCCAGGCTCGCGCGACGGCCGGGCAGCACGTCCCCGTGTGGGTAGAACCGGACCCCCAGACGCTCGGCGAAACGATAGGCCCCGTACAGCGTTCCCACCGGATCGCCGCCGGCGATGAGGACCACCTTGCGCCCGTCCTGCTCCATCGTCTTGAGCAGATACTGCTGCGGTCCAAGTGACTCCAGGACGCCGGCCCAGGCGGGTTGATGCCGCGCCAGGGATCGGACGGCGGCGCGATTCCGGGCGCCTACCACGATCAAGGCTCCGGGGGACGCCGGCAGCTCGCCGGCGCTGACCACGAGAGAAGCGAGCCGGCCCGTGCGCACGTACAGATAACGACGCACCTCTTTGGCCGCCAGACGCTCGGCCAGGTCCGCATTGTCGGGCACTGCAATTCGCATCGTTTTGCCCGCGCCGCGTTTCGGCGCAGGCCGGCCCACCGCACAGAAAACACTCAGGATAACGAGGGACAGAACCAGGCGGGCGAACCAGTCGTTTCTTGTTGCCATGATGACCTCCTGACGAAGCATTGCTTGTGAGCGCAGGCCATCTTAGCGAGCGGCGCAGAAACTCGCAAGGTCGATTCATCCACGTCCGGCGGCCCCATATGACGTACGAAAGAGGAAGGCACACTTTTGAATTTGCCCTGATTCCCGCGTATAATGCGGTCGGGTCAATCGCCCTTGCGCGTGTCGCTTCACGCTTTTTCGCCATTTGCATTTTGCATTGTTGTTGTAGACCGAGGATTCATGGCGCCGACGAGAGCCATTCTGGATTGCTACACGGACGAGCCGGCGGGGCTGGGTGTCCCGCCCTTCGTGGGTGTGTGGCCGCGGTACGTCGCAGGGCAGTACAAGGAGGAGCCGACCTACCTGACGATTGACGATCTGCGGCTGATTCGATACGTCGAGCACGTCCCCGAGGTGGTGATCGATCCGCCGGTCGGCCGGACGCACATCGAAGTACTCAACCACACGCGCAGCGCCGAGGAAAGCCGGCGCGTCCTGAGTGACACCGACCAGCTCATTCTGGTCGTGGGCGTGCAGACACCGGGCAAGTATCTCAGCGCCCGGCCCGGCACCCTGCGTGAGGTCAACAAGCTGCTGGCGCCGTTCGAGGCGCACCGGATCCTGACCGGCCCCGTCCTTTCCGGCGGCACCCAGTATCGCGGCGGCTTCCGACCCCAGTTGCCCCAGGCCGAAGATTTCGAGGAGCTGCGCCCCTTCGTCTTCGAGTCCTACGACGAGCTCCAGCCCTGGGCGCTGCGGGGAGCGTCTTTCATCCGGCAGATGCCGCGACTGGACAAGCGCATCGTCGAGATCGAGACCGGCCGGGGCTGTCCCCGCGGCGAGGGCTGCTCCTTCTGCACCGAGCCGATCAAGCACGAGGTCCAGTGGCGCGGACCCGGCCACGTCGCCGAGGAGATCAAGGCCCTGATGGACGCCGGCGCCCGGGCCTTCCGCCTCGGCAAGCAGTCCTGTATCTACAGCTACGAGGGGGGCGACCCGCGCAAGATCGAGGCGCTGCTCTCGCCCCTGGCGGCCCTGAAACCCGCGGTCCTGCACCTGGACAACGCCAACCCCGCCATGGTCAACGAGCAGCGGACCGAGCTGTTCGTCAAATACCTCACGCCCGGCAACACCGCCGCGATGGGCATCGAGTCCTTCGACCCGGAGGTGACCCGGGCCAACAATCTCAATTCCACGTACGATATGGCCTTCGAAGCGATTCGTACCATCAACCGCATCGGCGGCATTCGCGGGGACAACGGCTGTCACGCCCTCCTGCCCGGCATCAACATTCTGCTGGGTCTGGCCGGCGAGACGCCCGAGACGCTGGACAAGAATCTTGCGGCCCTCCAACGCATCCTGGACGAGGGACTGCTCATCCGGCGCATCAATATCCGCCGGGTCGTCCCCTTCCCCGGAACGCGACTGTACGAAGAGGTGGGCCAGAAGGTCCTGCGCCAGAACCGCCGGTACTACACCCGCTGGACCCACACGGTCCGCGAGAGAATCGACATCCCCATGCTGCAAAGACTCTTCCCCCTGGGAACAGTGCTCAAGAACCTGTGCAGCGAGGTGCACAACGGGACCACCACCTTCATGCGGCAGATCGGCAGCTATCCGATCCTGGTCGCCGTCCAAGAGCGTCTGCCCTTGAACGAATTCTTCGACGTCCGCGTCAGCGGGTACATGCGCCGCAGCCTCACGGGCGAACGGGTGTAGCCAACGGCAATGCGAGCGAGAGGAGCAGCCGTCTCCGCATCGCGGGCGGTCCGCCGCGGCACGTCTGGCCTCACATGCGCAGCACGCGGGTAAGGTACATCCGCAAGGGGCACTTGCAGTAGAAGCCATTCCCAAACGGCTGCGCGTGGCTGCAGGCGGCGGCACCGGTCTCCCGGCACGCCAGCAGTTGCCCGGAGGCGAACACGTTGACCCGGCCGGCCTGAGCGAGGCCCGAACTCATGCACGAGAAGGCCTTCGCACAAGACATATTCGCCTTGATTCTCTCGATTTCCGCTTCTCTTCGGTTTGCCATCACTCGAATTCCGAACCGCTACGATCTCTTATCATTGTACCGTTTCGGCTACATGCTGTCTTTCGTGCAAATTGCGGTTTTTTTCGGGTTTTCCGAACCGCGGGGCCGGCCGGGGGCTACAGTGACAGAGCCTTTTTCGGGCCGACAAGGCGCCGATTCGTCTCTGCGACCGACGCTTCCTGCCAAGCACCGTGGCAGAGGAAGGTGAACGGTAAATGCTTATTGGGAAAGGAGAAGAACCATGAAGGGCACAACACTGAAAGCCGTGATTGGCCTGGCAATCGTCGCCGTGGTGGCGGGATGCGGGCCTCGGGGAAATCTGACCATCGTGGAAAAACGCCAGGCGGTTGCGAACATGGAGACCGAGACTCTGGAGCGATTGTACAAGGAGGCCCCGGAGACGAAAGAAAAGGTCAAGAACGCTCCGGGCTACGGCGTTTTCAGCAACGCCAACGTCAATTTGCTCATCGCCAGCGCCGGGGGCGGCTACGGCGTGGTCACCGATAACGCCACGAAGCAACGCACCTATATGAAGATGGCCCTCGGAGGCGTCGGCCTCGGATTGGGCGCCAAGGACTACCGCGTCGTCATGATCTTCAACGAGAAAGCGGCGATGGACAAGTTCGTGGAGAGTGGCTGGGACTTCGGCGCGCATGCCGACGCGGCCGCCAAAGCCGGCGAGACGGGAGCCGAAGGAAGTGTCGAGGGGAACATCGCCTCGAAGATCTCGGTCTACTCGATGACCGAAACGGGCCTGGCCCTGCAAGCGACGGTAGCCGGCCAAAAATACTGGAAGGACGACGAACTGAACTGATCCCGGCGTCCCTGGCCAGAGAACAAACACGACCTGCCCTGCCCGATCTGCGGGGCAGGTCGATCACTTACTCAAAGCAAAACCGATACGTTACGGCTCCGACGGCAGCCTGCGGACGAAGTGTCCGCAACGAAGCGGGAGCAACCGGCGAAGAATTCAACCGAAAAAACGCGCGGTCCGAGCACTACTTCTGCTCCAGCGCGTCCAACCGTCTCTCGATCCGGTTCAGTCTATCCCCCAAGGCACCTTCCTTCTCAGGATCCGACTGGTACATCTTCTGCGTACAACCGACCAGAACGAGGGCGCCCAGAAAAAGCACGAGGTAGGTTGCACTGACGATTGCGGCTTTCTTCATATTCCACACTCCTATTAAAGACCCAAAAACTCGTTGAAAAGTGACGCGACGATACGCCCGGCGGCGTCACAAGTCAAGAAAAAAGGGACATTTTCTGTGATTTCAGTCACCCCCCTGTCACAACAGGCGCGACGCGGCATGCGCACGTCAGAGGTCATTATGGCGTCAGCGTTTTGTGATGACTCCATTGTCGCCCCGCCCCCGTCGCGTTTTTGAGGCCACAGGAAAGGCGTTGTCAGACCAGGCCCTCTTTCCCCGACAGCTTCGCAAGCCCACATCGGCTATTCGGCCGCGGCAAATGCCAGCGCCGCTTTCGGGTCCTGCCCTGCTGCGAACCCTCGGTAGAGAAACGCTCGACTGACCAGAGCGGGACGCTCGCTGCGGGGTTCGATCCGAAAACGGTATTGGCCCCCGGGCACCGGGTTGTACCAGCGCAGCTCGTATTCGCCCATGCCGTTGTCCCGCTTGCCCAAATAGCGGACTTCCAGATCATACCCGTCGTCGTGGATGGGGCCACCGTCGGCCGACATGAGCCTCCACTGACCGTCGGTCCTGACCTCCAGACGGCATAGCGGTTGGTGGAACTGGATCTCGGAGGGCCCCACGTCCTGCCAACGGAACGCAACATAGTCTTCTTCATGCGCCGCCTCCGCCCGCACGGGGGTCGGCTGGTGCAATACCTGCCGGGGGCCCGTGCCGGCCTCGTCCTCGGGATAAAAGGTGTTCGTCTGAAGCTGGTACGTCCAACTGGAGATCAGTTCGTGCACGTCGCCCCGGGCCATGAGATCGCGCGCGAGCACACCGAGCTGCGCGGTAAGGTAAGGTGTGGAGTATCGGCCGTAGAGTGTGTGTCCCCCCTCATAGTTCTGTCGGGAGTATTCTTCCGGTGTGGTCGTATAGCCGAAATAGCCGTTGGCGTTGCCGGCCACCCACACGTGCTCGACACCGTCGTCGCCGGCTCGTTCAAACTCGCGCTTGACGCGGGCGGCCATACGCCGGCCCGACTCGGCCGTCACCTCGAACGGCAGCGGCAGAATCACGGTGTCGTTGATGCGGATGAGCTGGAACATCACCGTATGGGGAAAGCTGTCTTTGGGCTCGATCAGGGGCTGGAGGCACGAGAAGCCGAAATGCCGCTTGTTGCCCTGGCATCCGTTCTTGAAGAACCACCAGCGACGCGACATCACGTTGCCGCCTCTCAGGAAGGGCACCGCGGCCAGCCATGGCGCGCGGCGCTCGTAGGCGCCTGCCACCACGGGATTGCCCACCGCTGCGTTCTTGCAGAGCGTGACACCGTCGGCCACGTTGTTTTTGCGAATATTGATCTCGCGGACGGCGGAACGCACGGTAATATCGGACGTCATCGCGTCCCCCAACGACTCGAACAGACTGACGGCCTCCCGGCCTATCCCTTGCCCCACTGCCCGTGCTTCCTTCCAGTTCACCGGGAACTGGCCGAACGTGTTGTCGCCCCGGTCCGGCAGGGCCGGGGCCATATCGCCCTGCGTCCCGGCGGTCAGCGCGTGAACCACCGCCCAGGGCGTGTCGTACCGCCGCTGAATCGCCCACTCGAGGTCTTTCTCGGCGTAGGCGAACAGGTCCGCGTTGTACACCTGCACCGGCGGAGTCAGCGCCGTTGCGTGCACGGAGAAGCTGGAGAACGCCGCCAAGGGCTTGTACCGGCCCCGATCGTCTTGCACGTCCACGCGCACCATATACAACGACGGGTTCACCGCTCGAAAGACCGCCTGCGGATCGTCCGGGTCGATATCGTCGATGTTCTCGTTGAGGACGTAGGAACTCAGGGCCCGGTTTCGGTTATAGCCGTAGATGTCCTTGCGCCCCGTCGCGACGTGGGCCGGACGCCGGCTTTCGTATGCCTCCACGATGCCTTCTGCGATACGCTGCCCGACGAACTCGAGGAAACGCGATTCCAACCCCGCGCCACAGGAGGTGTGCTTGTTGTAGAAGTCGTTGTCGAAGAAGTTGACGGGCGCCGAGTGGCTGTGCGAGGCCGTGATAGCAATATCGCCGGGTCTCAGATGGGTCCTCTGCGCTACGGCCTCGGCCACTTTGTGATGCAGCAAGAGCGAGCCCGCCGTCAGATCGGTCTGCACGAGGGCGACGGAGTGGCCCTTGCCGTCGTTGAGGTACACGATCCGGGCCTTGAGCCGCGTGCGGAACCCCATGCCCTTGTTGGCCAGGAGGGAATACCCGCCCATCGGCATCCCGGGAGGCGGTGTGATATCGACGGAGACGGCGCCGGCGGTGGGCGTGCCGGTCGCCGGCGGCCCTTCCACCACGGGCTGGGTGACAGCGATTTCCAATGAGCGTCCGCAGCCCGCCAGACCCAGAGCCGCTGCCAGCAGAATAAGCATTCGCATTGTCGCGCTCCCTTCCGAAGTCACCAAGCATACCAAGGCCGACCATACCGACCTTTCGCCTTGTATGGCGGACAGTCTATACCTTGTGACTGCCGGGGGCAAGTCGGGACGTTCCGAAGCCGAGAAAATGTGGACCCTTGGTAATTGACAATTCGCTGCCCGTCCGGTAGACTGCAATCTGGATCATGTGTGGACGGAACCGCTCGCTGGAGCCAGACGATGAGAAGTACGAAGCATTCGCACGCCAAAGCACCACCCGCTCTCATCTCCTCCGGCCGCATCGATTGCGGGAGTCTTCCAGGACAAGCCCACAAACCGGGCCGGGCGAGGTCACGCCCTTTGCTCGGCCTGCTGCCCCTGGCTCTCTCGCTGGTAGTGGGCTGCGCGGCAGACCCCCCGGCCGCCACGCTGCCGATACGGATCGGGCTGCTCGCCGATTCCCAGATCACTTCGCTAAACGGCACCCCGGATTGCCTCTACCGCAGCCGTACGATGGACAAAAAAGTCGAGCCGGCCATTCGGCCGCCCGCATTGGAGTACCTGGCGGCCGAGATGCTGGAGATCGCCCTCGA
>JAFGCA010000651.1 GCA_016932895.1 Sedimentisphaerales bacterium | reverse complement strand
TCGAACCATTTGATATACGGCTCGGCGTTGCATTCCGTGGTGAGCATGCAATGTGTCGGCTTGGCAGCGCGAATGGCGTCGAGCATCTTCCAATAGCCGTCGGTCCACCAATGACCCCCGCCGAGAGCATGACCGTGAGAGGCATCAAAGCATAGTTTGGGCGTGGCTGCGGCAATCTGGTCGATGTATACGCCGCTGACGCCGCATTCGTTAAAGAGGCGAAGCACAATGTCGGTGACACGCTTCCGCCACAAGGCGGTGGCGGGACACATGACGGCCAGCTTGACGCTGTTGCCGTCGGTTTCCTTGCTTCCATAGCTCTCGGTGTACGGCTCGCCGCTTTCTTCCTTTGTCGCGGCCGGTAAGGCTGTTCGGGTGAACTGCCAATCCTCTGCGCCTTTGTCGTGTGTATCCCACAATCGCCCGTTGATATACGGCATGGGATAAACGCGCGCTGCCTTGAGTTCTGCCACACCGTCCCGAAAACCGCCTTTCGTCGGAAAATAGTGGGGATAGTCGTTGTCGAAGGGGATCTGATGCCAGTTGTACCAATGAAAGCCGGTGGGCAGGCCCAAGGTTTCAACGAAGTCCTTAACGGACGGGACACACTCAGCGGCAGAACCGCCTCTCATGACCCAGGCCGGCAGCTCCCGCATCCATCTCGGCGTATCCTCCCGACCCTCGGGCCCTAGAGCAGGCCACCACCGCGCCACCCGCATAACCCAGGAGCGATAGATCTGGGCGGCATCGAACCAGTCGCCACGCAGCAATTGCCATCGCGCCTGGCCCGGCAGGTCAAAGCCTGTGCCCGGCTGGCCCATGTTGGGGACGGGGTGGTTGAAGGTAAAGGCGACTGCATGTTTGGCGGGTTGGCCTTCTGCAAAGATGTCCTTTGTCGAGCCATACGGGTCGTGCATGCCCACGTAGAGTCCGGTGCGATCGGCGCTGTTGTAGGCGGCCATGTACTGCATGGCCGTCCAGCCGCCTGGGTAGGGCCCGCCTCGCTTTCCTCCCTTGGTCCACATCGAGGAAAGCTCGACCCCTGACGTGACTTGCGCAAACACACGACCGCCATCACCCAAGTCCCTGACCGATACCTGAGGGAACACGACCCGCCAGAGCCCCCATTCATGATTGTCGTTGAAGACCTTCAGGTCCCAGGAGAAGGCGTTCTCGCCTGGCAGGGTGACCAAGGCAACTTCGACCCGGATGTCTTTCAAGCGGTCGTCGGTGGGTGCCGCGAAAGTGATTCGGTATCCTCCAGGGTCAGTAGTCTCGGATACTTCTACCCGGTGCCAGCCGGAATCAGCAACCAGAGTCACCTGTTCTTTCGTCTTCGCCTCACGAAAGATTGCGGAGAACAGGGAAGCAGGGGCCTCGGCCAGTAGCTCTCGGCCGGTGCCGGTATCGATCAGATTGGGCACGTGCATGCCCTGTGAGCTCTTCTCAAGAACCATTCGCAGTTCGCCCGCCACAACGACCCAACTGGACGAGGATGGACGTTCGGCAACCTCAACGGCCTGTTCGGTCAATGCTGTGCTTGTGGCGGGAAGTCCCCATCCCGGGCAGGCGAGACACGCAGCCAGCAGAAGTGGCCGATAGAGGATCTTGCATCTTTGCATGTTCGTACCTCCAGATCATCATACCGGGTGCTATCGCAGTAGTTTCAGGAGCCTCTGAATCGTGAGCGGTGCGCATCCTTCGTAGTGGTTGTTCACATTGACGTAGGTCTCGACATTTGCTGCCACATTCTGCCTGATGATGTCCGCCGTCGCCTTGAGCTCGTCGTCCTTGGGCTCGACGATTTCGTTCCACACGCCATCGGTTCGTTCTTCGATGCCGGCCCGGTCAGGCCCATGAAGACGGATGATCGAGAACGGTACGGTGCGAATATCAAGCTTGCCGGCCACCTCTGAGATCCGTGGCATATAGTATCCGTCCAGGAGCACACGGCCCAAGCCATGCTCACGCAGGAATGCGGCAAATTCAGCCTTGAGATAGTCCGGGTTCCGGGTTTCGATGGCATACTGAAATCCCGTTGGTGCCTGCTGGAAGAAGGCGTCCAGCCGATCAAGGAATGCGGCCAGCGATGGCATCTTCTTCTTGTTGAGGTATTCGAACTGAAAAATGACTGGACCCAGCTTGTTGTGCATGGGTTCCAGAATCTCAAGGAATCGGTGCAGCAGATCGCGATTGAGAAAATGCGGGTTCGGCTCGTTGGCTCGCTGTTTGGCGCCCTTGGCGTAGAAGTGGGTCAGGGTAATGGAATTGGGGGCTTTGACGGTGAATCGGAAATCAGCAGGCACGCTCTCGGCATATCGTCGTACCACGCCTGGGTCCGGCAGCTTCGCACCGGTGGCAAACAGGCTCCAAAACCACTGGTCGATCTCGACGGTGTCGAAGTAATTCGCATAATCGGACAAGTAGTCGTGAGCGTGATAGCTCCGGTCCGGGCCATATATGAGTCCCTTCCAGGCATCGTACTTCCACGAGCAGGTGCCGATCCTCAACTGATGGGCATATTCTTCTGGCACTTCTACTGTTGGCAGCATTCCGGTTCTCCAGGTCGGTGTAACCGTAGCCAAGTCCATCATATGTCAACGGAGTGGACCATGCAACACGCGATTGGGGCGTAGCCTGTACTGGTTATGAAAGTCGCGTACTACTCCCGATTTTTGGGACCAGTGGCTAAGGTACGCCCGGAAGACGTGGGGATCCACCAGGGCTTACGCTTCACCCGGACTATTTCCTCCTTGAAATCCACATCGTCCCATTCCAGATTGATAAGCTCGCCTTCCCGCAGTCCGGTGTGCAAGGCCGTGAGAGACACGGGCCGGAACCAGCCACTGCCGTCCTCAACAAGCCCGGTTGCTTCCTCTTCGGTAAGAGCCCGGATCTTCTTACTGTCGTCTTCCTTACGATATTCCATACCCTCCATGGGAGTGACGGAGAGCATGTTCCACTTGACGGTTTCAGGTAGGGTCTCTCGGTCTGGAGGAGTCTCGTGAATTGCGCTATGACGCGTCTGTTCCTATCGTGGTATGCTGCGGCACGCCTGTCCTTCGTCCGGTTGAGGTATTCATTGAAGAACGCGAGAATAGGGTAGTCCCGGTTGAGGAGGCCAGCATCGCCCCTTTCCACCTTGGCTTCGATATCGCCTCTGGTCTCTTCAGAGGTGGTCTTGGAGTGCCTATTCTCTTGCGGATGAACTTCCCATCAACGTAGTAACCCACATACCACGTTTTGCCCCGTCTGAGTTTCCGTGCGAAATGAAATGCCGTGATATACTCCCGTGATACGCCCGAGAGTTTCTCATGGCAGATCATGGATTGTGTAACTGTCTGTCAAGAAGAAAGTTACATCCAATCCGGGGAATGGAGGCGGGGGGATTCGAACCCCCGTCCCGAGATGCTTCAGGGTAAGCGTCTACATGCGTAGTCGTTCTATTGAGATTTCGCCTCACCGAGCGCCGGACGACAGGCTCTCGGATTGGCTATTCCGGTAAAGTTTCACCGCGCCGGCCCGGACGACCGACGAGGCTAAGCCCGCTGATTGGCGCCCTTACCAGACCCGCAGGCGCAGTCTGGCAGGACGGGTGGCCTATTTAGGCCGCCATACGCAACTGTGAGTTGCCATTTAAACTTTAGGTGCCGGATGATTAACCAGGCCAACCGGCGTCCTGGGCATGCAGCTTATCGATCCGTCATCCGGTCGAAGCCATTCGCCCCCGTATTCACTTGTTCCAAAGAACCACCGCTGTGCGACGGTTCCCATTCTACCATGTTCTACGCTCGAAAGCCAGCGCTGTTTGGCGGCGCATTCTGCTCGCACCGTGCAGTGGTTCTTCAGCGGCGGACGTAGACTTCGTAGGTGTATCGCAGGTCCTGCTGTTTGCCGGGGGGCAGGTCGAGGGTCCAGGTGAGTTTCATCAGGCCGTTCATGCGGCGCAGACCTCTGGCCAGTTTCTGCCGCGCCGCCTCGGGTGTGGCCGACTTGACCGCGCCGGAGAGGGTTTTGGTGATTTCGAGGGTGATCGGCTTATCCTGTGTGTTGGAGATGGAGAGGTCGCCCTGTACGGTGATGAGATCGTAGCTGTAGCCGTACAGGCGGGCCGCCTCTCGCTTTCGGTCGGTTTCCAGCTCGATCTGTTCGGCCTTGACGCCCACGGCCCGCGTGATTCGCAATGTCCCGTCTCTTACGGCGGGCGTGCATGGCAACGTATCCTGTCCCAGGATCGCGCCGTCCTTGACCGTTTCGGCCGGCGCGGTGGTCCAGGGAATCCGGGTCGCGTTCGTCAGTCGCAGGCTGTGCCAGACCTCTTGCTCGGGCTCCTGCTGGTCGCGGTTGTCGCGGCCGTACTGGTAACGGCCCTCCTCATCGACGTAATCCGGGATATCCCACTGGTAGATGTGCCCGCAAGGGACGGACTCGGTAAACAGCGGGACGTATCCGACTTCGCCTTTGGCGAGCGTGAGGGTGCCGGCCGGATAGAGGAACAGGTCCTCCGCCACCTGGCCGGCCTCGGCGGCCCCGTACGTCGGCATTGGTGCTCCGCCGCGTCCACCTCCTCAAGCCCGGTAGGCAGAAGAGCTCTGCGGCTGTCGACGCCCCGGTTCAGCGGAGGCGTCCGAAGCGGGCCAAGGTGTCGACGGGCCAGTAGATGTAGTCAACGCGGGCTTCGATGGCGGCGTAGGGGATCGGGCCGAAATGCCGGCTGTCCAGCGAGTAGTTGCGGTTGTCGCCCAGGACGAAGCAATGATGCTGCGGCACCGTCATTCTGGCGAAATCCTTCACGGCTTCGGGTGGGGTTGGCGTCAGGAATATCTTGTACGTCGCGCTGCCATTGGTTTCTTCGAAGACGTCGCCTGCTATGGTCTGGGCCGTTCCGTTTTGGCCTCGGATCTGCGTTGAGCCGGAGCCGATCTGCCGACTCGACAACGGCTTATCGTTGACGTAGAGAACGCCGTCCTTCATCTCTACGGTTTCGCCTCCCAGTGCGACGATCCGCTTGATGTAGTGGATTCGCCAGTTCTCGGTAGGCGGGCGGAAGAGGACCACGTCGCCGACTTCGGGGTCGGCCTTGCGGTAGGCCGTCTTGTTGGCCAGGATGCGGTCGTCCGGCACGATGTTAGGATACTCCGATGCGGCGGGCACGCGGAAGGCCTCGAACAGGCTGCTGCGTACGTGCAGGGCATAGCCGACGCTGCTGCCCTGGATCATGAGGCCGATAAGAACGTAGACGACAGCGTGGTTACAGGCCTTGGGCTGATAGTCGGGCCGGGTCTTTCGAGCCAGCCGGCAGGCGTCGAGGGCTGCGGCGATGACGACGCCGAAGGTCGCCGCGATCATCAGGAAGCCGAAGACGACCGTCGAGGCCGGGCTCGCGTAGGCGAGCATCCCGAGAACGACGGGAATGGCCAGGCCGTAGAGCAGGCCGAAGACCAGGCCCCGGGCGAGCTTGCCGCAATAGACGTGTCCCACTCCCGGCATGACGATCGAGAGGCCGACCGCCAGCCAGGCCAGTCTTTTCTTACCGCTCTGTTCCGTGTTCTCTGTCATCATTTTTCTCCTCGTGCTCACGCGAACAAGAGCACATGAAGGGTCAGTAGAATTCTGCCGATGCCGATCAAAGCGGCCACGGCGATTGCGGCGGCCCGGGCCCAGGGTCGCACGCTCACGCGCTCGAGGAGCAGCATTCGCACCGGCTTCGGCACGGCATGTTGCCCGGCCCGGCGGGCGACTCGTTCCATCACTTGCCGGCAGAAGTCCGGGCTTGTCGCGACCTGCCTGTGGCTCTGTTGCCAGTGGCGATACACGTCTTCGTTTTTCATGACTCTTCAGCTCCGTAGCGTCTGAGGACCTCGGCCAATTTGCCCCTGGCCCGGCTGATCCTCGATTTGACCGTCCCGACGCGCGTCCCTTCGATCCGGGCGATCTCCTCATAGGGCAGGGCCTCGAACTCGGCCAGGACGAAGGCCCGCTTCTGTTTGGCCGGCAACGCATCGAGGGCTCGGTCCAGTTTTGCCATCAGTTCGTTCTTCGCCGCGCACTCATCCGGGCTGTGCCGGCTGCATCCTTGGGGCGGCTGCCCCATCGCGACGGGCCTCTTCTTCTTCATCGTATTGATGCATTTGTTCCTGGTGATGGTAAAGAGCCAGGTCGAGAATCGACTTCGCGCCGGGTCAAATGTTTCCAGCTTTGCATAGGCGGCCAGGAACACCTCCTGGGCCAGGTCCTCGCACGCCTGGGCGTCGCCGGTCAGGTTCCGGACCATACGCACCACGGGACCCTGATACCGCTGCACCAGGGCGGCGAAGCTCTCGGTTTCGCCTTGCAGGACGCGTTGGATGATCTCGGTTTCTTCTGTCATGTTCCGGGCGGCCGTCGCTTGAGTTTTGCCCAGTTATACAACCGACCCTTCCGGAAGTTCCACACATTTGGCCCAGGGCGCGGACGAAACGCCGGCTGCGGCAGGGGGGCCGAATCGAGACGATTCGTATGTCGCAGCAGCAGCGCGTGGACGGCGCCCGCGGATGAAAAAGGTTTGACACCCCGAACTTGGTCTCCGTAGAATCGTATAAATCCCTACCTGTCTGTCCTATCATTGCAGCCGCTTGCGGCTTGGTTGTTTTCTGGGTTCTATGGCAGAAACTGGAGGTCAAACATGAACACAGAGGTTGTTCGAGTAGACAGCAAATCCCGTCGTTTCATTGCAGGCGTCGTGATCGCCTTCCTGTTGATGGCGATGCCGCTCTCGGCGTGGGCCGAAGACCAGCAGAGCATCGCGACCTTGCGTCAGATGGGCAAGGCCTTCGCTTCGATTGCGGAAAAGGCCTCGCCGGCCGTGGTCGGCATCCGGGCCGAGAAAATGGTCAAGGGCCGATCCCAATCGCGGGAAACGCCCTATGGCAGCCCGTTCGATGAAGATCTTTTCGAGTATTTTTTCCGGCGTCGCTCTCCGCGCCAATTCGAGCGGCCGGAATCGAAGCAAGTGGCGCAGGGCTCGGGCTTTATCGTCACGCCCGACGGGTACATCCTGACCAACAATCATCTCGTCGGGGGGGCTTCCGAGGTCAAGGTCAGCCTCGACGGCGGCCGCACCCTTTCGGCCGAGGTCATCGGCACGGACCCGGAAACGGACGTGGCGGTGATCAAGATTGAGGGAGAAGACCTGCCCTACGTGGAGTGGGCCGACTCCGGTGCGCTTGAGGTGGGCGAGTGGGTCATTGCAATCGGCAATCCCTTCGGCCTGAGCCACACGGTGACTGCCGGGATTGTCAGCGCCAAAGGCCGCAGCCGGATCGGCGTGGCCGATTACGAGGATTTCATTCAGACCGACGCCGCCATCAACTTCGGCAATTCCGGCGGCCCGCTGCTCAACCTGGACGGCCAGGCGGTGGGAATGAACACCGCCATTATCGGCCCCGGCGGCAACGTCGGCATCGGCCTGGCGATTCCCAGCAACATGGCCAAGGTCATTTACACAAAGCTCAAGGAGGGCGGCAAGGTGGTACGCGGCTTCCTGGGCGTGATCATCCAGGACCTGGATCCGGAGATGGCCGAATCGTTCGGTGCTGAAGACACCAAGGGGGTTCTGGTCTCCGATGTTACGGAAGACTCCGCTGCCGAGAAAGCGGGCCTCCGGTCCGGTGACGTCGTCCTCGAACTCGAGGGCGAACCGGTGACCAGCGCCAACGAGCTGAGCAATCGCGTGGCGATGTACAAGCCGGGCTCGAAGGTCGATTTGGTGATCGTTCGAAACGGCAAACGCAAGACGATCACGGCCGAGCTCGACAAGCGCCCCGAAGGCGGCCCGACGGCCAGTGGGGGAGTCGAGACGCAGGAGCAACTGGGACTGTCGCTGCAGACTCTTACCAAGGATCTGGCCGAGGACCTGGGCTATGACGGCTTGGAAGGCGTCGTGGTCACGGAGGTCGAGCCCGACTCGACGGCCGCCGAGAAGGGGATTCGTCCCGGAACGGTGATCATGGAAGTGGATCGGGACGTCGTCCGCAACGTCAAAGAGTTCAACGAGGCGATTCAAAAGGCACAGAAAAAGGGCAAGGCGCTGCTGCGGATTCGCAGTGAAGGCTACACGAGGTTCGTGGTTCTGCCTCTCTCCGAGGAATAGGGTGCCGAGCCCGGCCCGTGGATGTGAATACCGGCCCCGCCCCCGGCGGGGCCTTCTTTTTATGGCGGCGGGCCCCGAAAAAAAGTGAGTTGATGGTTTCCGTCCGGTGCTGACTCCCTTACAATCCGGGCAGCCAGATCGAGTGTTGACCTGGGGGCCCAGGCCCGTCCCGTGCGGGCGGGACAACGGGTGCAGTGGCCCCGCTTCAAGAGGGGAAACTCATGGAAGCAAGAAGCGCAGGAGCATCTGATCGGAGGGGCCGGCCTGACGGGTCGGAGCCGCCGGAGGTCACACAGGCGAAACTGGAGGCATTGCTGAACCATGCCAACACCGGCGTGGCCGTCTACCGCGCCGAAAACGACGGCGCAGATTTCATTTTTGTCGATTTCAATCGCGCCGCCGAGCAGATCGAGCGCCTCAAGAAGGCCGACGTGGTGGGCAAGAGCGTGCTGGACGTGTTTCCGGGCGTGCGGGAGTTCGGGTTGCTCGATGTGTTTAAAAAGGTCTGGAGGACGGGCAAGGCGCAGCGTCATCCCATCTCGGTCTACAAGGACGAGCGGATCAGCGGCTGGCGTCAGAACTACGTCTGCAAGCTCCCGAACGGTCAGGTTATGGCCGTTTATGACGACGTGACGTTGTCCAAGCGAAGCGAGCTGGCCGCCCGGATGAGCGAGCAGTGCTTCCGCGCGATCGCGAACTACACCTATGATTGGGAGGTCTGGGTTGGTCCGGCGGCGCGCGTTCTCTGGACGAATCCGGCGGTGACGCGCGTGACC
>JAFGCA010000650.1 GCA_016932895.1 Sedimentisphaerales bacterium | reverse complement strand
GCACAGGAGAACGAAAAAGTCTCAGACCCCATGACGCGATTTTTCGAGGGGGGGTCCGTCTTCGCCAGGAGGCTTCGCCGAGACACGTGCATCTTCTCTTTGGATGCACACATGGGTGCTGTAACGTGTGAACGCATACCAGGGAGGGTACGATTTTTAGGGCTGGAAAGCAAGCTGTTAAGGATGCTGTTTCCTGCCCATTCTCCCGACTTCAGCCGGCGGGGGCAGATGCGCATGGGGATGGGTGCGTGCGTGGACTTCGCGAAGTTGAACGATTGAGACGTCGGTATAGATCTGTGTGGTGTCGAGCCGGGCGTGACCGAGAAGCTGCTGAATGAAGCGGATGTCCGCTCCGTTTTCGAGCATGTGTGTGGCGCAGGAGTGGCGCAGAACATGACAGGAGCCGGTCCGCCCGATGCCGCCTGCCTGTCCGTTGGACGCAGACAGGGCGGCGTCGATGAGACGCCGGACCCAGTTGCCGATATACCCGGCGCTGAGACGGTCGCCGTAGCCGCTGAGGAACAAGGCGCGTTCGCTCTGCGGTGTCTCAAGCAGCGGCCGCGTTTTCTCCAGGTATCGTTCGAGCCAGTAAATGGCGCGTTCACCCACCGGGACAACACGGTCTTTGTTCCCCTTCCCTTTCCGGACCGTGAGCAGTCCCCGTTCTCGGTCAAGGTCGTCCACGTCGATCCGGGCGCATTCGCTGCGGCGGATGCCGGTTGCATAAAACGTCTCAAGGATGGCGCGGTCGCGGATTCCCAGGGGATCGCTCACATCAGGCATGTTCAGAACAACATGGACTTCTTCAAGCGACAGCGACTTGGGCAAGGTCTTGTTCGGTTTGCGCGGCAGATCGAGGTCGGCGGCCGGGTTGGCGTGAAGGGCGTTTTCACGGCATAGCCAGGTAAAGAAGTTCTGCAACGAGCCCAGACGCGCGCGTTGCGTGGTTACGCCCAGGGGCTTGCCGTCGGCCTTGCGGTAGTGAAAGAGCCAGCGCTGATAGCTCTCCAGGATCGGCTTGGTGATCTGGTCGGGCCGCCGGAGATCGCGATCCTCGGCCCAACGCAGGAACGTCCGCAACGCCCACTTGCGGGCCTCGACCGTGCGCGGCGAGTAGGCGCGCTCCTCCAGCCGCCGGAACCAGTCGTCGATAAGGCTGGCCAGGGTGAAGGCGTCAGAGCGGTCGAAACCGTCGGGCGTGGCGGCGTAGCCGCCCTTCTTGTCCGCCCAGCGCCGCATGTGCCGGGCCTTCGCGTAGCCCTTGACGGCACGCCTGCTCATACAGCTACGGCTCCCACTTCGGCCGGGGCTCCTGATGTGCGACCCGGCAAGGTGGCAAGGTTGGCGTTAGACGCTGATTTTACGGGCGATAACCTTGCCATCCGGTTTTGGCAAGGTGGGGTCAAGGTTGCCTCTGAGGGGGTCCGGGTTATTGTCGTACTATCAGATTCACGGAGTTTGGCGACATGGAGCAGGCCGATCTGCGGAGCCGTATCGGCTGTTTCGTTGGCATCGACAAGAAGCTCGTAGCGCATGGTGGAGCCCATGCCGCCATAACGCGGGATAGTATGTTCAAGCTCCTGCAACCGGATCAGATGACGCTTGACCTGGCTGTAGGTCCAGCCGGTTGACTCGCAGAGTTGACGTCGACTAAAAAGGGCAAGGTGCTGTTCGATGTCCTCACGCTTGCAGATATCACGGACCAGGGCCTTGATATGATCGAGAAGACGCCGCGACTGCGGCGGCAGCTCGTCAAGCGACCGGCCGAGCAGTTCGGGAGCAATACGGTTTGCCAGTTCGATATCGTCGAGTGTTACCCGAATAAACTCCCCGCCCTCGCCTGTCCCGAGCTCTGTCGAGGGGTCGACTTTCTCACGTGGCCGCTGGTGCTGATGCAGCAATGCGATTGCGTCGATCAGGGTCAGATACTTCTCGTGGTCGCGACGGGTGCGCGTACGCTCGGCCGTGAAGGTGAGTTGATCGGCCCATGGATTCACAACGTCGACCGGCTGCAGAAGACGCTGGATGTTACGCAGAACGTTGAGTGTCTTCTGTCTCTGCTTCTTGAGCTTGAGGCCTTCAAGGGTTCGCGCCTTGCGTTGCAGGGCGTGGATGCGCTCGGTCTGCTCGCGGGACTCGTCGACGGTGAGCGTGAGACATCGGTTCTGCAGTTCCTCGTCGATGTCGATCGCGGTCGTGGTCAGGAAGATCATGACCGGGCCTTCGACGTGGTATTCCTGCGTCTCCATGCGGCCCGTGGTCGGATCCTTGCCCGTGCTGGCGATGGTCAGTTCCCCTTCGCTCTGTAAGAGCTTGAGGGCGTACCCGGCTTTCTCGGCTCCTTCTTCCTCCACAATGGCAAGCACCTTGTGCTTGAGATCGGTCTCGCCCAGGTAGTAGAGACTCTGGCCGGTCATGGCAGAGTACTGGACGCGTTCTTCTTCCGGAAACATGGAAAGCACGGCTTCCATGAGCGTGCTCTTGCCGGCGGCGCTGGTACTCTGAACTATGACGGCCAGCGGCTTGTCGAGTTTTCTCGATGTGCAGGCAAGATATGCAGCTAAACGATTTGTTTCCTCACCGACCAGGCCGTAGTCGTCGAATGCCGCGTCGATCTTTGCAATGAGGTCAGGCGACTGCAGGAACACAAGCGCTTCCTCGCGCTCTGCGCTCGTCATCGCGGGTGTCGCGTGTCGAGTGTCGGGTGCGAGAGCCTGGTTCAGACGTTGTTGCTGTTCTTCTTCGAGCGCAAGCAGTAAACGTCCGAGATCGCGCTTGATGAGTTCTTTCTCAAGGCCGGTCTCTTCGGCCGCGCGTTCAATGAAGCGGCGGCGTTCGCCGTCGCGCGTCATGTCGAAACTGTCGAGGTGGAAGCGGACTTCGTCCGCGGTTCCTGGTTCTTCGTTCTTGGTTCTTGGTTGCGGATGGACGGCCAGGCGAACGGAGACTTTCAGGACTTCGAGACTGTTGTTCTTCTCCAGGCCACCCACGCGATAATGTCGCGCGCCGAGCGTCAGGGTGTGGTATTCGCCCATTCGGCTCAGCGCGAGGTGTCGCGTGTCGGGTGTCGAGGGAGTGGCTTCTTCATTAGCAGCTCTAGCAGCTAAAGAAGAAGATGCGCGCGCGTCCGCGCATGATGGCGTGTCGGGTCTTCTCACACTCGCCACCCGACGCTTGCCACATACCACTTCCCCCACCCATTCGGCGGAGTCCACGGCGACACGGAGAGATTTGGCCGCCGGTGTGACCTTTTGGGCGTAGTCGTTCACGTCCATGCCCCAAGGGAACTTGACACGATAGACCTGGATGCCGTGCGCCGACAGGCGTTCGGCATCACGTTTGGCGGCACGGTTGCCGGCTTCGTCAGCATCGTAGGCAAGCCGCACGGATTTGACGCGATGCTGAAGGATCGCATCGAACAGATAGTCAGGAAAGCCTTCGGTCCCGTATATGAATGTGACGTTGCGGATACCGTTGACCCAGAAGGTCAACGCGTCGAGAGGCGCTTCGCATAATATGAGTTCAGGGGTGTGCAGGGCTTCAACATTCCATATCCCCGCATGCGGTCCGGGTAGATACAGGTGAAGCGGCGTACCTTTACGGAGTTTGGGGCTGATCTTGCGCCCGTACATTTCGGCAACACGTCCTTCGGCGTCGAAGACAGGAAGGACAACGGAGCCGTTAAAGTGTTCGTGGCCGCTTTCACGGATGAGCCCGAGTTTCTGAAGGCGGGTCCGGATCGCCGAGCCGTCTTTACGGTTCATGGCTGGCAGCCTCAACCCGAGCGTCCGGTCGGCAAAGCCGAGCCTGAAGGCGCGGAGCGCCGTCGCGTCATACAGCCCCCTGCCCTTGAGGTAGTCAAGCGCGGCGGGCGTGGCAAGAAGGCGTTGGTGGTAGTAGTCCACGACCTGGTCAAAGAGTTCGGCGTCCTCCGCGTCGGGGCTGACCGGCGCTTCGAGCCGGGGCACGGTGGCGTGTTTGAGGGGCTGGTCCTTTCGCGGGGTAAATGCTTTGCCGTCGGCCAGGACCTCGAAGGCGTGGCGGAAGCTGACGCCGTCGAATTTCTGGACGAACTGGATGGCGTTGCCGGCAGCTCCGCAACCCATGCAGTGAAAGAGTCCCTTGGCCGGGGTGACGATGAAGGATGCTTCGTCTTCGTCGTGGAACGGACATTTGCCGACCAGGTGTCCGTTGCCGCCGTGTCGCTCCAGGCTGATGCCGCGGCTTCTGACGAGCGCGGCAAGGTCGGTATCGCGTTTGATCCGGTCTATTTCCGTGTCGGGTATTCGAGGCATGACGTTTCTCCTTTGCAGGCGCACTCCACCCCGGCGGTCAGGTCGCGGCGGATGCTTCGTCGTATGATCTCGGCCAGGCTCACACCTTCTTCTGCGGCGTGGACAAGGACCTGGTGATACAGTTCCGGATTCAACCGCATCCGGATGAGGCGGCGGGCTGCGCCCCTCTGCACGGTGAACCTCCTTTTCTCTCTTCTGAGCGGAGGCCGGCTCTGTGGCTTGCAGCTTGGCACTGCGATGCCGAAGTGGTACTCTTTCCACTGAGCTCGGGCCTCGGCCCGGGTTTCGGGCCAGTCGTTGTGTAACCGCCAAGTTCGCACGGCTGGCCTTCTTTTGTTCGGCCCCGTCAAGAACGGAGCCGACCTTTATTTCTTGCAATATGATATGCCTCGGAGGCATATTGTCAATACCCGAAACGACTTTTTTTGAAAGGAGCACGTATAATGACTCAGATTGAAGAAAAACTGTTTTCCGTAATTGGGTTGGCCGCGATGACAGAGGAAGAGACACAACGATTTCACGAGGAGTTGGGCAAGCGGATCGCGAGGCGGCGAAAGGAGCTCGGTCTGACTCAGATCGAGTTGGCCGAGCGCATCGAGGCGACACAGAAGATTGTTACGTCTTATGAGCGGGCAACACGACAGATGCCGGCATGGCGTCTGCCGATGATCGCAGAAGCGCTTGAAACAACTCCGGAAGCGCTTCTGGGCGTATCGCAACAGCAGCAGAGGCGTGGTCGCGGCCGAGAGTCGAGGCTGGAACAACAGCTTGAACGTCTGAAGGAGTTGCCGCGTTCGGAACAGCAGTTCGTAATGAAGATGCTGGATACCGCGCTTGCTCATGCGCATTGACGGATGGGAGTGATTGCATGAATAAGCGGAAGCTGTTACGCAAAGTGCTGTCCGGATCAAAGAACATCCGGTTCGGGGATATGATTACGCTGGCACGGGCTTTCGGGTTCCGTCTGGCCCGGATAGAAGGCAGTCACCATATTATGGTGCACCCGTCGGTGCCGCGGCCGCTGAACATGCAGGAGGTCGGCGGCCAGGCAAAGCCGTATCAGATACGGCAGTTTTTGAAGCTGGTTGAACAGTATGATCTGACGATGGAGGAATAGAGATGAAAGACTACCATATCAACATCTTCTACAGCGAGGAGGATGAAGGGTATATCGCTGATATCCCGGATCTGGAGTCGTGCAGCGCATTCGGCCATACGCCGGATGAGGCTCTGCATGAGGTAGAAGTAGCAAAGGATGCCTGGCTGGCAGCCGCGCGCGAGGCCGGTAAAACGGTCCCTTCGCCGCGCTATCGCCCGGCGATCTATCAGGCCGTGGCCGTAGCCTGAACAGGAGCGCCTGTGAGTATCATCGAGACAGGCAAGGAGATCGCGAAGCTGGCCCAGCAGTTGGGCAGCATCGAGATTCAGCAGAAGGTCATCGAACTGCAGAATGAAGTCCTGGCGATGCAGGGCGAACTGCAACAGTTACGCTCTGAAAACACTGAACTGAAGGACCGCAGCCGGATCGACGATGAACTTGAACTGCGGGAAAACGCCTATTGGCGACCATCCGCTCCGGTTACCCGGCAAGGTCCGTTCTGCAAAACGTGCTGGGACACTCAGAAGCTCATGGTGTCGCTGAACGTCCGTGAGGACGGACATCAGGATTGTCCGTCGTGCAAGGGACAGTTCCCAACCTCCGAAAGTCGTCGTGTCCAGCAACACCAACAGCAACAGGCACGAGCAGAACAGGAGAGACTGGCACGCGCACTGCAGCCCAAACGCTTCCGCTGAACACAACCCTGTCTTCTTCTGCCAATGGATTCCATTCCCCTACGGGATTCTATAAGAACGTGAACCCCGAAACCTCCTGATCCGTAGTCAGGTGCTTTCCGGCGAAGCCGGAACGATCATGGACCCGGCCTCCGCAGGGAAGTTACGGCGCGGCACAGTCGTCGGATGGGGCCCCGTTTCCCCTGCCCCACCGCATCTTCGCTGAAACATAAGGCGCGTTATCCGTTCGTTCCCTCCTGTCACACGCGAACCCGCATACAGAACCGCGTCAGGGATAACGGGCCTTATGTTCCCCGGTAGGCCGCTCAGATCTTTGTCTCCCCTTTTTCCCTTTGCCGAGACACCTTGATTCAGTCGCCGTTCCCCTGGGTCTCATCATATGCGACGGGTCGATATCGTCGCTTGTAGACGATCCTCGCAAGCCGTTTCTGATTGATTTCCCGGCCATTGGTGGAAAGGAGGCCTTATGGACTATTACAGGATGATTTTTGCGTTGATCGTCGTCTTGATGATTTTAGCCTTGATCCGTAAGCAACCTGTGAACCCGTGTTTTCATGGGAGGGTGGAGATGAGATAGTACCTGGAGAGAAGCCCATGCGGATAGTCTGTGT
>JAFGCA010000649.1 GCA_016932895.1 Sedimentisphaerales bacterium | reverse complement strand
GCATTCAGGGCAACACGCTGGCCCCGGCGCCGCAGCGCTATGCGGCGCCCTGGGCCCGAAGCGACACGCCCGGCTACTTCGATGGCGGCAATAAATTCGATCTGACCAGGTGGGACGAGGCGTACTTCGAAAGGCTCAAAGACTTTGTCGGGCAAGCCGGGAATCGCGGCATTGTCGTCGAAGTTGTCCTCTTCTGCACGATGTACAGCGAAAAGCTGTGGAAGGTTTCGCCCATGCACGTCGCCAACAACATCAACGGGATCGGCAAAGTCGGGCAGTATGAAGTCTATGGGCTGAAGGAAGATGCGCTCACGGAAGCTCAGGCAGCCGCGACACGGAAAATCGTCCGCGAACTCAATCCTTCTGACAACGTCTATTACGAAATCTGCAACGAACCGTATGAGCGTGGCGGAATGCACCCGGACTGGCAAAGACGGATGATTACCACAATCCGTGAGACAGAAATGTCCTTGCCGAATCAGCATCTTATCTCCCTGAACTTCGCGCATGGCTCGGCCGAGGTCGCCGAACCGCACCCGAACGTCTCGATTTACAACTTTCACGCCGCAAAGCCTGAGGCCGTCACCTTGAACTACGGCCTTCGAAAAGCCATTGGCCACAATGAAACCGGCGGCTCGCGCCGGGACGATGCGACGTATCGCATCCAGGGCTGGGAATTCATTCTTGCCGGAGGCGCTCTCTTTAGTCATCTCGATTTCTCCTTCGCCACAACCCATCCACGCGGCACATTGCTCGACCATCGAGGGCCGGGAGGAGGAGGCCCTGCCATACGGCAGCAATTGCGCGTTCTGAAGGAATTTATTCACAGCTTTGAATTCGTGAGGATGAAGCCGGACAATTCCGTGATTAAGGGCGGCGTTCCCGAGAAGGGCCGGGCCTGGGCACTAATCGAGCCGGGGCGGGCCTGTGCGATTTACCTGGTGGGAAATGGTCCTAATGAACTGACCCTCGAATTGCCCAAGGGCGCGTTTCGAGCTGAATGGATAAATACCCTCGATGGATCGATTGGAAAGACAGAGAATTTCACTCATGGCGGCGGGCCAAGGCAGCTCCAATCGCCTAATTTTGATCAAGACATCGCCTTGCGCATTAAGGCGAAATGAAACAACGCAAGCGATCTGAGTCTCGCCGTGGCTGTGAGGCACGGGTTTGTTCTTCGAAGGCTGGGGACTGATGCACGGCTCCGCCGCATGTTACCATAAAGGGGCTTCTCAAGCACGGTCGCGACAATAAAGGAAACCGGAATGAATGCCAACTCTGCTTGTCTTTTGGCGGCCCTGTTTTTGCTTATGACCGGCCGCGTTGTCAGGGCCATGAAGGCTGTCGCTGAAGGTCCTTATCCCCCAAGCCCTGTCATCGCCGACATAGTGTTCGACTGGTCCACGCATCAGCGGCACGCCCAGGGAAGCGACAATTTCCAGTTGACCTGGGCGAACGACGACCATCAGTACGGCGCCTGGGGAGACGGCGGCGGTTTTGGGGGCACAAATAGCGATGGACGCGTCAGCCTGGGCTTTGCCCGGGTCGAAGGCGATTGGGACAACTACCACGGCTACAACGTCTGGGGCGGCAAGAACGCCGAGAATCCCGCCCAGTTCGCCGGCAAGAGCTGGGGGACGGTCTGCGTCGGAAGCACGCTCTATTCGTGGATCGTCCCGGATGTGCCCGACACTGGCGGCCTCCGCGACCACTACCGGTATATTGAGCTTGCTCGCTCGACCGACCACGGTGCGAGCTGGACCAAGGCCCCCTGGCAGTGGTGGGGCGAGGATAACCTCATCGTGCCCACCTTTCTTATCTACGGCAAGAACAACGCGGGAGCACGCGACGACTATGTGTATTCGTATTTCATCCGCCCGCAGCATCTCGGCGTCAGTGAGCGCGGCGACGAAGGCTTCGGGCTGAATGTCCACAAGCCCGGCGCGCTGTTCCTGGCTCGGGTGCCCCAGGACCGGGTCTTCGCCGGGCGCGACACCTACGAGTGGTTCACCGGCTTGGACGACGGCCAGCCGACCTGGGGTTCGCTGTCAGAAAAGAGACCGGTATTTGAGAATCCCGATGGGACAGGATGGTGCGTCAGCGCGAGCTACAATCCGGGGCTCGGCAGGTATCTTCTGGCTACCGAGCACAGCGTCTCACATTCCAGCGTGATGTGTCTTTTCGACGCCCCGGAACCCTGGGGGCCATGGACGACGGTGAAATATTGGACGACCGAGGATCGGTTCGGCAAAAGCCGATCTGGAAGCACGCTGGATTGGGTGAACAACATCTTTTTCTTCTCCTTTGCCCCGAAGTGGTTCAGCGCAGACGGTCGCAATTTCACACTCGTCTTCACAGGTGGAGGCGGTGGAAACAACAATGACTCCATGAACACCGTGCGAGGGACTTTCTATTTGCGGAAGCCATCCGTGCCTTAATCCCATAAGGAATGGTATTCCACCGTTTGCTCGGACTATCCAAGGCAGCGCATAGTGCCTCGACGTTGTTCCCGTCTGCGAGCCAAAAAAGAATAGAAGCCCGAACGATGGGCGGGGCGTCAAGACCGCCACGGTCAGTCTAACCAGCAGTTGATCGTGCACATTGACACAATAGAAACCTCTACTTATCATAAGTTCTGTTTGCACAATCCCGGCCCTAAACCTAACTGGAAGGAAACGGAAGCATGACAACACTTGGCTCGCATGTACGAAAGCACTGGTGCTCAGATCACATCCGCATGTTGTTCGTTGGACTGGCCCTCCTTTTTCCTTTGGCGGTGCAGACAGGATGGGCCGAGTCGGCGCTGCATGTGAGCGGCAACGGCCGCTACCTGGTCCAGCCGAACGGAAAGCCCTTCTTTTGGCTGGGCGATACAGCCTGGCTGCTTTCTCAGATGACCACGCGCGAAGATGCGGACTTCTATCTTGAAACCCGCGCACAGCAAGGATTCACTGTGATCCAGGCGGCCATCGTGATGGGCGAGGAGCGTGT
>JAFGCA010000070.1 GCA_016932895.1 Sedimentisphaerales bacterium | reverse complement strand
CACTGGCCGATGCAGGCGCCGCAGGAGCTGATCGAGAAGTACAAGGATCGGCCCGGCCTGAAGGACCACCGGTACGCCGCCATGATCGAAGCGATGGACGCCAACATGGGCCGGCTCCTGGCGACGCTCGATGCGCTGCAGTTGACCAAGGATACGCTGGTGATCTTCACCTCCGACAACGGCGCGTTCGGCGGCGTCACCGACCTGCACCCGCTGCGCGCCTGCAAGGGACATTTGTACGAAGGCGGCATCCGCGTGCCGCTGATCGTACGCTGGCCCGGCGTGGTCGAGGCCGGGGCGACCTGCGCGACGCCCGTGATCAGTATGGACCTGTACCCGACGATGCTCGAAGCGGCCGGACTCGATCCCGAGCCCGACAAGCCCCTCGACGGCGAGAGCATCCTGCCCCTGCTCCGCCAGGCCGGGCCGCTGCGACACCGCGCCATTTACTTCCACTACCCCAACTACGCCTTCCACGGGAACAACCGCCTCGGCGGCGCCATCCGCGCCGGCGATTACAAGCTCATCGAACATTACGACGACGGATCCGTCGAGCTATACAACCTCGCCGACGACATCAGCGAACAAAACAACCTCGCCCAACGCCTCCCCCAAAAAGCCAAAACCCTGAAACAAAACCTCGACCAGTGGCTAAAAAAATCCAACGCCAAAATGCCCAAACCCAAAACATAACGCTCCCGCCACTCGGGCATCGTCCACCGGCAAGTATTGGGTGGGGATTGAAACGAATGTGCAGAGCGCAAGAACAACATATTTGCCACAATAGTAGGTTACTTCGGTACTATGCGGGTGATGCCGTTCTGAATTCCTCGATCCCTTCGATGAGTGAGGCCATTTCTGAAGGCACTTCGCCCCTTCGAAACGAATCAATAGCTACGGTCGTTGAAATAGTAATCCCATAGAAATCTTGCAGGTGGCTGTTCAATAGCGTCAGCATCTCCTTGCCGGGCACGATAAGCCACCGCTGGGCTTCGTCCTCCCAACGTTCTTCGAATTCAGCTATCAACCGCTGGATGATCGTAGTATTGTCCACCCCTCCGGCCCTAGTCTTTTCAAATCTCGCGCGCTTAGCAAGATATCTCGACTCGACTTTCTGTCGGATCGAGTCCGCCAGTCCAGCGAGCAGCTTGCTAACATCCTCTTGAAAGGACAGCTTCGAGTCAGTTCTTCGGTTCTGTTCGGTGACCCGTCGCTCAATTGCCCGGCCAAGTGGTTCTGGATGAAGCAAATAGTTTTCAAGTTCTTTGCGCTCGTGTATGTGCGCAAGCATACAATGTTTCTTCAGCATCGCAAGTACGCTCTTACATTCCAAGTCCGATCTGTAATCCCTATCGAAAATCGCACCAGCAACTACTTTCGTGCCGAGGGTTGTCTCTATGCCTTGAATATAGTCCCGCACCTTCTCGGGCTTGAATCCCTCCAAAGGTATTACCGCAAAATCTGATCTGTTCGCGACCTGGGCGTGTCCAAGCCTGCGCGCAAACCGGGAGAGAATCTGAAAGTCAGCGCCCTCGACAAACAACGCACGTCTTGTTTTTGCCAACTGGGTGAGAATTGGATTCAGGTTGGAACCCAGCGCCCGGAAGACCCTCTGAAGCTGGCTTGGGTCCTTGACTCTTCTGCCTGAGCGGTGTTTTTTGTTGATCAGGAGAAGATCATCTGGGTCCGTCTCGGTGATGATTTCCGTCGAGTGGGTTGCAATAAGTATATCCGGTCCCAACGCCTTGAGAATGCCAAGAAGCTGGCGTTGTACGTCAGCGTGCAGATAGATGTCCGGCTCGTCTATTATGAATAATGAAGACGCCTTGCTCCGGACGATGTACGTTAGCATCTGGCACCAAACCTGAAAGCCAAATCCAGCCCAGAATATCTCGCGAGGAATCCTGTCCTCTGGGCAGAACATTCGCAGAAGAGTCTTGTCATGACTAGTATCGATCTCTGGCGGTTCGATGTCCATGCCTGGCCAGGTTGAGCAGACAAGAGCACGAAAGTCCGCGAAGCCATCAGGGTAATGGTACCAGATGTTCCGAAAGTTGCGTGCAGCCCGGTGAGTGAGGAGCGCTAATCTCGCGGCTTCTCTTTGGTAAAGCGGTTCATCATGCTCAACCGGCCCAAGGATGGGCACGAACCCAACCGACAGGTTGTACTGGGACTTGAAGGTCGCAGACGATACTACCGCCTGCTCCTTTGTCTCACACACCATGCAGCAGCCACCTTCCGGTGGGAAGAACAGGACGAGTTGGTTTCCGTTGGACACACGGAATCGAACAGAGGCAGGCTGTGAGTCATCATAGTCAAAAAAAACATTCTCCGTAGCAACCGCAACGTTCGCCAGATCTACGGAGTAGCCCCATTCCTCTCCGTGAGGACCTGGTACTATGCTGGGTTTTCGCGAGCGCGCCTTACGCATACCCTCTGCCAAGATGCGAAATGCACTAAGTATGGTCGATTTCCCAGAGTTATTTGGCCCCACAAGCACATTGAAGCGGTGCAAGGATACCGAGTAATCCCGAAACGCCTTGTACCGGTGAAATTGGACCGACGTAAAGTGTTCCTGCTTTGTCATCTGATAAAACCGTCACAGTTTGACGTTGGGTCCCTGAATACTCCCTGGCCACACGTGCTACAGACCTTCGTCATTTCTAACCTAATCCCTTCTGCTTCCATCCTCACATATTATCGTCAACCTTCGGATGGGAAATCAACACAAGAGTATTGTAGCACCTTTTCCCGTATCGCGTGGCTCGAAACAAGCCGTCTTACGCATTCATGGGCGCTTTCGTTTTCTCTGCGGGCTTTGAGGTTCGATCAGGCGGTGTGCGTGGCACACCCTACCTTTCACCCTCGTGCCCTTTACAGAGGGCTGTTTTGGCGATTTCTCTTGTCTTACGGGGCGTCATGCGACGTTTCAGGTCGTCGCACCGACGCCGCATTGGGAAGAAGGCGTTTGTCGAGGGCGAAATGTGGATACGAATTTTGAAAGAATGTCACTTTTTTCGCCCGAGGCTGGGGAGTTGGGAGGTTTGAGCTTTGAGTTTTGCGTCTTGAGTTGGGTGCGCTCGTCGGCGAGGAGGTTCATGTGCCGGTTTCTGCGATGGGGTAGACGACGTCGGCGCGGAGGGCGTCTTTGGCGAAGGCCAGGGCAGCCTGAATGGCCTCGCGGGTCAGGCGGGGGTGCGCTTCGAGAATCTGTTCCATCGTTTCGCCGGCGGACAGCTTCTCCAGGATCAGTTCGACCGTGACGCGCGTGCCCGCGACGACCGGTTTGCCCATCATTACCTTCGGGTCGGATACGATCAGTTGCTTTGCCATGATCCTCGTCTCCGTGAAGCCAGTCGCGGCTCCACTACATCCTGTATCTTGCCCAAGTGTACCAGGGTGACCCGATTCGATCAAGCACATTCGCGCTTGCGGCGGCTCCCCACGGTTCGCAGGGGTGTTTGGGCCGGGGCGCAAAGGGTGTGCGAGTCTGCTCCAGCGCATCGGCGCGCGGAGGGGGTGTGCGGGCGGCGGGTGGAGGCCGCGGGGTGTGGCTTGAATCGTGCTTTGTCAGATTCTCTTGCGGATGCCGAAGGTGATGGCGAAGTCGGGGGCGCCGTCGTTTAGGCCGAATTCGAGCATGGTGTCGAGTCGCAGGTCGGGCCGGAACTTGTATTCGCCGATCATCAGGATCGACAGCGGATCGTCGTTGCCGTCGAAGATGGCGGTGCGTCCGTCGAGGTATCCGCTGACGGTGACCTTGGGATCGACCTCGTAGGCCAGACCCACGCTGTAGAGCCAGCGGTTGTCCACATCGTAGTCGGAGGGCTCGCCGACGAACGTGTAGCCGAGCTCGCCCAGAACGATCCACGCGTCGTCTTCGAGCCGGCGGGCGAATTCCGCCATCACCGTGAAGTCGGTCTCTCCCGTCCCCAGGCCCTTGTCCTCGTCGGCGGTGGGGAACTTGATGCTGCCCACCAGGTCGATGTACGGCAGCGGTCCCTCCTGCTCGACGGCGTAGTAGCGGCCCTTGAGGATAATGTCGCCCAGGCCCGAGCCGCCGCTGGCGCCGGCGACGGCCTCGGCACCGCCGTCGATGAACGTGACGCCGTCATCGGAGATGTCGATGTACGGAATCGTGAGCGTCACGTCGCCCTTGTCCAGGTAGCGTTTGATCGTGCCGGCGGTGTAGAAGATGTCCGTGTCATCGTCTTCGCCGTAGTCGCCGTTCAGGTACGAAAAGGACAGGCCGTACTGCCACGTCGGGCCCTCTTCGGCAAGGGAAAAATCGGGGGATGCCATGAGCATCCCCGCGATCCATACGACAAGAGTGAATAAGTGAAAGCGTCGCTTCACCGTCAGCGTCCTTTCCCAGGCTTCTCGGGCTTCTCAGGCTTTTCGGGTCTTGCGGGCCGTTCCGGCTTCTCAGGCTTTTCCAGCTTCTCGGGCCGTTCCGGCTTTTCCGGTTTCTCGGGTCTGTCGGGCCGGTCAGGCTTGTCGGGCTTGCCCGGCTTTTCCGGCCTTTCGATGCCCTCGGGCTTGCCGTTGCCGGCCAGCTTGACGGGGCGTTCGGCCTTGTCGGGGCGATTGGCCTTGCCAAAGCCAAGGAATCCGGCGAGTCGACTGAAAAGACCGCGCTTTTGGCCTCTCGTCTGCACCGCTTTTCCAGCCTGAACACCCTCTTCGGCCTCGAGACCGTCACCCTGGAGCGGCTCCTGCACCTGGTTGCGGTTGCGGTTCTGCATCAACTGCCCGATCTTCAGGTCGTTCTCCTGGGCGATCTCGCCAAAGCCCATCCCGTCGGCCCGGGCGGCCATAACCTGGGCCAGGGCGTCGTCGAATGTCAGCGGTGTGTCGGTGCCGGCACTCTTTTCGACCAACTGCTCGGCCAGACTGGTGGCGATCCTGATGTTTCCCCAGCCGGTACCGTCGGCCCGCATCAGGTCCACCTGCTCCTGGGTCAGGTCGCTGTTTTTCAGCAGCTCGACCATATAAGGCGGCGGGTTGGACGCGTCCGGAGTCTCCTCCTCGGGAGTCTCCGGGAGGGGATCTTCGCCTGCCTGGGTTTCGGGCGGAGGCGGATCGGTCACGCCGGTACCCTCTTCCGTGGTCTGAGCCATCGCCTGTACCGTGCCCAGGCACAGCAGGACGGCCGCCAGCAGCAGCAGCAGCCAGCCGGAACGCAGCTTTTTCTCGTACATGGGATTCCTCCTCTGAGATTGGTGGTACATCTGTTCCCCCTATCCTTGTCTGTAAATGTACAAAAGCAGCCCCATAAGCGCATGCTTCCCGCATCCATGCGGAATACCCAGTTTACCTTTTCGACCGGCCCAAGTCAAGCCTATTTTCAGAAAAAACACCAATGGTCGCATGTGTGTGAAAGTCTGACAGCCCCTAACTCTGGTCGCCCGGCGGCGGCCCGGGTGGCCAACCCCACAATCCCCCCGCCGATCACAACCATGTCAGAATCAGTCTTTCCCGGCACCACGACGACCCCTTACTATCGTAGAACCCTCCCGCCCCGCGCCACCATACCGCCCCTGCCCCCCCACCGTCAACGCGTAACGCCGCGTCGGCTTGGCACACATAAGGGCAGCATGGGATCGAAAGAGCCACACTTCACTTTGCAGGCATTTTGCTCCTCGCATCCGATGGGTGACCCGCTAAGTTCGCGCGCTCGCCTTCAGCAACGCTTGTTCCTGCCGGAACAGGACGCACAAAAGGAGAAGGCGAGAATCCACTGGCGGGCATTTCGCGGTCTGATACCCCGTTCCGCTCCGCATGCGGCGGCCGGAAGATTAGAGAAGTAGACACGCTACTCCCGTCATCCGATGTCACGCCGGTCCCACCGCGACGGGTGCCCAGGTTCTTTCGATCCCGCGCAGCGTCGCCGAGACACCAAGTCACCGACCTTTGCCTTTCCACGAGATGTCGATCAATGCATTTTCCGCAGAGTCACGCATTGCCGGACTGTGATCATTCGTCATTTCGCGCAGAGGCTCAATGGCGCGCCGATCTCCAATCTTCCCGAGCGCCCCTGCAGCCGATGCACGAACAGACTCAACATCATCCTTGAGCAGCGGGATCAATGCTTTCGTGGCTTGATCGCTGCCGATGTGGCCCAAGGCAGTCGCTGCGTGCTGCCGTATATACTGATCCGCGTCAGCAAGGCAAAACAGTAGTGGTCGCATACTGGTGTCCGCCATTTCAGCCAGTTTTTGCGCCGCTTCCTCGGCCGGCGTCGTGGAACTGACGTAATCACCCGAGTCGGCCTCCCTGAATGTCAACGGCGACGTGTCCTTGAAGCACTCTACAAGCAAAGGGATACAGGTTGGCTCGTCACGCATATCCATTATGGCCCTGGCTCTCTCTACACCGGAATCCCAGGCAATCACAGAGACGTTGTAAGGAATGTAGTCCCTCTGCCAGAAGCGCCCCTGTTTGATTTGCGCAGACGCCCACTTTCCCCACTCCGGAGAGAAGGCAGAGCTTTCCTCAACGTATCTGAGCAAATTGTCCCGATACGACCTTGAGGAAGCCAGTGCCCACAGCGTGTACCAACGAACACGGCAGTCAGGGTCATCCAACATGTTTGCCGCTACGTCGCGAATGCCGTTCTCGGCAGAATTGGCGGTGAAAAACGACCACAGCGCACGCGTCCTGGGATCTTCATGATTGCGGATGATGTCACTGAGCTTCTCAGCGGTCGCAACATCTCTGGCCGAGAATCGCCCCAGCACCTTGGCTGCGGATGCGCGCACACGAGCGTTCTCGTCTTTCAACCGTACGATCAGCGGCTCGACGGCCCGCTCGTCACCAATCGCCCCAAGGGAGTCCACCGCACATTGTCGTATCCCGTGTGCTTCCTCCTCCAGGGCCGCAATCAACGGCCCCACGGCCTGCCTGTCGCCAATAGATCCCAGTGACCGGATTGCGGCTTCGCGGACCAGTGCGTTCTCGCTCTCTGCGGCCGAAATCAGACGTGCAACAGCCTCAGGTCCGATGTTGGAGAATACCGTGGAAACCAGGGCGGTCGGATCCCCATAGTACTCATCGCGCTCTATGGCGGCGATCAAAGGCGGAATGGCCGATGCGCCGATGAGTCCCAACGCTTTGCATGCCGCTTCACGAATAAGATTGTAATGCCGCTGATCCAGCAGCAGGGAGATCAATGGCTCGATGGCCCGCGTCTCCCCAATGACCCCCAATGCGATTGCAGACGATGTGGTCCTTCGCCATTCCAGAGTATCGTCTGACAATTCACTTATCAAAAAACCGCTGATCCACGCGTTGTCACTCGATTCGTTGAACGCGACAGCTAATGAATCAACACCGGCATCGCCCATGGTAACCAGCGCCCGAACGGCGGCCTCACGAACGTCCCGATCCTCGTCCTGGAGCGCACGTGTCAGGTGCGAAATGGGCCGGGAGCCCCTCTTACTCAGATTCCGGATCGCCTCCATTCGCGTGCGCGCATCCTTGCTCTTGATCTTCCAATAGTCAAACTGGTAGTAGACGACGCCAGCAGTGACAAGCGCAATTATGGAAACCGCCAGAACCGTAAGCTTCACAATCGGGCAACGATTCCACACAACACGGGAACAAGGCTGTTCGTTCATAGGCAACTTTCGCAGGCTCGCTGCAGCATCTTTTTCGCCTCAGAGGCCGCGTACGCCTCCGCGTACGCGGACTAACATGCCACCATAGGGCAGATATGACGACAATACAGGAGGAAAGGTCGGTGATTCCCTTCTCACCAAAATGATTGCATGCGATACCTCCGCAACTGCCTCCGCCGCCCCGTGAAAGCTGCAGCTCACGGGCTCGGTCTCTTTTGCCGCATGGCGAAGACCTCTTCGCCCGGGATCAGCTTGGCCTTGCCTGCTTCGATCTCCGCGACTCTCTTCTCGGCCTCCGCGGCCCACAATTCGTCGATCTCGGCGCGCAGGGGATTGAGGCTCTTGAGCAGTCCGCCTTTCGTCAACATGAGGGGCCTTTCCGGCCCGGCATCCTATTGATACACTTCGCACGATTACCTTCAGTATAGCCGGCGAGACGCGTAGTGTCAACGCCGATGGGCCGGCGGGCTGGGGCATGCGTCCTACATATCCGGTACGATTTCGGGGTAGAGGTGGCCCATGGGGCTGAT
>JAFGCA010000648.1 GCA_016932895.1 Sedimentisphaerales bacterium | reverse complement strand
CGCCTGGGCGTGCTGGTTCCCGCCGCGGCCCTGGCGTATCTGGCTGCTTCCAGGATGCTACGCATCAAGTCGCTGGCCCTGTTGACCGGTGCGCGGAAACGAAAACGGGGGCCGCTCTAAAGCACACGCCATTCGTTGCCCGCGGGCCGGAGTTTATGGGACCGCTTATGCGCCAAAGGAATGGAAATCTGCCGCTCTTGTGGCGATAATATCTAAAGCATGCGAGGGGGTTGCCCGAAATAGGAGAATACACGACTCTTCTCGTGAGTTTAAGGAGAAACGCATGCTCGAGGACAAGTTGGTTGCCGCGGTACTGGCGACGGTCCTGCTTGCTGCGCCGACATGGGGACAGGCAGACCGGGCGCGCCGAGGCTCTGCGCCGGGCGTTGCGGGCCGTTCCGTGGCGATGTCCCCCGAGGTCCTTTCTTCTGCTTCGGTGGCCCAGCGATTCTATGAGATCGCGTGGGAGAGGCTCAACCGCGGCAATCTCTCGGCCGCCGAGGCTGATCAGGTGATCGTCCTTCTGACCGCGGCCAGAAACCTGGACCCCGCGGCCGAGGGCATTGAGCCGATGCTGCTCGAGGCAGCCACGCAGCACGCCGGGAAGGACTACTCCGACCAGGTCGTCCTGTGGTTGCGCCGCTATGTGGACGAGTCGGCGGATCAGATCGTGGTGGCCAAGGCGGTCCGGTATTTGCTGGACCGGCTCAACACGCGCGAGGAGCGGAAGAAGCTTCTGGAAGAGCTGGCGGCCAAGATCGGCAACAAGAATCCGGCGATCGATTCGGAGTTGGCCTTGCGGCTGGGCCTGATCATGCAGGAGAAAGCCGATGTAGAGGGCGCCAAGTTCTATCTGGTCCAGGCATATACGGACAACAAGTACAACAAGCGCGCTTTCGCCCAGCTGGCCGAACTGGCTCCGGGCGAGATCGGCCCCTCGGTTTACCTCGAGCATCTGCGCCTGACGATGCGGGAGGACCCGCTCGATCCCGACGCGGTCCTGAACTTCGCCCAATACGCCGAACGCCTGCAGCTCTACGGCGTGGCTTCCGACTCGTATCACTACGCCGCCGAGCTGTTTGACTACCTCTATCCGGGGCAGGCTTTGCCTCCGCATATCTACCTGCCATGGGCCGTCAGCAGTTACAATGCCGCCGGCGGGCAGCAGAACTGCATGCAGATTGCCGAGAACATCCGCAGCGCCGGGCGATTCGATATTCTGCTCGAGGCCATGGCCGGCCGGGCGGCCGCAAAGACGGGCGATCTCGAAGAGGCCCAACGCATATTCCGGCAGGCCGAGCAACTGGCCCAGCAGCTCCTTGATGCCGGGCCGCAGCAGACGTCGATGCCCGGGACCATCGCCCCCGTGAGGCCGCTGACACCCAAGCAGTTTGCGTGGTTTTACTGCTTCGGCGACCCGACGCCGCAGAAGGCGCTGGACTGGGCCAACAAGGCCTATTCGGCCGAACCCAACGTGCCGGCGCCGGGGGCCTTGCTGGCCTACGCACTGAGCATGAACGACCAGTTGGAATGGGCCAAGCCTCTGCTGGCGTCGTTCGAGCACAACCAAATCGCCGATCTGGTCCAGGCCATGATTCATCTGTCGCAAGGGAGCAAAACCGAGGCGGTTGGGACGCTGCGGCGGGCCATCGCCAAGGATCCCGGTTCGCTGGCGGCCGAGCGGGCCCGGGAGATGCTCGGCGAGCAGGGCGTTCCATACGTCGCGCCGGTCGATCCGGCGGTGCTGAGGAAGTACCTGTCCGAGAGCCTGGGCCGCACGGTCGTTCCTGCGTTCACACCGCCCCATGAGATGATCGATGTCCAGTGCACGCTCCGCGGCAGCGAGTTTCCCTACGGTACGGATATCGCTGGGACCGTGGCGATTCGCAATCGGGGCTCCGAGCCCCTGGTGCTTACGGACGGCGGCCTGTTTCGGGGCCGGATCCGCGTCGATGCGCGCATCAGCGGCGACATCCAGCGGGAGATCCCCGAGGTGCTCTCGCAAACGATTCGCACCGCCTTGACCGTGCCGCCGGGCCACAGCGTTGTCAGTCCCCTCAGGCTGTCCACGGGCCCGCTCCGCCAGATCCTTATGACGTACCCGCAGGCCTCGCTCGAGATCGAGTTTGTGTTGTACCTCGACCCGGTGACGACGGAGGACGGTGTCGTGAGCAATCGGCTGGTCGATCTCCAGCCCGCGGTCGTTGCCGTCACGCGCCCGGGCGTGGAGTTGACCGCCGGTTTTGTCCGGACTCGATTCAATTCCATCTCTTCGGGGCAACCGGGACACAAAGTCCGCATCGCCCAGCTTTTCGCCGGGTTGCTCAAAGAGCAGCAGGCCATGAGCAAGCACGGCGGGGCCCTCTACCCGTATCGATACGCCGACTGGCTGCCCAACCTGCTGCGATCCGCCTTCCTGAGCGACGCGGGGCTGCTCCTGGGACCGGGCCGGGACGACTGGGTGGTCAAGGCCAGCGCGATGGTCGATCTGCTCTCGCTGCCTATCGACCAGACGCTGGCGACCGCCGTGGCGAAGAACCTCAACCATCCGCAGTGGCCCGTGCGACTGATGGCCCTGTATCTGTTGTCAAAGAGCGCCGACGGCAGTTTTGCTCCTGTCCTGGATTGGGCGGCACAGAACGATACGCACCCGTTGGTCCGCAGCATGGCGATGGCTCTGAATGCGGGTTCGCCCGTCGGGACGCGACCCGCAGCAGCCGCGTTCGACCCCTCTTTGCTCGCCGCTCCTTGACCGAGCGGTGGCCGGCGATCCCGCCGATATCTTTCGGATCCCCTTGGCTGGGCCGAGCCGGGCATTCTCCCGGGAACCGATCTGACCCCGGGTTCGTAGAGACCAGGGAATCGTCGCCGCCAAGTACGCCGGGCCAAGGGGCGGCGGTCGGCAAGGCAAAATCCGCGCCTCGGATGCGTCAATTTGAAAATTTTGGGTTGTAATTGGGGAGCAATTCGTTAATATGCCGTGTTTTCCAGCAACAGTCATGGTTGTTTTGAAAGGGTATGTAGATGCCAGCCGAAGTGGATAAGGAAAAGTGCACCGGTTGCGAGAGTTGCGTGAGCGAATGCCCCAGCAATGCGATCAGCATGGTTGACGGCAAGGCAGACGTCAATCCGGACGCCTGCATTGATTGCGGCGTTTGTATCGACGCCTGTCCCGTGGAAGCGATCAGCCTGTAACCGGCTATGGTGGCCCCATCGTCTAGGCAGGTCTAGGACACCGGGTTTTCAACCCGGCAACAGGGGTTCGAATCCCCTTGGGGCTAATTTCTTACTGGGCAAGTGCTTAGGTGCTTGCCCTTTTTCGATTCGCTGATTCGTCTCCGGCTGCCTTCACTGGGCGCATCACGGCGGCAGGGCAGCGGTCCGGCCCGAATTGGGTTCGTTTTTTCAGGCTCCCAGAGCTTCCTTATTCTCGTAATCCCTTTCACTGCATGAGTTTAGGCCGTTTCTGCGCTTCCGAAATTGGGTTCGTTTGGCGCCACGTGACCGGGGTGTCGGCCGAACGCGTTTGCCATGGCCGCCGCATCCGCAGTGGCGCACTTCGCGAGTTCCACGACCGTGGGTGCGAAGATTGCCTCTCTCGCCACGCCCGGTTGAGCCAAATTGGGTTTGTTTGGCGCCACGAGGCAAAGGCCCCGGCTGAACCCGCCCTTATGCCCACGGTGCCTGTAGGCATTCGGGGGTGTCTCGGTCTTCCTGCCGTCGATGAGGATCTGTACTCCGCTGACCATCACGCGTTCCTGACGACTCGCCAACCATGAGGCAATCGCATTCGTTGCCTATACATCATATCACGCCCGGGCCGACTGTCAATAAAGAAATCCTCCTCGGGGGAGATTCCCGAAGGGGAAGGGTGCGGAAGAGCAGCCGAACGGCCGCAGCCCCCGCTTGGTGACGAAGGGCCGACGGCTGAAGTTCCCCGCCGGCCCTCCGGTGTGGGCGCCAGGTGGGTGAGATGTCCTACGGTTTTATCGCCCGTCTATGGGGAGCCGAGGGGATGGCCGAAGGCTATGTCGTCGATGAAGATCGTGCCGACGCCCGTGGAGGTTGGATCGTCGCGGTGGCCGACGCCCAGGTACATCTTCTTGACCAGTCCCACGTCGACGCCGGCAGAGGCGAACTCGTCGAGGCCGATGAGCCACTCTTGCCAGCTATCGAGCAGGGTAGCCTCGGGATCACCGTGGCGTATCAGTTTGACATTGCCCGCGTTGTCCTCCAGCGCTACATAAAACGACGCAGGGCTGTTACCCGGCTGATCAATGCCAATGGCCTCCACCTGCCAATCACCGGTGACGTTCCCCGTCGTCGCCACGCCGGAGAACTCCGCGGTCGTCATCGCGGTTGCATTGTGGCTGGTCACCGCCAAGCCGACATAGACGGCGTCCACCATGTTGATCGTCTGCGGATTCCAGCTCATTGCCATCCACTGCACGCCATCGCTGGAGTAGTAGCCACGGAAACTGTTGCCCGAGCGCTCCAGCTTGACCCAAACGGGAGTCGTCATTGCCATCTGCTCGGCCGACGCGACGGAGCTGTCACTCGTCGCCAGTCCCGCGTTGAGCCGTCTCGCTTGAAAGCGGACGCCCCTCTCCGGGGTGGCGTAGACGCCCGCGAAACGCGACCCCGGATCCAGACTCTCGCGAATCATCACGCCGCACTTGGCCCATTCGTGGGTATTCACAATGCTCTCGACTCGGGCCACAACCGTGCCGTCGCCGGTGAGCTCCTTGCTGGCGAAACGAAACTCGTCGGCCGCCTCGTAGATGTCCGTGCCGCCCCCGCTCATGACAATGCTCCCGTCGGGTCGTTCGAGAAACGCCCGTGCCCGACCGTGGAAGCACACCCTCAGGGTGTCGGCCCCATTGACCGTCCAGTTCTGCGGCTTATCAAACGTTCGCTCGATCTCGGAGTAGAATGGCGAAGCAGTGTTATCATACGCCACCGGCATGGACTGGCCGCCACTGCGGACGATGGTGTGTTCCATAATGTTGCCGAGAGCGGGATCATAGCCTACCACCGCACCCGTGCCGTTGCCCTGATGGCCCTGCGGAAACGAGTCGTCCGCCGAGAACCCGATGCCGTCCGTCCACGTCTGGAAGACCCGGTGGGGCGAATCGTTGGTGTAGCTCTCGAAGTCGTCGACCACGAGGTACGCCTGCGTGGAGAAGCTCCAGAGATCGCTTTCCCAGACGCTGACGGCCTCGCCCTCGTTGACCTCGTTGATCTTCCAGTAGTACGTCCGGCCCAGAGTAAGCGGCTCGGGCTGATAACGGCTTTCGGCCACCACGTCGGCCAGAGCGATTCCCTCGGCGACGGCCGCTTCGTCCGTGTCCAGATAGACCTCGTGCACGACCGCCTCGCGTCCCGCAGACCAGGTGAGTTCCGTGTCGGGACTCACGTCCGTTTGGCCGTCCGCCGGCTGGGGGTCGGTTGCCTGCGCCGGGATGCACAGAAATCGGACTTCGCTGAGGCCATATTGAGGTTTGAATCCGCCCCAGTTGCTCTGAATGGTCAGCCTGACGTGCTTGGCTGCTGCGCCGTCGAAGTCGATGACCGTGTTCGCGGAGGTGGGTTCGCCGCTCGACCTGGCAAACTCAAAGTCGTCCAGGACCGTCCACGTTGCTCCATCGTCGGAATACTCAATCGTGACGTGCTTGAGACCATAACCCACGACGTCCTCGAACATCACGTTGTAGTTCCAGACCAGCATCTGATGCAGCTTGTAGACAGCGTCAAATTCGTATTCGATCCAGGCCGGCTGCGGCCCGTCATCGGTACTTAGCCACATGTCCTCGTCGTTTATGGAATGCAGATCATCGCCGTCCAGGCCCGAACCGTTGATCGTGTTTTCGGGTGGCGCATCGGGCAGAAAGCTGGAGGCCATCACAGCGACATTCTCTATAGGAGCAGCCAGTGATTCGGTCGTAAAGCTCCATACGAAGCCTTTGTAGATCTCGACGTCGCCGGCGCTGATGGCATCGATCCGCCAGTAATAGGTCTGACCGAACTCCAGAGGCCCGGGCGGGTCGTACGTGTTGGCGTCCTGACCTGGGCTTGCCAACACACCCAAGGGAGAGACCCTGTCGGCCAGACTAACGTCCTCGAACGATATCCCGAAATACACATCGTGCGTCACGGCATAGTCTCCCGGCGTCCAGCTCAGGACAACGTTGCGCGCAACCTCTGACGCGTTTGACGAAGGTGAGTGCGCTACCACAGGCCCGGTCACATCCATGTACTCGCCCAGGACTGCAAGGTCCTGCGCGTCCACAATGCCGTCGCCCCACGCATACGGACCAATATCGCAAAGCGATTCGCTCTTGCCCCAATTGTCGGTCAGGATGCCCAAGTCCTCCCCATTGACCTTCCCATCGCCATTGAAATCCACGATGGGAATGATGGCTGACTGCCAGTTGTTCCAGGTGCCGCCGAAGTACTGACTGTAGTGTAATGTCGAGGCATCAAATGAGAAACGTGGCACAACATCTGCCCCAGCCCCGTTCACCTGTGGCCCAAGATTCAGGGGGGCCTGCCAAGAGGCTGAGAGGCTCGCTCGTCTCGACATCCAGATGTCCGCACCACCATACCCGCCCGGTCGCGGCATTGTGGTTGCGTACGGTTGAGTAAAAAGCATCACAAGTCCATCCGGCGAAAGGCAGACACTATGTTCACTGCCTGCACTATTCAGCACGGACCCGAGGTTCGTTGGCTCAGCCCACGCCGCGCTTGCTGTCGCCCGTCTCGTCACGTAGATGTCACAGTACCCACATCCGCCAGGACGGTATGACCCGAAGTAGAGCTCCCGGTCGTCCTGCGTTATCCAGGGGGTGCCATCGATGCTGGCACTGTTGATCGTCGGACCCACGTTCGCCGCTGGTCCCCAAGGTGAGTCTGTGGTGACGCGTGTTGTCATGTAGATATCACAAGCGCCGTACCCTCCAGACCTCGTTGAGCCAAAATAGAGCGTGAGTCCGTCAGCCGAGATACACGCGCCGGCTTCCATATTGGGACTGTTCACCATGACTCCGAGGTTCTGCAGGGGCCCCCAATCGTCATCGACGGAGGCGCGTGCCGACACCCACAGGTCCCAATCGCCAGACCCACCGGGCCGGTCTGAGTCGACGTACATTTCCAGTCCATCGTACGAAAAGCAGTCAATACTGTCATGTGCAGCTTCAAGGACTGGAACCGTCGACTCCACGTTCCTAGGAGTATCGAACGTGAAATCGGCTAGGACGACCGGGGTGTCCAGACTGGTGAACAGACAGAACCCGAAGAGTGACATTGCCAACATCGGAATCTCAAATGGTTTCATAGTGGACCTTCCCTTCTGCCCGAAGGCAATTGATGCTGTAACGATTCCATTGTCACGTCTTCCAACCGAGAAGACGAGCCGATGAGGGAATGTTTCGGTCGTGACGGGTTTCAGGACCGTCGGTGTGCCTAAGCGGAGCCGGGAGAACCATCCCTGGCCAAGGATGGCGGCGTACCGGCTCATGTCGGCATGGACGTTGTCCTCATCACGAAGGTATTTGAACTGCTGCGCGCGTCGCAGATAGTGATTGGGGTCGGTAGGATCGGCTTCGATCTGTCTGGTGTAGTACTGCACCCGCTCACGGTGGTGCTTGTCCATGATGGCAGTAATCCTGGGAGTCTCATTGGCATCATTGGCCATGATGCGGCGAAACAGAATTCTCGCATCCAGTCCTACGTGCTTGCTTTCCAGGATCAGATCGAGGAGTTGACGGGCCGCCGTGAGGTCACCGGCCTGGACAAGCTTGCGGGCCTCGGCTAAGTCGTTCACCTGCCTGGCGCCTTCGGCTTCTGCGAGCTGGAGTTGATGCCGGTTCCAGAGGGATGAGATAATGACAGTGCCTGCCACGACCGCCAGGGCCAGAACAACCCCGACCTGCAATCGGTTCCGCCGAAGGAACTTGCGGAGGCGGTACGCTGTACTGGGCGCATGGGCTGTAACCGGTCTGTGCGCCAAATGTCTTTCAATATCGAGCGCGAGGCCGGAGGCGCCTTCGTAACGGCGGACACGGTCTTTCTCGAGGGTCTTCATCACGATCCAGTCCAGATCGCCTCGAATGGTCCTGGCCAGCAGATCGGGTGTGCAGCCCCGGCGCTTGGCGATGTCGGTCAGCGTTTCGCCCAGCGTGCCCAGTTTCGTCGAGGGCTTGATCGGTTCCTGTTCGCGGATGATCCGCTGCATCTCCAGGTAGCTCGCGTCTCGAAGTTCCTCCTCGCTAAACGGCGTCGTCCCGGTGAGCAATTCGTAGAGCAGGACGCCAAGCGAGTAAATGTCCGAGCGCCGGTCGATACCCAAATCGCTCAGCTCGGCTTGTTCCGGACTCATGTAGGCGGGCGTACCGATGATATGCGCGTAGCGGGTAAAGAGCGTCTTTTCCGTCAGGCGCTGGTTGGTGGCCTTGGCGATGCCGAAGTCGATGACTTTCGGAACGGGCTTGCCGTCATGGTGTGCGACCATCACGTTCGAGGGCTTGATGTCTCGGTGTACGACTCCCTTCTCGTGGGCATGCTGCACGGCGTTGCAGATCTGCAGAAACAGAGCCAGCCGGTCCTTGGTGCTCAGGTTGTTCTTATCGCAGTATTCCGTGATGGAGACGCCGGTGACCAGTTCCATGACGAAGTACGGCCGGCCCGTCTCCGTGGCGCCGGCGTCGAACACCTTAGCGATATTCGGATGGTCCATCAGGGCCAGCGCCTGACGTTCCGCCTCGAAACGCGCGATGACTTGCCTGGTGTCCATGCCCAGCTTGATGATTTTCAGGGCCACCTTGCGGCGGATCGGCTGCTCCTGCCCGGCCATGTAGACGACCGCCATCCCGCCCTCGCCGATCTTCTCCAGCAGCTTGTACCGCCCGATGACGGTACCGGGCCCCTCGACCACTGGAGCGCTGTCTAATGTGACGTGCCCGGCGGCTGGTGAAACCTCCAAAAAATCATCCTGTGTCTCATACGCCTGCAGCAGTGCTTCCATGTGAAGGAACAGCTCGGAATCCTCTCCGCAGACCGCTCTGAGGTAGGCGAGACGCTCCGACGCAGGTTTGGCAACCATCGCGTGGAAGATTTCTTCTTCGTTTTTGTGACCAGCAGGCATATCCGCGACTCCAACCGAGTGGCTCCGATATACAATGCGACGAAACTCGGCGGCATCTCCTCAGAAAACTCACCGGTTTCGATGAAGATTTTTACTTAGGGCCGGTCGTGCCTTGTTGACGCCGGATTTCCGCACGAAGCCAGCAGCGTGCATAAACCCAATGTCTCTCTGCAGTCGCAGGGGAAATGCCGAGAGCTCGAGCGGCCTGCGGTATGGTCAGTCCCGCGAAGTAACGGAGTTTCACAAGATCGGCTTTGAGTCGGTCCTTCCGGGCAAACCTCGCCAGGGCCTCGTCAAGAGCGATGAGATCGTCGCCGGGACGCTCGTCAGACTCTGCGGCGATGGACTCGTCCAGGTCGATGCGTTGGAATGTTCCCCCGTGTCTAATGCGTTTCTTGCGGCGTGCATTTTCGACGAGAATCCGCCGCATGGCCTCGGCCGCCGCTGCGAAGAAATGCCCCTGATTCGCCCAGCCCTGCGACGCATCGCCCACCAGCCGGACGTAGGCCTCGTGCACGAGTGCGGTTGCCTGGAGCGTTTGGCCGGGCGGCTCGTGCGAGAGCTTCTGTGCGGCCAGGAGCCGGAGTTCCTCATAAACCAGCGGCAAGAGTTCGTCCGTAGCCTTCGCGTCCCCCCGCTCGATTGCGTTCAAGATGCGCGTGACGTCAGTCATGCCGGCTCCCCGCCGTTTCAAACCTCTGATGGGGATATCCTCTCACAAACGGGGGGAGATGTCAAGCTCCCGGGTGTGCTTCCGCCGGACCGTCACGACGCGCGTCAGAGTCCAGAAACAACAGGGGCCGACGGCTGAAGTTCCCCGCCGGCCCTCCGGTGTGGGCGCCAGGTGGGTGAGATGTCCTACGGCTTTATCGCCCGTCTGCAGATGCGGACGTCGTCGATCAGGCCGGTGAAGAAGGTGTTGGGGGTCATGATTGCCCCGCAGCCGATGTTCAGCCCGCTGTAGCATTCTGCCAAGGCAACATCCGTGTCTTCGGCGACGAGAATGTCGTCCACATAGAGGCTGCGATTTGTGCCGTCCCAGGTGAAGGATACGCGATGCCAGTTCTCATCGGTGATGATCGCATCTGAATGCAGCGGCTTGCTCTGCCGGCCGCCGCTACGCAGCTCGGTCATCAGAACTCCTGTCGTGGGGTCCAACGACAGCCAGTCGTAGCCTGCCTGCTGCGAAACGATCACTTCGCCGGGAGCGCCTGCTTTGATCCAGGCAAGAATGCTGAACGGCCCGTCCGATGGGTTCAGGACAAAGTCGGCTGCGACGAAGGTCGTGCCGTCCAACTCCAGCGCCCCATCCAGGACACCGCCGGCTGGATGCCACGCGGACATACCGATAATCGTGCCATCGTGGGCGCCGGTACTATCATGGGCGACATTGCCTTCCGTCTCGTCCAGAGCCCAGTGCGCGACGAGTGTTGGATCGTCCGGTTCCTTCCCCACGCATTCGGCCAGAACAATCAGGTCCTGCACATCAACGACGCTGTCGCCCCAGGGCATCGGGCCGATATCACACAGTTGTTCATTCGTGCCCCAGTGTTCTGTCATGATCAAGAGGTCTCTGCCGTCGACGTTGCCGTCACCATTGAAATCCACTATAGGCAGGATTTCTGCCTGCCACATGTCAAACGAGCCTCGACCACCCGGTCGGTCGCTGCCAAAGTAGAGCGTCCTTCCATCGGCCGACAGCGTACCCAGACCGTCTTCCCCAACCGTATTTATCGGCGGGCCTACGTTAGCTGGCGGGCCCCAGGGATCCT
>JAFGCA010000647.1 GCA_016932895.1 Sedimentisphaerales bacterium | reverse complement strand
TACACGTCCACCGGACAGCGGGCCACCGAGGTCAAGAGTACCGGCGAGACGACCTCCTATGCCTACGATGCGCTGGATCGCCTCCTCGGCCGGACCGACCCGGACGGCCGGACAATCTCCTACGCCTACGACGCCGCCGGCAACCGGACGACCGTCGTGACACCGGTCGGCATAACAAGTTACACATTCGACGCCCTGAACCGGATGGCCACGGTCACCGACCCCGACGGCGGCACTACCCAGTACGCCTATGACGCGGTCGGCAACCGTTCCGGCGTGGCCTACCCCAACGGCACCGTCGCCCAATACACCTACGACGCCCTCAACCGGCTCACGAATCTCCTAAACCGTACCAGCGGCGGCGCTACCATCTCCAGCTATGCCTACACGCTGGGCCCGGCGGGCAACCGCACCCGTGTCGTCGAGGACACCGACCGAACGGTCGATTACACGTACGATGCCCTCTACCGGCTGACCCGGGAACAGATCGCCGACGCAGGCGAAACGACGACCGTCGACTACAGCTACGATCCGGTCGGCAACCGCCTCACCAAGACCCAAACCACGTCGGCCGCCACGACCACGACGACCTACGCCTACGACAACAACGATCGCCTGTTGACCGAGACGGTCGCCGTCGCCCGCGTAATGACGCCGCAGGGCGAGGTCCAGTACGCCCAACTCCTGCCGGCCCGACCCTCGCCGGCAGCGCCCTACCTACGGACGGGCTTTTTCTCGATCTCCCTGCTGATCCTCCTGATGCCCCTGGCCCTTGCCAGCGCTTCCGATCGTCATCTGGGCAGGCACAGCCGATGGCAGCGAAGATGTGTGCGGGCCCTCTGCGTCTTCATGATCCCGCTATTCGTGCTCGGGGGCGAGAACGTCTGGGCGATCAACCGGGAGGCCATGCTGTATGAAGCCATGGCGGCAGCCGGCGTCACCCAGCCCGGCGCGACGACCCACACGTATAGCTACGACAACAACGGCAACACAACCGGCCGCACCGACGGGATTCGCACCGATACCTACGACTACGACTCCGAGAACCGCCTCGCCTCGGCGAATGTCGAGCTTGGCACGACGCCGGGTCCCGTCAGTTATACCTACGACGCCGACGGCATCCGCACCGGCAAAACCACCGGCGCAGGCACAACCAGCTATCTGGTCGATAAGAACCTCCCCTTCGCCCAAGTCCTCGTCGAGAGCACAGGTGGGTCCACAGTAAGCTACGTCCATGGCGACGACCTGATCAGCATGAAGCGCCCCACGGGCATGTGCTATTACCACTACGACGGCCAGACGTCCACCCGTAAGCTGAGTAATGCCACCCAGGTGGCCACCGACACCTACATCTACGACGCCTTCGGTGTCGAACTGTCCCACACCGGTCCCACCATCAACGACTACAAATACACTGGTGAGCAATGTGATGCCAACATGGGCTTCTACTATCTGCGCGCGCGATACTACAATCAGGCCATAGGTCGGTTTGCCACCGTCGATCCTTTCCCAGGGAGCGTCTTCGACCCCACATCACTACACAGGTATTTGTATGCTCATTGTGACCCAGTAGACAATCTGGATCCGACCGGGTTATTCACACTTATACAAATCCTGGTTGTCTCAGCCATTATCGGGGTGTTATCCGGCATAGTAACGTATGCGCTAACAGGCAGTGTGAGAACCGCTCTTATTGTGGCCGTGGCGGCGTTCTTCATTACCGCCTTGATAATGGTCTGCATCAATTATCTCACGGTGCTCCCGCGACTTCTGCAACAGGCCGCCGCGAGATATCCGGCTCTGGCGAACAACATTCATCAGCATCATGTGGTTCCACAGTACATTGTGCGTGCTCTGGCAAATGCGGGCATCCGTCTCCCAGCACGCCTAGCCAACTGGACGGTCCCGTTGAACGCCGCTTATCATCAAATGATCACAAATGCAATACGCGCCGCCTTCCCATTCGGCCCTAACGTATTCGCCAACAACCCAGCCAGTCTTTGGAGTCTTTTCAGAGTTCTCCTGAGTGTGTATACTGGTTTTCCTATACCCCTATAATAGAACGTCAGAAAGGAGGCCTCATATGGCGTTCACAGGACGCCAAGCGGCGAAGCTGGCCGAAGACCTTGCACGGCGATTCAGTGGATGTTTGAAGAGAGGAGGAGTAAGCTTGGGTGGTTCAGATGTCTGCGTAGCATTCCACTATGAATCGATGGATGTCGAAGCGTACGTTTCTGCATCCAGGATTGAACTGTATATCAAGAATTTTGTCGGTCGACAGCAATTGTTGTTATCGGTCAACGAGCGCAAAACCGCCATGGGAGCCTTCTCCCCGCTTGAGCATGCGTTCAGCACACACGATGCACGCGTCTTCAGCAATGGATTGGCTGATGAGGCGGTTATCAGATTCTGCCAAGTGCCCGAGAACGAAGAAGATATCGCAAGGCTACGACTGAACCGATCGGAGTATCTCCTATTCGCTGCAAACGGGATTTGGCTTGGCGCAAGGCAGTCGCCGCTAGACTCGCTGCAGGAAAGACTCTCCATTCTCGAGAGGTTATTCGAGCGAAACCGGAAGCGTACTCGTTCTCCAATATTCTATGAAGAAGCCACTGCAATCTTGCCACAGGGCACGCGCTCTGAGTCCACCCCGCATTTCTTTGGCGGACAATTGCCTGAAATGCCTGCCTGCCACAATTGCGCCACTCCACTGCACTTGCTCGCAACGATTGACCTCACAGATCCGTCACTAGGGTTCCCGGGCATTGGTGAACCAATCCTCAGGATCGCAGCATGCCTGAATTGCGATGCTATTACTTCGCCCCTTTTCCTATCGTATGCTGGAGGAGGGCTTCGCGTACTACACCAGGACGCAGGACAGAGATTCGGCGATCTTCCACGCATCCTTACAGAACAGGACGTGAAGCTGGAGCCTAACCGCCAGTCGTTGGATGAAAAAGAAGACACTCCACGGCATCAGCTTGGTGGCTCTCCCACGTGGATACAAGGTATAGAAGCTCCATCGTGCATTGAGTGCGGAAACGCAATGCCGTTCATTGCGCAGCTCGACACGGATCGCTCGGTTGGCATGCAGTTCGGCGACGATGGGATACTCTATGTCTTCATATGTACATCATGCAGAGTATTGGCGTCTTTTGCACAGTCGCATTAGGCGGGTAATTGGAGCATTTGGTGATTGGGGGCGGCCACCGTTCCTGAGGATGCTGGGCGATGAATAATCGGAGTTATTCTGGCGGCACGACATGGGAAAGTGGGAATGCGAGGACGTCCCGCCTGGGCGGCCTTTGGAGACACTTTGCGGTTCTCTCGGTGGTTCTGTGGCTTGTCCTGCCATCCGGCTGCGCCGGCCCCCAATCGACCGGGGAACAAGAATCCCCAGGATCGGTGCACCGGATAGGGATGCCTGTCTCTGGCGGTGACGATGAGACGAGTGCCCTCGGAGAGCGGGTGTCGGAGGGCAGCCGGTTGACAGCATCACACGGGGGATGTGGGCCGAGGATCGTGTTTGAGGAGGCGGTGCATGATTTTGGGAACGTCGATCTGCGGAGCAGGAACGCCTGCGAGTTCCAGTTCCGGAACGCGGGCACGGAGATGCTGGTTCTGGAACGGGTGATCGACTCAACCTGCGGCTGTACCGCGACCAAGCTGGCAAAGACCGAGTATGCGCCCGGCGAGGAGGGGGCGATCGAGGTGACCTATGTGGCCAGCAGCGTCCCCATGACCGCCCACAAGATGCTGACCGTGCATACCAACGACGAGGCCCACCGCGAGATCCGGCTGACGCTCAAGGCCCGCGTCGTCGCGCGGGTGCTGCACGAACCCGAGAGACTCGATCTGGTGCTCGGGGAGCAGGCCAGAGCCCGTACGCCCATTACCCTCAAGAGCCTGGACGGCGTGCCGTTCTCCGTGACGGGGCTGCTGTGTAGCGGCAACTGCATCACGGCCGATATCGACCCGGCCGTGAAGGCGACGGAATTCACGATTCACGCCATTCTCGATGTGGAGAAACTCCGCAACCAGCCGGCCGGCTACCTGAAGCTGCTGCTCACGCATCCGCACTGCCGCGACATCCGGATCCGGTTCACCACGCTGCCGGAATTCCAGTTCACGCCGCCGTCGCTGGTGCTCTTCAATCTCAAACCTGGCGCTCCCCGGCGGATGGACGTATGGCTGGCGAACAACTATGGGCAGGACTTCGACATCGCATCGGTCGTCTCCGAGCAGAATCTGATCGATGTGGTCGGCAAGCAGAAGGTCCCCCCGAAGGACGGCCAGGGAACTCGCTATCGCCTGACGCTGTCCATCCTGGTGCCGGACGCGGAGGACGGGCGAGAATCCTTCAACGACACGCTGTCCGTCCATCTGGCGGGCGGGCAGGTGCAAAGGCTCCAATGCCACGGTTATTACCGCATCAAGGACCCGGATAGGGCCGCGGGCCCTTATCCCCTGCCGGGTAAGTAGAAGAGTGTGAGGTTCGCGTTCGTGCCGTCGGTGTCCGACCTCGGGAACACCGAGCGCCGCGTCCACCACCGCCGGATCTCCGCCAATTGGTCGTAGCTTGCTTCGAGGAAAGCGTCGGTTCGGGTGAATCAGAGTCCGGCCCGTCGCCGACGCAAGCCGACGGTAGAAAGCCCGAGCAGGGCCAGAACAGTCGCCCCGGGGAGCGGAACGACGACTTCGGCGAAATCCAAGGCCACGGTGGTGTTCATCCCGTCCAGGAGTCCCAAGGCACCGAAGCCGCTCAGGACATCGAATTCGAGAATCACGTCCAAACCGGCGAACGCCGCAACGCCGAGAGAGACCACGCCGGAATAGGTCCCGCCGCCTCCCACGACCGTCGATGCCACCCCCGGGCCGAGATCC
>JAFGCA010000646.1 GCA_016932895.1 Sedimentisphaerales bacterium | reverse complement strand
GCCTTCTTGGAAAGAAGCAACTTGACGGTTTCTCTTCGTCCGGAGCGCGCCGCCATGTGCAGGGGCGTGCGGCCCCTGGAATCTCTGGCCTTGACGCTCGCCTTTTTCGACAGAAGCAACTTCAGCACGGTCACGCTGCCGCGTTCTGCCGCCTCATGCAGCGGCGTCTCCCCAAAACTGTTTGTGACCTTGACGTTTGCCTTCTTCGACAGAAGCAACTTCGCCACGGCCAGTGCATCGTCGTCCGCCGCGTCGTACAGTGGCGTATTTTGAAGTTCGTCCCTGGCATTGACGTCCGCCTTTTTCGCAATCAGCAACTTCGCGATTTCCTCCTGGCCGAAGGCGGCCGCCAGGTGCAACGGCGTGCTTCCGCCGTTATTTCCAGCGTTGACCAGCGCCGGATCCTCCTTCAACAGCATTTTAACCTTCTCCAGGTCACCGTTTCTCACGGCATCGTGAATCTCTCCGGCCTGGGCCCATCCGACCCAGGTCAATACCAGTACGTGGATCAGCAGTGCGCCTGCCCATGTCCCTCGGGTACCCATCGTGTATGCTCCTTTGCAAAAAAACATGATTTTGCCCCGAATATCGAACAATTTCACTACACACCTTCGATAATTCATACGATATATTTCGAGGTGTATTGGAAAAGGGAAAAGAACGCATTTTTTATTAAGGTCTACACATGAAGGCTGTCAGGATTGCCCCGATAATCGTACTGATAGTGACATCCTGCGCCTGGTCCGGCTGGCAGATTGAATACAGTGACACGCTGGTCCAGGAGATGGGCAGGGCCGGCGCCCCGATTTCCAAACGGGTGGGACATTTCGCCACGAAGCAGGAGTGCCTGGCGGCCATCGATCAGGCGGTGGCCCAATCCGGCGACCCGACGCTGCGACTTCACATGCATCCTGCCCCCGGGGGGTATGACGAGACGGGGACATCCTCTTCCGGCGGGGACGCAGGAACGGAGGGCAGGGTCTGGGGCGAGGACGGCTACGGCATCCCGTTCTACAACATGATCAAGAACATGCAGCAAAAAGCCGCCGAACGCCGAATGCAGAGGGCCCACGAGCTCTATCGGAAAGGCTGCGAGGAGTACACCAAAGGCAATTGGGCCGCGGCCATTCAGTGGTACAGTGAAGCCCTGAAGTTGGCTCCCGGCGACCCGTTGATCCAGCAGCACCTGAAGAACGCCGAGGCCAAAGAGAAAGCCTACGCGCTCAACAGAAAAGGCATAGACGCGTACCGGTATCGCAACTGGGCGGCGGCGGTCCAATCCTTCCGGGAGGCCCTCCAGGCCACGCCGGACGATCCCGTCATTCAGAAAAACCTGAAAGAGGCGGAATTCTGGCTCAACTGCGAAGAGGAGACCAAGGTGTTTCTGCAGAAGGCGGCACGCGAGCGGAAGATCGCAGAGGCGGCGCGCGAAACCCGGGAAGCGGAGCAAAGAAGACGGTTGGCGCAAACGGACGCCGCCTTCGCGGACCTTCAGGCCGACGCACTGGATTTCCTGGGCCAGCCTGCGGCCGCGCCCGCGAGTGCCGGAGGGACACTCGAGCAGCTCCACGCATCGGTGCCTCCTGCCTTTCCCGTCAGCGCCACCCCGGCAATCGACCGGGAGGCGCCACCCATCGTGGATTTGGGGCCCGAAGCTTACAAGATCATCGGACTGGTGGGGAAGAACATCAAGGAAGCCCCGCTGAAACTGGGCGAAGCGGTCATTACCGCCCTCGGCGGCGGCTCTCAACTGGGGATCATAAAACTGGCAAAGGGATTGAGTGACGAGGCGGGACGCTCCATGCAAAGCGCCGTCGACATTATAGGGCGCGGATACCCGGAAGACGAAGCCGCACAACTGATCAAGGGCTCCGAGTCCCGTGCCATGAAGATCTGTATCGACAGCTTCTCCAGTATCCCCACGCCTCCTTCGCCGCAAGAGCAGCAGGAGATGGAAGACAACGGTCGGAAATGGTTCAACTGGCTGACGCAACCGATGGGAGGTTCCCGGTGATGCAGTATTTCCTGAGTGTGTTTGCATTCGTTCTGGCCGTGACATTGCCGGCGACGGCAGAAGCGCCGGCGGCGCGCTTGACTGTGATTCTGACGCCGGAACGGGTGAAGGCCTCCGGATTGGAAGCCCTCGCTCCTGTGCTGGCGGTAAGCCCTCGCGGCACGATCGTCGTTGCCAAATCGGACAACCTGTTTGTGGTGAGCCGCAGGGAGTACCTTCTCGACACGCCGACCCCTGCAAGCGATTGTGCCTTTGCGCCTGACGGCGCCCTGCTTGTGGTAAGCGGCCGGAAGCTCGGATACTACGCGGGCGGACGTTTCCATCCCCGGGTCGATCTGCCGGAGAACGGGATGCGGCTGGCGGTCGGCACCAAACAAATCTACGTTTATGGCGACGGCGGCGATCGCGCCACCTCGTTGTATGTGGTTGAACCGCAGCGCGGCCATGCCAAGCTCTGCGCTGTGCCGCATCCCATTGGCGCGGCCTCCGTCGCCGGCGACACGCTCTACTTCGCGACTGCAAATGATCTCTACCGGTTGGTCCCGGGTGGCGAAATCAACCTGATTTGTCATCTGACCGGCCCTGCCATTACGTCCGTCGCGGCCACTGACGATGAGACGGCCTACTTCATCGCAGGCCGAACGCTGTACGTGTGGCAGCTCGGCAAAGTGGCAATGATCGGCGAAGGCGTCGGCGACAAAGCCTGCTGGCAGAGCGGCACGCTGTACATCCTCGATACCGAGAAACAGTCTCTCATCAAACTCGAGAATCTCCCCGGTCTCGGACGAATACCCCAGGAAGCACGGTAGAGAATCCGAAGCGTCTCATCGCAAGTTCATTTCATCCAACCATGGCTAACGCAACACAATGCCGGCCCGCCTACTCGCAAAGCCTCTGCAACGCAACCCCGCCGCAGCCCGTTCGAAAATTCTCTGGACCCCAACTGGGAATTGTGGCACAACCGTAGGCGCAGCGTGGAGAACCGGCGTAGCGCCCATCGGCGCCGCGTGGTTGCGATACGCGGTGGCGAACGACGATGCGACGGTTCCACGAGAGCGAAAAAGGAGTGCTCAGAGCCCGCAGTGTGCGGCGTATGGGAAAG
>JAFGCA010000645.1 GCA_016932895.1 Sedimentisphaerales bacterium | reverse complement strand
GTTGACAACACCCTTGTACGCAAGGCAGGCCGTTTCTTCCTATATCAATTCACCATAACGACTTAAAACATTTTCAGTGCCATTCATGTTTGAACCGACTACGTTCACCGCCGCGGTAGGGCTCATGTTCTTGACGATGCTGTGCTGGGGATCATGGGCGAACACCTACAGCGTTTGCCGCGGCCAGTATCGTTTCGAACTGTTCTACTGGGACTTCGCGACCGGCGTGATGCTGGCCTCGCTAGGTCTCTCGATTGCGCTAGGCAGCGGATCGGCTCTTTTCCGAGGGGAAATGAACGGCGTGAATGCTAGCTGGGCTCTCCTTTCAGGCCTTGTGTTCAATATCGGGAACGTGCTGTTAGTGGCGGCAATCAGCCTGACGGGAATGGCAGTGGCGTTTCCCGTCTGCATCAGCCTCGCGCTGCTCATCGGTGTCGGCGTGAGTTGGTGGATCGAGCCGAGTGTGCCAGCTTTGTGGATGCTCCTGGGCTCGGTGCTGATTCTCGCCTCGATGCTCGCGGACGCCGCCGCCTATCGAGCGATCTCGACCCATCGTCCGTTTTCGCTTCGCGGGATTGGGATCGCGGTCCTCGGTGGCGTATTCATGGGAGCGTTTCCTCCTTGCCTGCAGCGAGCCTTCGTCGGCGCGGAAGCATTGGACCCCTATGCTGCTTCGACGATGTTCGCGATTGGGGTCCTACTTTGCACCCTCGTGGTCAACTACCCCCTCATGCGGTTTCCAATCGCCGGTGACCCGCCCGTGGCGATGTGCGACTGGTTGGTGGCGCCGAAGAGGTTTCACGTTTATGGCCTTCTGGGTGGGGCCATTTGGGCGCTGGGTGGAGTGTTCAACTTCATCGCCGGCGACAAGGTCGGCATGGCAGTCGGCTACGCGTTCGGGGCAGGTGGGACGCTGGTGGCGGCCGCCTGGGGGGTTCTCGTCTGGCGGGAGTTCCGCGAGGCACCACCTCGAGCCTATGTGTACCTCGGATTGATGTTCGTGACGTTCATAATAGGAATCACAATTATCGGCTACGCGAGGGCCCACGTGTCCTGACGAGGCTCGTCGATCGATGATCGAATGTGTTCTGGTTTCCTTATTTCACATCCCCGAAACGAGTGCGTGCGAAAGGTCTCACTCATGGGAAAACCGATCGTGGTTGTCGGAAGTTACAATGCGGGGCTCTTCATCAAGGGCGATCGCCTGCCGGTGATGGGTGAGACGCTCATCGGGCACTCCTTCTATGAGGGGGCCGGCGGCAAGGGATCGAACCAGGCCCTTTGCACCGCCAAACTCGGCGGCGACGTCCGTTTCGTCGGCTGCGTCGGCAACGATAAGTATGGCCGCGACGCGCTGGACATCTACCGGGAAATGGGGCTGAGCCGCGAGTTCATTTTCGTGGACGACACGATTCACTCCGGCATCAGTTTCATAGTGATCGATGCCAACGGAGACAACATGATCTCGGTCGTCCTTGGGGCCAACGACCGGCTTCAGCCTGTCCACATTGACCAAGCTAGGGAAGTGATCGCCCAGTCGGCCGTTCTGGCGTGCCAACTGGAAGGCCCGATCGACACGTTCATCTATGCCTTGAAGCTGGCCCGATCGCTCGGGGTGACGACGCTTCTGGATCCTGCGCCGGCCCGACCGTTGCCGGCGGAGGCCTATGAGAACACCGACCTGATTCTCCCGAACGAAACAGAAGTGGAAATACTCACCGGGATTCGAGTCGACACGATGGAGCGAGCGATCCAGGCTGGAAACGTGCTTTGCGAGAGGGGAGTCCGCACGGCCATCGTCAAGCTGGGCTCGCGCGGCAGCGTGCTGGTCGACCGGCACGGGGCCCGCCACTATCCGGCGCCGCAGGTCGAATCGGTCGACGCCACCGGGGCGGGCGACGCCTTTGCCGGCGGGCTCATGGTGGCGATCTCCGAGGGCAAACCCCTCGACGAGGCCATCCGCTTCGCCTCCTGCGTGGCGGCTTTTTCGGTGACGCAGGTAGGCGTCGTCAACGCGCTGCCGAGCCGCGCGCAGGTTGACGCCATGCTGGCCAAGTACACCCTCGCGGGGTCGAATGAAGACAGGAAGAGTTGACTCGCCGCACGTGGCGCGATGGAGGTCATGGCTCTCTCAGACGGACCGCGATCCTCGCGCAGAAAGAACACCGAATAGAGTATGCGGGAAATGAACATCCGAGATCGCATGTTGGCCGTCTACCGCGGACAGTCAGGTACCCAACCGCTGGTTACGATCTACAAACGGTACTTGCCTTGCGGCCAGTTCGAGTTCGAATCGCGCGATGCGGGCCTCGGGGTGGTTGATTACTATCCGCTTACGTCGCTCATTGCGCCGCCATGGCATCTCCTCCCCGGCTACCTGTCGGAAGTCAAGAACGCGGAGATGTCGATCAACTATCGGTGGAGGGACGGTCAGCGGATCGAAATCCGCGAGTTCCACACGCCGGTCGGGTCAGTTCGGCAAGAGATGGTCCTGGATCCGATCCTCGGCGGCGAGTGGACCACAAAGCACTACATCGACGGCATCGACGACTACCAGGTTCTCCAGTACCTGGTGGAAAACTCCGTGCTCGTTCCGCAGGAAGCCGACTATCAACGCCACGTCGAGCACTTGGGGGAAGCGGGGCTCGTGCTGGGCCGGGTCGATCGAAGCCCCTACCAGAAAGTGCTCATCGAACTGGCCGGCCCGGAGCGATTCCTGCTCGATCTTCAGACGGAACCGGAGCCCGTCGAGTCGCTCCTGGCCGCGCTCGACCGGAAGATGGACGAGATGTTCGACCTGGTGCTCCAGTCCGACGCGCCGGTCATCTGGCAACCGGACAACGTGACGGTCGACGTCACGCCGCCCGCGATGTACGAGAAGTACCTCCTTCCGTTTTACGAGAAGCACGGGCCCCGGCTTAAGGTGGCCGGCAAGGTCTACGTTGTTCACATGGACGGCCGGCTGCGCGCGCTGGCCGACCTGATTCGCCGATCGCCGTTCGACGTCGTCGAGTCGTTCTCCTTCCCGGAAATGGGAGGCGACGTGACCTTCGAGGATGCCCAGAGGCTCTGGCCGGAGAAGCGGGTCTTTCCCAACTTTCCCGCGACGCTGTGCCGCGAAGACGACGCGACTATCGAGCAGCGGATGCAGGGACTGCTATCGCAACACCGCCGGAGCGAGCCGTTAGTCATCCAGTTCAGCGAAGATATCCCGACGGATGCGACGACGCGGGTTGTTCCGCTGGTATGCCGGAAAATGTCACCCGCCGGCGTCTCCTCCGCGCGTCACGTGCCGCGTCCGCACGCGTCAGGGTCCAAAATGATGTCCTCCCGAAATCGGGACAATGACCAGGGTTAACGAAGAAACGAAGACCGAGGCTTGCGACCTTCCC
>JAFGCA010000644.1 GCA_016932895.1 Sedimentisphaerales bacterium | reverse complement strand
GAGCTGACGCAACTGAACAAGGTCAGCGCCCATGACATGCCGCGCGACGAGTTGTTCGACGATGCGGTGCGGGTCGTGCTGGAGACGAAGCGCGGCAGCGTCTCGTTGCTTCAGCGCCGCTTGAGTATCGGCTACGCCCGCGCGTCGCGCATCATCGAGATGATGGCCGGCGCCGGCATCCTCGGCGAGTACAAGGGCAGCCAGGCCCGCGAAGTGCTCATGACAGCCGAGGAATACAACCGCATCCGCGAACAGATGGAAAACGACGCCCAAATGGGCTTCGCCGACCTGGCCGAAGACGACGAGGAAGAAGAGGTCCACCAGGCGGTCTACGCCACCGAAGGCCAGCAAGGCTACATCTCCAGCGCCGCCGACGAAGACGAGGAATAGACACGGACACTATCCTGTCGCGCGCCAAGAGAACCGGGCGGCTCCATCGCCAGATCGGTGGGAACGCCTGTATGTTCTATCCTGGCCTCAATCCGTCGGCGGGCTCGGCCCCTTGCGTGGCACTTTCGGGCGTCGGTCGACGACTTCGTTGAGTGGGCGGCGCTCCATTTCCTGCAACGCCGCAACCATGGCGTCGATGTCGTAGTTGTGCTCTCGGGCGAATCCGTCTCGGTTCCGCCAGACTTCCTCTAATATCTCATTGCGCCTCATTCGTCGCCTCCAGAAGCTCAATGGGCGTACAAATCTCCGGGCATCGATGGCCTTGTGCGACGCAGACGGACCGGGCCAGAGGCTTGGTGGCTGGGTTGTCGATGTGTCGGCAGTTCCATGTCAGCAGCAGATCGACGTGGTGGACAGCGGCAATGGCAATATGAAGCGCGTCCGCCTCGGCTTTCTTCGGCAGGGCGCCTTCCTGGACGAGGGCTGCACCGATATCCCGGACCTCCGCCGTAATACGCAGTTCGGGAATGCCTTTGAGGCAGTCCAGGCGTTTGCGCGCAGCCTCAGGGTCTCCCCGGCCACTTTCCGTCACGACCAATTCGGACGTATAAAGTTCGAATCCGCTCCGGTGCTGCCCCCACCACGTGTGGGTAGCCTGCTGGCAGGCCGCGATGAGCAGATCCCTGCTGGGTTTCGCCGCGAGATAGCTGATGATCGATGTTTCTACGTACACCGTTTGCATGGCTGTATCATACGATATTCTTGAAGGAGAAGCACATGAATTCACCGGCGCTTCGTCCGCCCGCGAAACGCGCGGAGCGTTTCGACGCCGGCGTCCTGTGCCTTTCGAGAGGGGGCGAAGCTTGACAGCGGTGGTGCCGTTGGGCTATACTGTGTCTTGACGAGCGGAGAACGCGCCTCCTGCCGCATCGCGTCGGCTCGTGCGTCGAGACAGCGGCGGGTTGCGGGTTCGCGTGGCTGATATTCTGGTGCGAGAGGAACGAAGATGATGAATGCGAGGTACATCGGAACGCGGCGGATAATCCCATTTCTGATCGTTGCCTGCTCTCTCGCGTTCCCCGCCCGGGCCCAATACGGCGGCGGGACGGGCGAGCCCAACGACCCCCACCTGATCTACACCGCCGAGCCCAACGACTGGGACAAGCACTTCAAGCTCATGGCCGACATCGACCTCGACCCCAACCTGCCCGGCGGGCGGATCTTTACGCAGGTTCTGATTGCGCCGCTTGGCCCCTGGGGCTCCGGCTTCACCGGTGACTTCGACGGGAACGGCCACCGGCTCATCAACCTCGCGCTCGAACAGAAGCCCAATGGGGGCGTCGGCCTGTTTGGTGTGGTGGAAGAAAGCGGCGCGATTCACGATCTGACGCTGGAGGATGTAGTTGTTGAAGGCGAAGGCGAGATGGGTGCACTGACAGCGTACAACCATGGCACGATCAAGGCATGTCACGTGAGCGGAGTTGTGCGCATGCGGGAGGTTGGTTGTTGGGTCGGGGGTCTCGTCGGACTGAACGAAGGCGTCATTGAAGGTTGCAGCATGACAGGCGAGGTCACGAGTGCTTTGTTCGCCGACTGGATGGGCGGGTTGGTTGGACAGAATAACGGTGTGCTGATAGAGTGCGTCGCCCATGCTGATGTTTCGGTCGGGTTGGAAGGCGAGTATGTCGGCGGACTCGTCGGTACCAACCGGGGCCAGATCGGTCCCTGCGATGACACCGGGATCAGCCACTGCTATCGGGGCGAGATCAGCCACTGCTTCGCGACCAGTACCGTCTCATGTACGGGGTGCCCCCGGTCCTTCGGCGGTCTGGTGGGCCAGAACGTGGAGGGCAAGATCAGTGATTCCTGTGCCACGGGCGATGTCTGCGGCGGTTCCTTTAGCGTTAAACTCGGCGGCCTGGTCGGCAGCGACTTTCACGGAACCATCGAGCGCTGCTGCGCGACGGGCAATGTGTCAGGCGGGGACGATAGCCTGGGCCTGGGCGGCCTGGCGGGAACCAGCTTCGGCATTGTGACCGACTGCTACGCCACGGGCGACGTCTTCGGTGGAGATGGCAGCAGATATGTTGGAGGCCTGATTGGACACACTTTGTGGCAGATTTTCAACTGCCATGCTGTCGGGCGCGTGCGACACGAAGGCAGCGGCGAGAGTATAGGTGGCCTCGTCGGCTCGGATCATAGTGATGATCTGACCTATCAGGGGCAGGTGTTCGGTTCCTTGGGATGTCGAGACGAGCGGGCAGATGCAAAGTGCCGGGGGCACAGGCCTGACCACGGCCGAGATGCAGATTGCCGCCACGTTTCTCGCCGCCGGGTGGGACTTTGTTGGTGAAACGGAGAACGGTCCAAACGATGTCTGGACCATGCCGGAGGGAGACTACCCCCGGCTGGCGTGGGAGTTGCTCGTCGAGGATACCATCGTGCTCGTTGTCGATGACTTCGAGAGCTATACGAACGAGGTAGCGGACAGGGTCTTCCGGACGTGGATCGACGGGAGGGGTTTCACTCTGCCGGAGCCGGGCCACGCGGGCAACGGCACCGGCGCGATGGTCGGCCACGATCTGTGGGACCCGAACATACCCCATCCTTACCAAGGATTTTCGATCATCGAAACGAAGATCGTCCACGGCGGGTGGCAGTCGATGCCTTTGTCCTACGACAACGCAACCGAGCCGTACTACTCGGAGGCCGAGCGGGCCTTCACGACGCCGAGCTATTGGACGCCGGATGGTGTGGAATCACCGCAGGACTGGACGGCCGGCGAGGCGGACACCCTTACAGTGTACTTTCACGGCGACGCAGACAACGATCCGGAGCCTCTGTATGTGGCGATTGAGGACATTGCCGGCCGGGTCGCGGTGGTGATGCATCCGGATGCCGACGCGGTGCTGGCGAGCGAGTGGCGAAAGTCGCACATTGCCCTGGCCGATCTGCAGGCGGCGGGTGTCGACGTGGCCTCCGTCGGGAAGATGATCATCGGCCTCGGCGACCGCGACAACCCCAGGGAAGGCGGGACCGGCACGATCTACATCGACGACATCACAGTAACCCGCCGCATGCCGTAGAGGACTGCCGCGTAGGCAACCGGCCGCTCTGACGTATTGTGTCCGCCGGGTCTCAATCGTCGGCTTTTCGGAGCTTCCTGACATCGATCTTGTCTTGATCTCTACCGCTGCTTTCTTTTGCCGTTATCAGGTCTTCTCTCGAAGTGAACGGAATGGTCACGCCTTCCAGCGTCACGTCTTCTCGGTTTGCCCACGCCGTCTTGAAAGTCACTCCGGGCAGGGACGGCATCACGTCCAGCCGGAAGGGGGGATTGCCCATCTGATAGAAATAGCCCTCGCGGGCGAAATCGGCCGGCGCCAAGTCTTTCAGCGGTGCGCCGAACTCCTTGAGAGCCCGAAAAACCGCTTGTGCGTTCTCCGCATCGGTCGAGACCCAGAGGTACAGGTCCTTGGTGAAACGGGGCTCGGTATACTTCATGACCGCATAGCCGCCAACCACCAGATAGCGGACTTCATGCTTTTCCAAAAGACTCAACAGTTCTTTGAAGTCTGGGCTCGTCAGCATGTCCGTTCCTGATCGTCAGGTAATCCAATACCATCTGCAGCGTGGCATCAAAAATGGCTCGATCCCCTTGTGATTGCCACAACTCGATATCGAAGCGGCCTTCATCGTCGCCGATCGGTCCGTATGATTCCCTTATCTGTCTCATGTCTTTTTGCACCGGCAGAAAAACACCCGTCGACGTGCAGTCACTCTGCCCACTGATACCACAATCATAACAGGCCCCGGCGGCTGAATCAACACGGCCGGCGCGGAATTCGACGGTGTCGGCGGGATGTGATAGAATGGGGGGATGAGTTTGGATTTACAGGACAATACGTTGGGTGAGCTTCAGTCGCTGGTAACGGGGCTGGGGCAGAAGAAGTATCTGGCCGGGTATATTTTCAAGTTCGTTCATACGTTGAACGCGCGGACGCTTTCGGACATCACTCCGCTGAGCAAGGCGTTTCGGGCGCGGCTCGCGGACGAGGGCTACTTCATCTCGCCACTGAAGGTCGTCGACCGGCCCAGCGACCCGGACGGCTCGGCGAAGTACCTCTTCGAGCTGGGCGACGGGGAGCGGATCGAGGCGGTTTTGCTGCCCGAGGAGAAGCGCCGCACGCTGTGCGTTTCGACGCAGGTCGGCTGTGCGATGGGCTGCGTGCTGTGTGCGACGGGGCGGATCGAGCTGCGGCGCAACCTGACGGCGGGCGAGATCGCCGGGCAGGTCAACGCCGTCGAGCAGGACGCCGGGCGCATCACGAACGTGGTTTACATGGGAATGGGCGAGCCGTTAGAGAATTACGGTGCCGTGCTGCGGTCGATTCGCATTCTGAACGATCCGGCGGGCAAGAACATCGGCATTCGCCACATCACGGTCAGCACGTGCGGGATCGCGCCGGCGATCCGGCGTCTGGCCAGCGAGGACGTGAGGCCGCGACTGGCTATCTCGCTCAGCGCGCCGACGGACGTGCTGCGCAATCGCATCATGCCGGTCAACCGCACGTACCCGATAGGCGAGCTGCTGGCTGCGGTGAAGGCCTACCAGGGGGCCACCGGGCAGCGCGTGACATTCGAGTACGTCATGATCGACCGCCTCAACGATTCGGTGGCGCACGCCCGCCTGCTGGTCAAGCTGCTGCGCGGGATCATGTGCAACGTCAACCTGATCGAGCACAATCCGTATCCGGGCTGCGCCCTGACCGGCAGCAGCCGGCAGCGAATCGCCCGCTTCGCGGCGGCGCTGAAAGACGCCGGCGTCGAGACGACGACGCGCTTCCGCCTGGGACGGGGCATCAAGGCCGCCTGCGGGCAGCTTCAGGCCGGCTATAGGAGCGACAAAACGGGTTAGCGTCTTTACGTGAGTGATTCGGTGGAGCACGGGAAAAAGATCATTACGGTAGGTCTGGCGCCGGCCTGGGACGTTCAATGCCGCGGGCAAGGCCTGGACTGGGGCCGGCACGCGAACATCGACGAGCAGGACATCCGGGCGGCGGGCAAGGCGCTGAACGTCTCGTACGCTCTGGCTTGGCTGGGCCGGTCCAGCGTCGCGGCCGGGCTCTGGGGGCGCGCGGATTACGAGCCGATGCAGGCCGCCGTCCAACGCCTCGGATCCGTGCGGGTCGCCATGACGGCGGTCGTCGGGCACACGCGGCACAACGTCACAGTGCTGGATACGCGTAACGGGCGTGAAATGCACCTGCGCCTGCCCAGCGCCCTGGCCTCGGCGGAGACCCTGGACCGGCTCGATGCGGATCTGAAGAAGCTCGTCGGCGCCGGCGACACCTGCATCTTCGCCGGCTCGATGCCTGCCGGCGATCTGCTCGATCGAGGGGTCGCGGTGGTGCACGGTTGCAGAGCGGCGGGGGCGCGCATCGTGCTCGACACGCACGGACCGGCCTTGCATAGGCTGGTCGACGCGGGCTCGCTTGGCCTGATCGCGCCCAATGTCGAGGAACTGGCCGGCCTGCTGGGCCGGGAGATTGAAGATGCGCCCGGCGCCCTGGCCGCCGCGGGCGGAACGTTGCTGGATCGAGTCGAGCTGGTCCTGATCAGCCGGGGGGCGAAAGGAGCCGTGCTCGTGACCGCAAGCGGCGCCTGGGAAGGCCGTAACGATACGCAGGGCCACATCGTCTCAACCGTGGGGTGCGGCGATTACCTCCTGGCCGGTTTCTTGGCGGGTCTCGACGCTGCGGGCGAGCCTCCGGCGGCGCTGGCGGCCGGATTGAAGGTCGCCGCGGCCCGCGCCTGGGGATGGACCAAGACGAAAACCTGGCCCGAGGCCGAGCGTATGATAAAAACGGTTGTCGCGCCCGTGTAACGCACCGAT
>JAFGCA010000643.1 GCA_016932895.1 Sedimentisphaerales bacterium | reverse complement strand
ATGTGCCGGAGGGGCGGCATCGGTCAGTGCGTGCGTGCTGAGGTCGGCTGAGATCCGTCCACTCGCTCTCCCACACGCACGAACCACGGCTGTGTTTCCGCCCCGGCTGCTTTTTTCACCCTACGCGACCGGCGCGTAGCAAGGAACGCCCGGGCGTTTCCCACATGATGCCGATCTGCTTTGGAAGATGAAAGGAGATGCAGGCGGACTTCGGCACGCCCGAGGCGGGGAACGTAAGTAGTAGCTGTCTATTAGAGGCGACTCATCAGACTCCCGTCACTCAGGGAACGCCGGCCTCGCCATCGGTTACCCCATTCGGATCGTTCGGATCATACGTGTAGCCGTCCGCAGTCACCCCCGTCACCTGGAAGGCAAAAACACCCCCAGAGCTTGCCTTCACCGGAGGGGACACAAGAACGACCGCGCCATCGGCACCCGTCGTGCCCATCGCCCCTGTTTGAATCACGGCGCCTTGGTAGCCCCAGTCACCCACAACCGTTGCTCCTGACACCGGTGACCCTGCTTGGTCGTGGACGGTGACGGTCGCCACCGCCTTGAGGTTCTTCCCCGTAGAGAAGAAGTCGCCGAAGATTATGCTGGCCACATGTACCTTCGGTTCGGCCGAAACGACCGTAACCGTAACCACCGCCGAATCGGTTCCGCCGTTTCCGTCGCTCACTTCGTACGTAAAGGAACCTTCACCGAGAAAATCGGTATCCGGTGTAAAGGTCACGGTATTGTCCTCTGGGTTGATCTCCGCCGTTCCATTGGTGAGATTCGAAATCTGTGTCACCGTCAGGCTATCTCCATCGGGGTCGACGTCGGTGGCAAGAACGTCGATCACGACGGGCGTGTTCATCTGAGTCGTATCACTATCGTCAGCCGCCGACGGCGGGTCGTTAACCGGAGTCACCGTTACCGTAACGGTCGCGGTTGCCGTGCTTCTCCCGTCGCTTATCGTGTAGGTAAAGGCGTCACTGCCGTAGAAATCCGGATCGGGTTCATATTCCACGGTCGTACCGTCGATTACCGATGCGATCCCGTTGGCCGGATCAGACGTTCCCGTCACGGTCAAGGAGTCTCCATCGGGGTCGCTGTCGTTAACGAGAACGTCGATCGCCACCAGGAGGTCTTCACTGGTTGCCGCACTGTCGTCAACCGCCAGCGGCTGCCCATTGGGCGGCCCCATAGGAACGCCTTTGACCACGACATCGTCAATGTACCCGTACTCCTTGTTCTTGTTTGCATTCGCGCGGAAACGTATCCTGAATTCCGGGTTATTATCCGCACCCGTCAGGGGGAGATCTGTCTTCTCGACGAGACTGTTGTAAACAACTGGGTCGATGGTGTTCCACTCTTCGCCGCCGAGATCGACCGACCACTCGGCGTACAAGGCTTCTCCCTCTTCCATGTCGATCGACAGGCACCGGTAACTCACCGTGACATTCCCATAGCCCGCCGTGTTGATGGCTCTCTCGATGTATGCCGTCATGTTCGTGCGCGCGGCAAAAGTCGGGAACTCCGGAACCTCACCCGCTTTCACATGGACGACGCCGCTCGTCGCCCAGCCGCCGGCCGAGAAGCCGCCGCTTTCGAAATCGTCGCTAAAGAGGGCCTCCGGTGCCGCCTCTGCGGTCGTGAAGGAGTTCATAGGACTTGTGCTGAGGTTACCCACTGCATCCGTCGCCTTCACGAAATAAACGTACGTCCTGGCGGCACCCAGTCCCGCCAGCAGCACCGAATGGTCCAATACGCCGCTCTGGCCGGCGACTTCCATGGAGGGCGTGCCGATCCCGTACACGACCGAGCCGTCACTTTCTTCGCTGGTCGTCCACGTTATGGTCGCAGTGGACGGGCCAACACCGCCGGCCGCCACGTTGTCAATATTCGGACCGCTAGCGTCGGCCGTCGCCGTTGCTGATGTCGAGTCAACCGACGAGTTACGTGCCTCGTCTATCGCCTTCACGGTATAGCTGTACTCCACGCCATCTTCTGTATCCACATCCAAATAGCTAGGGTCTTCCGTCGCCACTACCGTGCCCAGCATTTCGGCACCGCGATAGACCTCGTATTCCGTCACGGCGACGTTATCAACTGCGGCACTCCACTCCAGCTTGATGGCGCCGCCGGCAACAGGTGTCGCGGTGAGCTCCAGCGGAGGGGAGGGTGCATCGTTGTCCGTTACCACTATGTCGTAAGTTCCGGGATCGGCGGGATCTCGCGCCGAGTTAGCGGATATGTCCCGCGCCGTGATGTAGTAGATAATCGTTCCCACTTGATCTGACGCGACGGGAACCTCTGCGCTCCACACGTTGCTTTCGCCCGCAGTCATGGCAACGGTCGTTTCTAAACCGCCGATCGGCGTATAGTGGACGGTGGCACTCTCGACCCCCGGCTGGTCGGTTATGATTGCCGACAGCGTCACCGGGTCGCCGGTGGTTCCCGTGGTGTCTCCGGTAAGGGGCGTAATATTCGGCGGGATGCTCTCCAACACCGCGGTGAACCGCCACAGAGGCCCGATCTGGCTTCTTGCCGTCGAGTCAGTCACCGTGGCGTACCATTCGTATTCCGATCCCGGCATCAGGCCGGACCACACCACCGATGCGTTGGCGCCGCTGGGAGCCCCCGGGTCCGTGCCGATGAGCGTATAGGGAGTCATTGGCAGATTCAGGGTGAATTGGCTGTCCGTGTCGCTCTCGAACTGGTCCAGATACGGCGAGTAGGTTTCGACGCAGACCGTATTATCCGCGGGCACAAATCGCATGAGACGCAGCCAACCATTGCCCCCGTTAGCGCCGGCGGTGGAATCTTGATAGTCCGCAAGCAGCTGGTGGACCTCGCGGCCGTTGACGACATCCGTGCGCCGCGCCTCGTCGTGCACGTGACCACACAGGACGAAGTACACATTGTCGTTTTGCTGGACGAGGACGTTCCAAATGCCCGCACCCTCACTCCTGCGGGTGGCGTCGGCATTGAGGTAGGCGTGCGTCGTTATGATAGCCTTACGATCAGCGTGAGTACTCAGCACCCAATTGGCCCAGGCAATGACGGGATCGGTTTCGACCGCCCCTGGATTGTACTGGAGGTGCAGGATGATGAAACTCTCACCGCCTGCCGAAAAAAGCTGGTAGTTGTTGTCGTTTCCGCCTGACGGGTAGTGTCCGCCGTACCAGCTTTCACCGTCGTAACGCATGTAAGGGAAGTATGTATTATAATTCGTTGTCGGTGTGTCGTGGTTGCCGGGGCACATTCCGTAGGGCACGTGTCCATCGAGAAGCGATATGCTGTCATCGGCGTTTTCCCACTCGTACGTGACACCGGCGTTGTCAACAATATCGCCTTCGTGGGTGACGAACGCTATGTTCCGTGCACCAATGTTATCTACAATCCACTGTGTCTGGGCCGTGAAGACCTGGGGATAGCTCTCCGAATAGAACTGCGTATCCGGCAGCACCACAAGGGTGAATTCGTCATCCGAGGAGATTCTGCGCCCGTAGAAGGTGACATCCATCGCATCTCCGTCCGGATCGATCACGGTTACCTCCAGGGTCGGGGACATGGATTCGACCGTCCCGCCGTCAGCCGGGGCAACCAGTACCGGCGAATCGGGAGCGTGGGTGTCGACGGTGAGCTGGAAGGCGGCGGGGGCCCAGCTCTCCTGGGGTGGATTCCCGGTGTTCACCACGCGACAGTTCCAGGAGTGATGTTGCTGATCTGTGAGAGAGATTGGTGGGTCGCCGAGTGGCTCGTCGTCACCGAAGGTCACCGTTGCGCTCGTTGCTCCTGAGAGAAGCTCGGTGCCCATCAATACCCAGCTTGGCCTGAAGGTAACCGTCAGGACCGGCGGGTTGGCCGATTCACTGCTGTCAAAATCGACGCCGTCGGTTCCGTCACTGGTCAGGACAATGCCGAAATTACCTCCGTTACTGCTCCAGTGTTGAACGAAAGTCGTGATGTCAATCGAACGCCAGCCTGTCGCGGTGCAGTCGGCGTCAACAGGCTGGGCGATATCCGCCGAGCCGTAGCCGTCGGCTCCGGGATACAGCCACCAATTACCGCTCGACTCAGCAGTTCGGTTGTTCCAGGTCACCTCCCCCTCGACCCAGTCTTGCAGGAGGCGGTACATGGTCATGACGCTGCCCTGATTCGTGCAGTTAACCTCCAACGTGGCCGATACGATGGTCGCGTTCAAAGGTACCTGCCCGGGCCCACTTCCGATGAGATTGGGGAATTTGATCACGGCATGGGCGTCAGGGTTGTCGCCGTCGACATTAATCGACAGTTCGCTTCCGAAGTTGGTATTCGTGGGATCGATAATCTCCGGACGCCCTGAGTCTCCGGTGCCCATGATCATGGCATCGTCCATTGCGGCAGGGCCGCTGAAGGTGACAACCTCGGGCGGACCGCCGACGTAGAGCTCGACGAATGCGACGCCGTAATCGTCCGTTACCGAACAGGTAAAGGTCACGTCTGTTTGGTTCGTGACTGTTCCGTCGGCAGGAGAGACCAGCGTCACGGAAGGAATAGAAGGAGGAGGATTCTCGAGGATGGTGAAAACCGCGTCACTGGTTTCGTAAAGCTCCGGGTTGGATTCATCCGAGATTCGGATAATGCATGAGCTCGAGGGAGTATTCGGGACATCCCAGGTGTACGAGCCCGTATTCTCCGTACTCCCCACAATCGTGGTCCACGTAGCACCTCCGTCGGTGGAGTATTCCAGAGCGACCGTGGTGATAATACCCTCCTGCGTCCAAGTGATGTCTTCCTGCATCCCCTGGACCCAGCGGTCTCCGCCATTCGGAGCAATAATCGTTGGAATCGAAGCCGCGGTTATTCCCAAGTGGTTTCCCACGGCCCGCTCCCCTTCGGTGTCACTGGGAACATTGACTATGCCGGAATCTTCGAAGACCATGGTCGAGGAACCGCCGCCGTCGAGGTTCAGACCCTTCCAGGCCCCGAACTCAATGAGGAGATCGGCCAACTCGCCCAAGCTCACGCCTTGACTGAATCCTTCTTGGCGACCATCGACGACCACGGCTATGAGTTTGTCTCCCCCGGCATCCACACCGACGCCCGTTCGCGGATGTAGCTCATCCGCGAAGGCATCTCCCGACGCTTCGCCGGTTACGACGCCCCCGTCTACAATAAGGCGATTCCCACCAACCGCATGGAACACCTCGCCAAAGGGAGCGCGGCCAATGGATGCCGTCCCCGTGGAGTCGATGGTAAGAGCGGGGTTTCCGTCATCCGTGGAATACTGAGTCCCCGCGGAGACGCCGAGCCCGTTAACATAAAGCGGGGCTCCCTCGGCCGGTGCGGGAGGATACGGTCCGAAGAAATCCCCGTTGATCCCCACCTGCATCCCGAACTCAGACACGAAGGTTGTGGTTTTTCGGGCGTTGACTTCGTCCGGATCGCCGCCGTTGTCGGGTGTCACGAACGTGCCTACAGAGGCGTGGGTCAAATCGACTTCGAGAACGTGGATGTTGAGGGGCCGGGGCGTGACCGCCGATCGGTGGGTCCAGCGAACCCCCTGGTAGGGATAGCGCGTTTCCGCGTTTCCCGACAACTCAAAGTCAAAGCTTATGTCTGAACTCGTAGCATTGGCCTGGTGCACTTCCACGGCCACGACGTTCGTGCCTGCAACGAGCAGCCCCGCATCAACCGAGTATCGGAACCACGCGTCTTCATCGGTACCTCCGACAACGGTAGACGCAAAGGTGCCGTGTTGAATGTCGCTCGCCGGCATGTTGGAGCGGACCACCTCGGTACCGTTCAGATAGACCACGCATCCGTCGTCACGAACCACCCAGAGGGTCAGAGACCCGAACACGGAGGGATCAGTGACGTCGAAGGCGTGGCGGAAGTAGTAACAAGTGTGTCCGGAAGTGATCGTTGTTTGCTCGTCATTGTCGCCGAAACCGAGTTGGGCGGGTCCCGATGACCACCCCAAATCGCTATACCCGATCGACTGCCACACAGTGCCGAGATCGACTCCGGTATCGACATAGCGCCAATCCGACCCTTTAGGAATCAGCGATGTCGGCATGGCGCAAACCGTAGATGCCCCACAGACGAGTAGTAGCGCAAGTACCAAGGCGCTCCACGTGATGCACACAAGCGTGACTCTCTGGAACATTGTTCCCTCCTCCGCTCTACCTATTTCTCACGGTTCGCACCGGCCCGCGTGAAAACCCGACGGCACGATCGATCGTTGAGGTCTGTTGCTCGATCGCCGAGGCCAATTGTCCTCATCATAGCAAGCCTCCGGAGAGAGTCCAGGCAACTTTTTCAAAACCTCCGCTATTCAGCGGATTTTTCAGAACCTCTGCTATTCAGCAGCTTTAGGGGCCACGCAACAATAACTTCACATTTTCGTCTCCCTGGCTCACGCCATCTTCGCCCCCTCCTCAGTCGCGGAATCCTCAGTGACCACCCGAGGTCGCCTCCGGTTCCGCTCGGTCGTCGGGGCCCGGGCACCGCCGCGAAGCGGTGGTCGCTCAACGTATCGGCCAATACGCCTGCGGTTTCACTCAATCGTCGCGACCAAATCTGACGCACATATGAACCTGAGGATCCAAAGTTGTTTTTGCGCGGACCCTTAGGCTGGAGTTTCGCCATTTCTGACCGCGCTGGCCGGGCGCTTTTCGCATCACTGCCGTCTGACGCAGTGCCCGCAGGTTTT
>JAFGCA010000642.1 GCA_016932895.1 Sedimentisphaerales bacterium | reverse complement strand
CGCCGAATCTCGACCGGCTGGCGCGGGGCGGAGTGCGGTTCGACCGGGCCTATTGCCCCGACGGGATCTGCGTCCCCTCGCGGACCTCGCTCTTCACTGGCTTGTATCCGCGAACGACCGGCGTGGTGTACAACAGCGACCGCCCGCCGCACCCCGAAAGGCTTCATCCGCTCCATTCGCTGCTGCGCGCCAACGGCTACCTGACCGGGTGCTTCGGCAAGCGGCATTTCCCGCGCGGCCTCAACGAGCGCGACTGGGACCACTCGGCCACGACCATCAACCCGAAGCTCGATCCGTCCGATGAGAACTACTGGGACTGGATCAGGCAGCAGGGGCATTACGATTCGCACGAGCGCGATTTCAAAGGCTCGCACGCCGCGTCGTTGATGGCCCACGTTTCGCATACGCCGCCGGAGAAGCGTACGACTGCGTACACGGCCGACAAGAGCATCGCGTTCCTCCGCAAGGCCAAAGAGGCGGGCCGCCCGTTTTTCTGCTGGACGTCGTTCATCTATCCGCACCAGCCGTATACGCCGGTGGAGCGATGGGCCGGGCTCTACGACCCCGACACCGTCGATCTGCCGGGCAACGTCAGCGAGCCGGTGGAGCATCTGCCGCAGCGGATGCGCGAATGGCGCACGCGGACCAAGCCGCCTTGGAATTGTGGCTCGGCGGCGAGCGACCCCGCGATCTATCGCCGGTACGTAGCCTACTATTACGCGCTGGTCAGCGAGATCGATTTCCATCTGGGGAGGGTCCTTGCGGCACTCGAAGAGCTGTCGCTGGCCGACGACACGCTGGTCATCTACGCCTCCGACCACGGGGATTTCGTGGCCGGCCACGGCATGGTCGAGAAATGCGCGGTGGGCCACAACGTCTACGAAGACACGCTCCGGGTCCCGCTGATCGTGCATTGGCCCCGACAGTTCGCGCGCGGGCGGACCTACACCGGTTTGACCGAGTCGATCGATCTGTATCCGACGCTGCTGGAGTTGACGGGCATCACGCGTCCGGCCGGGGGATACGACCTGCCGGGGCGGTCGCTGCTGCCCATCCTCACCGGCGGTGACCTGCCGGGAAAACCATACGTCTTTTCCGAGAACTGGTCGCAGGTCGCCGTGATCGGCGAACGCTTCAAGCTGGGCCGATGGATTACACCGCCCGGGAAATACGCCACGTGGGATTGGGGCAAGACGCATCCGGGCATGTTGTTCGACCGCCGTCGCGATCCGCTCGAAGTGCAGAATCTGATCGGCAGCCCCGAGGCCCGCGCCGCCGAAAAGGAGTTGCGTCAGGTTCTGGCACAGTGGGAAGCGCGGACCCCCGACGATGGAAAACGCTCGATGTTTGAGAAACAGGCAACCGGATAAGGAGAAGTGGATTCATGTTTTCAACACGGCAAATGGCATTCGTGGGCGCTGCTCTGTTGAGCTTCGTGACATTGACCGTTGACGCTGCGCCGGCGGCGGTTGAGAAGCAGTCCGACAACAACGCCGAACCAATGGTGGGCGTGTATTACTATCCGTGGTATCGCAAGCCGCCGCAAGGGCAAGCCGGGCAGTGGAGGCAGGCGATGCGTCTGCGTCTGGCCTCGCCCCAGGAGCCGAAGGCCGGTCTGTACGATTCGGACGATCCCAACGTTATTGGCGAGCACATCGCCCAGAGCCTTCGCGGCGGGATTGTGTTCTGGGCGGTAAGCTGGTGGGGCCCGGGACATCATACCGACCGGGCGTTTCGCCAGGCGATCCTGTCCCACCCCGACGCCGGCAAGCTCAAGTACGCGGCGCTGTATGAATCGACCGGTCGGCTGGGCTCGCTCAAGGCGCCGCACTACCGTCACTGGATCGACGATCTGACGTATCTCGAAAAGACCTACTTCGACCATCCGCACTACCTGAAGGTCCAGGGCCGACCCGTTGTGTTCGTCTACCTGACGCGCGTCTATTTCCGAGACAAGGGACAGGACGCTCTGCGCCAGATGAGGGAGCGATTTCCCCGGCTCTATCTCGTGGGAGACGACGTCTTCGGTTCTGGATACGAGGCCCGATGGGCCCGGCAGTTCGACGCCATCACGGCCTACGATGTCTACGGGCAATCCGTTGGCCGATTTGGCGGCACGCGAAAGGCTATCGATTTCCTGGCGACGAACTATCGGGATGCGAAGGCCGTCGCCAATGGCGTGGGGACCGCGTTCATGCCGACCGTGGCGCCGGGCTACAACGATACGGCCGTACGCGACGGACACCCGGGCCGGGCACGCTACTTCACGGACGTCGAGGATTCCCGGGAGGGGGACATCTTTCGGGCGATGCTGCGCGAGGTCGCTTTGCCTCATCTGGATGCGCAGTGCGGCCGCATCATGATGGTCACCAGCTTCAACGAATGGTATGAGGACACCCAGATCGAGGCCACCGCCGGCACCGCACCGCCGAGCACCACCGATGATTCGCCCGACGGGACGCACTTCACCGGCGGCGACCGCTACGTCGATTACGGGTACCTCTATCTGGACCTGCTCCGCGATTTCGTGAAGTAGCCAGGCACCAAGTCTGCCTCCCTGCGATTGGATGTCCTGCGTCCCGGGCCGTATGATTCAATTGGGATGGTAGAACTCCACCTCCCAGATGCGCGAAATGCTGCCGGGCGTTCGGATGATGACGAGCCGGAACTGATTGGTCACGATCGCACCGAATTCCTGGATGACCTCGACCCTGGCGTTGTTGCGGACGCGGGAGCCCGGAATCTCGTGCCAGGCGCGGTCTTTGAAGTACTGCAAGGTAAATTCCGCGATCGGATCGGTGGTGTTCTGGCCGTTAAACCAGCCGCTTACGATGCGAACGGCTCCGATGCGCCTGGGCTCGGGCCAAACGAACGTCACGTAGTCGGGCATCTCCGCTGCGCTGCTGAGCCAGCGAAGGCCGTTGTCGGTGGTGCTGATTCGCCCGTCGTTGATATTCTGCGGGGGATATTTCTGGAGGTCGTAATTGGACGAGACCGACACCTCGGCTTCCAGCGCCAGGTTGGCTCCGGCCTTTTCCAGCCACGCGGCCATGTCGGGGCCTGCCATCATCTCCTTCATGCGATCGAAGTAATCGGGATAGATGTCCCGAGGCGTCGTGTCGTACCGGGCGCAGAGCGAAGCGGCCATGCCGATGACCTCGCCCATCATCCCGCACGTGCGCATCACCCTCACGGCGCCCAGCGCTTCGTGCGTGACACTGACGTCGCGACCCGCCATGAAGAGGTTCGGGATGTTTCGCGAGTAGAGACATCGATAGGGAACCCAGTAGGGTTTCGTATAGTGCGTGTAATAGGCTTTGGAGATGAACTCGTCGCCCTGGAAGCCGTCGTCGTAGGCCGGGTCGGGCAGATGGAGATCGATGCTCCAGGTCGCCGGAACGCAGCGGTCGGGATAGACGACCCCGCCGACAACGTCTTCTTTTGACAGGACGATGTCGCCCAGCAGGCGGCGCGATTCGCGCTTGCCCGAGATGTGGGCCGCCCAGTTGAGCTTGTGGTTCGGATACAGGCCCCGGGCGTTCTTCAGCGCGTCCCAGGCGCCGTACATGGCGCGGAAGTTCAGGTCGCGGATGTACTCGCTTTTCTCGAAGGGGTCGTGGTAGAAGCCGCTTTCCCAGTACCAGCACCCCAATTGGTTCTCTTTCCAGGGGAACGGCTTGTCGCTCAGGTCCAGCGCCCAGGGGCAGCGCGGGAACGAGACGGGGCCCCCGGTATCCGCGACACTCCAGAGGTTGCACCGACCCATATGTCCGTCGAGGGTCATGTCGTAATCCGCGCCGGCCAGATAGCCGATACAGCCGTCGCCGGTGCAGTCGGCGAAGTACCGGCCGGCGAAGCGCAGCCTCTCGCCGGTTCGCGTGTGCTGGGCGATGACGGCAGCGACCGTGCCGTTT
>JAFGCA010000641.1 GCA_016932895.1 Sedimentisphaerales bacterium | reverse complement strand
CGCCGATGCGATAGCGCTTGGCAGGTATCTGCACTTTACGATCCTCGCTGTTCCAGCTTACGGCCACGGTTCTTCCTGACAATCCGTGCAACAGCCACCGGCGAGAGCCAAAAAACCTCGCTGCCGGCCACCGCTGCGCAACTCAAATGGTATTGGACATTTTGTAAATCGTAAAATACGTTTCCATGGCGTGTCAACGTTTTTTCGTTTTTTTGCAAAAAAAAGGTTAAAGGACGTGGCCGCGTGCCGGGGCATCGCGCCTCAAGTCTCTGTCAAGGCCCTATAACGTGGCGTGTTCACGACGCGAGGTTGTGTCCGAGGCGTTTTGACGGCGATATGCTCGCTGTGCCCGCTGCGGTTGGGATTTTTTCAAAATGGGCGTTGCCGCGATGGACGATAGGATACCCGGTGCATGGTTTTCGAACGTGTGCGTCGAAAGACGATAATAGTCTGGCGGATGATGAGTCGAACGAATCAGTCAAATCAAGACGGCCCCGGAAGCAGTGCCAGGGACTCTCTGCTGGAGCAGGTGACACCCATTGCGCGCCAGGTCAATTGTCTCGACATCCGTCGGGTCGCCGATGTATGCGTCAAGAAGATTCCTCTGCTCGTCGGCGCCCGGTTCGCGTCGCTGTACGTTCTGGACAAGACCAACGGCATCCTTCACCTGGTTCGTCACAATCACCCGTTTCCGATCAACAAGATCGTATCGTTGAACCAGAGCCCGCCGTCGCCGATGGTGATGGCGGTCAAGGGCAAGGAACTCATCCTGACCGGAAACATCGACACGCATACGAGGCCGGTCATCCGACGGTCGCAGCGGGCGTTCGCGGAGAATTATGAGACGCCCAACTGCGCCATCATTCCGTTGATTTGTCACGAGCGGGTGGTGGGGGCGTTGAATCTGGCGGACAAGACGGATCCGTTGGTATTCAGTCGGGCCGACATTGCCCTGATCGAGTTGTTCGGGCAGCTCATCGGTGCGTCGATTGGAAACATCCGGCTGTTTGAGAAGATGCAGCGTCAGGCAACCACGGACGGGCTGACCGGCCTGATGAATCACAAGGCCTTCTACGAGGCGTTGGAACGGGAGCTCTGGCGGTCTCGTCGCTATGGGGGCACGATCTCGCTGATCATGGCGGACATCGACAATCTCAAGACGATCAATGACCAGTACGGCCACCGTGCCGGCGACGAGGTCATTATGGAAATCAGCCGCCGGATTCGGGAATGCATCCGCCAGATCGATCTGGCCGCCCGCTATGGGGGAGACGAGTTCGCCATTATCCTGCCCAGCACGGGGCTGGAGGAAGCCGCCGTCGTCTCCGAGCGCATCGTGGAGATCGTCTCGCGGGCGCCGGTGTCCTGGCATCAAGACCAGATTTCTCTCTCGATCAGCGCCGGTGTGGGGCAATACGGCGCCGACAGCAACCCGGAAGACATCACCAGCCGCTCCGACCAGGCCTTGTATGAAGCGAAGCAGTCCGGCAAGAATCGCGTGAAGATGTTCCTGCCGTGAGGGGGCCCCCAAGCCGGGCGTCTCGGCATCTGCACGTGAACTTCCACACCATGCCGCCCACCGCGCGCCATCGGCAGTGAAGAGGGTCCGATCTCAATGTGCCGTACGAGTTTCCCACCCGCGGCCGGGATTTGCGGATGGGGCGCATTCTTGACAAGCGCCTGGGGGGCGGTTACAAGACGATGGAATTGTGGCCGCCGCCGAGAGGCTCGGCCGCTGAGCCATTGCCGCCTCAAGAGTAGGAACGCAAGAATGATCGCAACGCTCGGATCCAAAGCCATCCAGGATGTGGTCAATGCCGGCCGATTCGGAAGATTCGTGTGGCGCGCCACGGTGAGCTCCCTGCGTGGTTGTACGAGGAGCCGCACCTACCCGCTCATCTGGAACCAGATGAACATCATCGGCGTGCGCAGCGTCCCCGTGATTATGATCACCGGGGCGTTCGTCGGCATGACCCTGGCCGTACAGGCGTACGATCAGTTGGCCGGCATGGGCCTCGAAGAACACCTGGGCGTGCTGATCAACATTTCGGTCGTGAAGGAACTCGGGCCCGTCCTGGCGGCGGTCATGCTGGCCGGGCGCATCGGCGGCGCGCTGACGGCGGAGCTGGGAACGATGAATGTGACCGAGCAGATCGATGCCGTCCGAAGTATGGGGACCGACCCCATTCGCTACCTGGTCGCACCGCGTCTCCTGGCCTGCCTGCTGCTGACGCCCGTTTTGATCATTTACGCCGATCTGATGGGAGTCGTCGGCGGCGCCGTGGTCAGCTTTCTGCAATTAGGGATCAACAGTCGGGCCTACTGGCACTTCAGCGCCTACGGGGTCGAGTTGTGGGACGTTTCCATCGGGGTGGTCAAAGGGTTCTTTTTCGGAGGAGCGATTGCCATCATCAGTTGCTACAAGGGTTTTACCTGCAAAGAAGGGGCGCACGGCGTGGGGCAGGCCTGCACGGAGGCATTTGTCGCCAGTTTCATCTCGATATTGGCGGTGGATTTCGCCCTGGCAGTCGTGTTCAAGAACATCTACCAGACGTTCTGGCCTCTGAAGAGCCTCGTGGGGTAACAGACCGTCACACCGGGTCGCCATCGGCCGGGGATGGGACGACGGGAGGACCGAAGTTGGAAGAACGGACAGAGCAGAAGCAGCCCGACGCCGGGTACCATGATTCAGACACGGTCATGGAAGTCAAAGACCTGGTCAAGAGGTTTGGACAGAAGCTGGTCCTCGACCGGATCAGCCTGTCCGTGGAAAAGGGCAAGACGACCGCGGTGATCGGTCCCAGCGGTTGCGGCAAGACCGTGCTGATCAAGCACTTCATCGCTCTGCTGAGGCCGACCGAGGGGCAGGTGTATTTCAAGGGGCAACGAATCGACGACCGCAGCGAACGGGAGCTGAGCGAAGTGCGTACCCAGTTCGGCTACCTCTTCCAGGAGGGGGCGCTCTTCGACAGCATGACGGTGGCCGAGAACATCATGTTTCCCATTCGGCAGCATCACAGAATACGGAACTGGAGCGAGGTCGAAGACCTCGTCAAGGCCAAGCTGGCGATGGTGGGGCTGGACGGATTCCAGCACTATCATCCTGCGAATCTCTCCGGCGGGCAGCGCAAGCGTGTTGCGCTGGCCCGAGCCATTGCCTTGAATCCGGAGGTGATTCTGTACGACGAGCCCACGACGGGACTCGATCCCATTCGCTCGGATATCATTAACGAGCTCATCCTCAAGCTCGAACGGGAGCTCCGGGTTACCGCCGTGATCGTAACACACGATATGAAGAGTGCGTACAAGGTCGCCGACCGCATCATCATGCTCCACAACGGCAAGATCATCGCCGACGGGGACGCCGATGCGATTCGGGAGCATCCTCATCCCATCGTCCAGCAGTTCATCCACGGCGAGGTCAGTGAAGACGACCTGGCCGTTCTGCGGATGAGCGGGGAGATTGCGAATTCCCAGTTTTCCCCTCGCGATTTTGAGAAATAGACCGTGTGCCCGGCGGCGGGCGAGACGCCCAAAAGCCTGCGCCCCATTCTCGGTAGGACAACATGAAGCAGGAACCAACAACGACCGCAGTGTCACTGAAAAGCCTCGTGCAGGGCGACGTGTTCACCGACGTGATTCACCGTGTTGCCTTCAGCACCGATGCGAGCATTTACCGCATCGTTCCCGAATGCGTCGTCGCCCCGCGAACCCTCGGTGATGTTGTGACGGTGGTGCGGTACGCGGCCGAGAACGGTCTGCCGATCGCGGCCCGGGGCGCCGGCAGCGGCCTGGCCGGCGAATCCCTCTGTCGCGGCATCGTTCTGGATATGACCCGCTACATGAAGCGGATCCTCGAGATTCACGACGACGGAGAGACGGTGACCTGCGAGCCGGGCGTCGCTTTGGACACGCTGAACCAGCGGCTCGCCGCGTTCGGCCGCAAGATCGGGCCCGATCCCTCCAGCGCCAACCGGGCCACGGTGGGCGGCTGCGTGGCGAACAACGCGACCGGCTCTCACTCTCTGCAATACGGCCATATGGGCCGCTACGTCGAACGCATCGAAGCGGTCCTCGCCGATGGAAGCGTGGTCACGTTTGACAACGACGTAAACGCCGCGCAGGGGCAGGGCGACAACGGCGCTTCTCTGTCCCGGGCGTGCTGGTCGCTGCTTTCGGCGAACCAGGCCCTCATCGAAAAGTCACTGCCGGTGACCAAGCGCAATCGCAGCGGCTACAACATCGCGGGCGTTTGTCACGACGAGACCATCGACATGGCGCGTCTGCTGGCCGGCTCGGAGGGGACGCTGGCCGTGTTCACGAAGATCACGCTGCGCACGGTTCCTCTGCCGCCGGCCAAGGGCCTGCTGCAACTGGAATTCGACTCGCTCGACCGGATGGCCCGGGCGGTTCCCGTGATCGTCAAGACGGCTCCGACGGCCTGCGAGCTGATGGAGAAGTCGCTCATCGAGATGGCCATCGACCAGCTTCCCGAATACAAAGACATCCTGCCGGCTGGCGCCGCCGCGGTGCTGCTCGTCGAGCACGTAGGCACGTCGGAGGTCGAGGTGCGCGAAAAGATCGCCGCGACCGATCTGGCCGTGGGAAAAGGGGCGACGGGACGCACGATTGTTACCGACCCGGACGCCCAGACGCGGGTCTGGAAATCGCGCAAGGATGCCGGCCCGCTGCTCTATCGCCATCGCAGTCGCAAGCATCCCGCCGAGTTCATGGAAGACGTGAGCGTGGACCACACGCGCCTGGCCGACTACATCGCGGGGCTGGAGAAGATCTCGCAGAAATACGAGATGAGCATGACCTACTTCGGCCACGCCGGCGACGGCGAGCTGCACGTGCGCCCCTATCTCGACCTGGGCGACCCCGAAGACCGGGACAAGATGCGGGCCATGGCCGAGGAGGTCTTCACGCTGGCCTGGTCGCTGGGCGGCTCCATCAGCGGCGAGCACGCCGACGGTCTGGTTCGGGCCGCGTACGTTCGACGCCAGTACGGCGACGAGTACTACGAATTGCTCAAGAAGGTCAAGAAAGCCTTCGACCCGGACGGCCGGATGAATCCGGGCAAGATTCTCAACGACGATCCGGACATCATGTTCAAAGACCTTCGTCGCGTGCATCGTGTCAAGCCCGAAAGGGCCAGGTCCGAGCTTACCTTCAAAGACAGCGAGTTGGAGCTGGAGCTGGAGCAGTGCTACGGCTGCGGGCTTTGTCTGAGCCGGGATCCCGTGAACCGTATGTGTCCGGTGTTTCGGGCCACCGATGAAGAGCTCGGCAGCTCGCGGGCCAAGGCGAATCTGCTCAATTACTGGGCCACGGGGCAGCTCAAGGACGAGGATTTCGAGTCGCCCGAGTTCCGCAAGTTCCTGGACCTGTGCGTCAACTGCAAGATGTGCCAGCAGCAGTGTCCCTCGGGTGTGGACGTGTCGATGTTGATGACGGCGGCCCGCGCCGAATACGTACGGCGCAAGGGACTGCGGCGCACGGAAACGGCGCTGAGTCACAATCGCTATCTCAGCATGATGGGCGGTCTCTTCGCACCGCTCTCGAATTGGTTCATGGGCTTGGCCCCGTTTCAAGGGCTGTTGGAGAAGACCGTGGGTATCGACCGGCGGCGCGGGATGCCGCGTTTCCGTCGCGGCTCGTTTTTGAAGGCGGGCCGGGCGTACTTAGCTCGATGCGAGCCGATCGCCGAGCCGGTGGATAAGGTGGCGTATTTCGTCGATACGTATGCCAACTATAACGACCACGAACTGGGTTTCGCGGTGCTCGACGTTCTGCGTCACAACGGTGTCGAGGTTGTCCTGCCCGATCAGCGGCCGGCGCCGCTGCCCGCCGTAGTCTACGGAGATGTGAAAACCGCCCGCCGCGATCTGTCGTACAACGTCCGGCACCTCGCCGAAGCGGTGCGCTCCGGCTGTAAGATCGTCTGTTCCGAGCCCAGTGCCGCCCTGTGTCTCCGCGAGGAGTTGCGCCATTACGTCACGGGCGACGAGGCCGAGCTCGTCTCGAAGAATACCTGGGAATTGATGAATTATCTCTCCGATCTGCGCCGCCAGGGCAAGCTCAAGCCGGCGACGAACGCGGAGAAGGGCAAGTTCGTCTATCATCTCCCGTGCCATCTCTGCGGGGTCGGGGACGATACGGTTTCCCTGCGACTTCTCCAGGAGCACTTCCAGGTGGATGTTACGGACCTGCACGCCGGCTGCTGCGGGCTCTCCGGTACCTTCGGCATGCAAAAGAAGAACTACGACCTCTCCGCCGACATCTCCGAGCCCCTGAAAGCCGCCCTGCAAGCCGCACCCACCCAGAACGTCCTCACCGAGTGCGCCGCCTGCAAAATGCAAATCGAGCACCTCGCCACGACAACGGTCCAGCATCCGGCCAAACTGATGGCCCGCGCCTACGGCCTGTAGCCCAGTGCCTTGTTGCAGGTGGTCAGAGGGTTGTCATGCTGAACGAAGTGAAGCATCTGGGCTGCAAACTCCATGGGGGGGCGTTGTTGCGCAGCGTTTTTCCCGCGCGGTGCCCAGATCCTTCGCTGGCGCTCAGGATGACAGCCATCATAAGACAAATGAGAGAGCGCCGATCGCCTGTGGTCATGCACGGCCATGCGCTTCGGCTTATTTGAATTCGACGATGGGCTTGATCGTCTGGCCGAAGATCTCGGAGGCTTTTTGGGCGAAGGGACCGACGCCTTCCTTGAACCAGGCGGGCTTCTGGGTTTGGATTTTGCCGATGACGTAGTAGCCGACGGCCATGATCGCCGGGTAGCTGGCGTTTTCCGGCAGCGGGATATTGAGCCGGTCGGTGCCGAAGGACGTGTTCTCCCGTCCGAAGGCCATGAACAGCTCGTTGGGGGCGTTGACTACGGTGGTGGCGTGCTTGGTCTGCTCCCACGTGAAGACGTCGCGGGCCACGCGCCGTCCGAACAGCTCCACGAACTTGGTCGTGAGCATGATACGGATCAACTCGAACTCCTCGGGCACGAGGAGGTAATAGGCGTCGAAGTCACCCGGTTTCTTGCCGAAGCCGGCCAGCGTCGGATCGACCACGTCGGTGATGTGGCGACGGATTTTCTGCGCCTCGGCGGCCGGATCGGCTACGAGGGTGCCCATCATCATACTCATATACGTGGACGTGTTGTACGTGTAGGGTTCCGGAAGGCTCGGAAAGACGTGCAGTTCGTCCACGTCATCCTTGGCCAGCGGGGCGGGGTTGGCGGTGAACAACAGGACCGGCAGCCCCTTGGGCTTGACCTCGCGGGCAATGATGGGGGCGTGCTTGCCACCGGAAGCCGAGAGCAGGACAACGCCGTCGATGCTGTCAACAGCATTGAGCTTATCTTTGAACGTGCCCTCGTCGGCGTACACGGCGTCTTGTTTGTCGAAAATGATCTTGCCGGTGGCGATGGCGTTGCCGCTGCCGACGACCAGGGGCCTCTTGAATCGGCTGAGGTTGGGCTTCGGGAACGTGGTGCTCGGATTGGCAAAGAGATCCAGCGCGTTCATCACACATTCGTCGAGGTCGATCAATGACTTCGGGTCGAAGTTGCTCATTCGTGCTCCTATTCTCGTTCACTGACTCCAGGTGAAACAGGTATCGTACCGGTGCAGTCGCCCCCGGGGCGTATCACCGTTGATTTCGGTCGGGGTATTCTATATAGTGAGGCCCTGGGATGACAGTTCATTTTTTCCGGAATTTGCCATGGGTGCAGAAAAAGGGCTCAGGGAGGCGGTCCTGTGGGACGGGGCCGAGGACAGGCAGGTGCAGTGCAAGCTGTGTCGGTTCCGCTGCCGGATTGCCGATGGTGAGGTGGGGCATTGCTGCGTGCGGAAGAACATCGGGGGCACGCTCTATTCGCTGGTGTACGACAAGGTCTGTGCGGCCAATGCCGACCCGATCGAGAAGAAGCCGCTGTTTCATTTCCAGCCGGGGACGCGGAGCTTCTCGGTCGCGACGGTGGGCTGCAATTTCCGCTGCGAATTCTGCCAGAACTGGCAGATCAGCCAGGCGGCTCTCGATACCGGACGCATCGACGGCGAAGCGATCTCGCCCGAGCAGATCGTAGCGGCCGCCGTCGGCGCCGGCTGCAAGAGCATCGCCTATACCTACACCGAGCCGACGGTCTTCATGGAGCT
>JAFGCA010000640.1 GCA_016932895.1 Sedimentisphaerales bacterium | reverse complement strand
GAGTAATACCCTCAGGAGGATTCGTCAGCACGCACTTGACCTCAAACGCGCGGAGACGGGCGTCGATGGTCGGGCTCTTGTACGTCACGGTCTGCGTGCCGGGATCGATGCCGGAGATTTGGATTTTCATCGCGGTCTGCCCGGGCCGGACCTCCGCGTAATACTCGGCCGGAAGATAAGCGGCCACCTCCACGACGGTGGTGTCATCGATGCGCAGCACCGGTTCGCCCGGCTTGCCCATCTCGCCCGGCTCCTGCAGCCGCTGGCTCACTGTGCCGCTGATGGGGGCGTTGATCGTCGCGTCGGCCAGGTTCTTCTCGGCAATCGCCAGCGCCGCCTTCGCCTGGTCTTCCCGGGCCGCGGTCAGGTCCACCTGCGCCTCGGCCAGCTTCACCGCCGCGGTGAGCTGCTGATACCGCGACTGCTGCTGCTCGAAGGCATCCGCGGTTACCGCCTTTTGCTCGAACAGCCGTTGGAAGCGCCCGTAGTCCAGCTCGGCTTTGTGGAAGTCCGCCCGGGTCTTCTCCAGGCCTGCAAGGGCTTCCCTTTTGGCACACGTGGCAACGGTGAGATTGTGACGTCCGATCTGGACGCTCTCCTCCAGGGCGACGGCATCGGTCTGAAAGAGCATCGTTTCGTCGGCGGTAACCGCATCGCCTTCCTCTACGCAAATCGTCTCGATCGTTCCCGCTACACGCGGCGAGACCATCGCGAAATTCTTGGCTTCGACGTTGCCCTGGACGACGAGGCTCCGCTCGAAATCGCGAACTGCCGCCGGCGTCGTGACCACCGCGACCCGCTGCTCGGCGGCCGGCTCGGGCGCCGACGTTTCCTGCGCCTGGGCTCGCCGCTGGTACAGGAAGTATCCACCGGCCGTAACGCAGGCGACGGTCACCAGAGCGGCCACAATCTTCGTGGCGGCCCGGCTACGGTTCAATCTCTCTTTGTGTTCAGGATGCGCCGTCATGCTCTGGCTCCTCGTAATCGATCTTGGTCTTGCCCATTGCGTTCAATAACGTTGCCACACTGACCTGGTACTGGAAACGCGAACTGATGGCCTGCATGTGAGCGTTGTCACGCTCGGCCGTGATATGCAACATTTCGGAGGCACGGATCAGACCCTCCTGCCATTTCTGCCGGCTCTCGCGGAAACGCCGGGAGGCCACGTCGAGCGCCTGGGAGGCCAGAGCGGTTTCTTCCCTGGCGGCTTCCAGTGCCAGATGCGCCCGAATAACCTCTAACATGACGGCCAGAGAGGCCTGCTCCCGTTCAATGAAGCTCTCTCTGCGGCGCTCCCTGGCCGCCTTGTACTCGTTGATGTGCGCGAATCCGTTAAACACCGTCATCGTCCCCGCCAATCCGCCGGCCCAATACGTGGAGTACTTCAGGAACGAGTCCGAAGAATCCATGTGCGTGGCGAATCCCTGAAGAATGGGAAGGAAACTCGCAAACGCCGCTTTGACCTTCTCCCGCTCGATTTCGATCTTCAGGTCGGAGATTCGCAACTGCCGATGGCAAAGAAGGGCCTCGGCGACGAGATCCTCAATCGCTCCGGTCTCCGGCTCCAAAGGCGTTTGGGGCTGGAGTGTGATTTCGGCCAGTGGCGAAAGCCCCATGGCCGTCAGCAATTCCGCCTTGGCCTGCGTGCGGGCCCGCTTGGTACGACGGAGTTGGACCTCTCTCGCCTGCACCAGCAGTTGGGCCTCGCCGGCCTGCCAGTCCGCGACCAACCCTTCGGCGCGGAAGGCCTCCACCTCTGCCTGCAAGGCCTCCGCGGCCTTGAGTTGACTGGCGACGGCCCGCTCGTATTCTTCCAGCGACAGGCAATAGAAATAGTCAGCCGTCACTTGCAGCACGATCATCTGCCGGGTGTATTCGGTGACGAGATCGGCGATCTCCGCCCCGCGCGAATACATCGAATACAGGAACCACGTGGCGGGGTTGAAGATCGACATCTGGATATCCCAGGTCACCTCACGCACCCGCTTGTCACTCATCGCGGCCTCAAAGCTACCGAGCTTCATCACGACCTGGGGATCGAAATAGGTCTTCTGGTAGTCCAGCGACACCGTCGGCAGAAAGTTGGCAAACGCCGTCTTTCGCTCCAGTTTGGCGATACGCGATTGAATGTCCGCACTCTGGACCTCCAGGCTGTTGGCCAGCGCCGTCTGAATACAGCCGTCCAGCGTCAGCGGCTCCTTCGCCTTCACGGCGCTGTCGGTTTTCAGCGCCAACTGTTCTTGATAGCTCTCGGCGTGCTCGCGCCGGACCTTGTCGCCGTTGAAACTCCGGCAGCCGGTCAGCGCCACCAGTGTCAACGATCCGAGAAAGAGGAGACTCATCACTGCTTTGTTACTCATCGTTGCACGCTCCCGGAAGCAGTAGTCCCTCAAGAAAAAGCTGCTCGACCTTGGCAAACGCGTCCGTCGCCTGGGCCTTGTCGAAATGCCCGGCGATCTCGAAGGCCAGGGTCTCCATGATCGAGTGCAGGGTCTTTGCTGTTATGATCGCATCCACCGGGCGAAAGACCCCTTTGGCGATTCCCGCCTCCAATAGCTGCGTGAGCTTGGTATCCAGGATTGCGTGGAACTCGTCTTCCTTTCGTTCCTTCGATACCTTCGCACCCCGGGTCCCGAATTCGGATACGTAGACCTTGATGAATTCGGCGTACTTTTCCAGCAACGCAGGCTGGTGCCGAACGAATGCTCGCAGTCGAGCGACCTCGTCGCCCGGCCCGTCCAGGATTGCCGTGAGATCGCTCACAATGCGGTCCCCCCAACTGAGTGTCATCTCCTCAAAGAGGGCCTCCTTGCTGGCAAAGAAGTTGTACAGCGTTCCGGTGGCGAACTCGGCCTCGGCGGCGATTTCCTGCATGGAAACGTCGTGAAAGCCCTTTTCGGAGAAGAGCTTCAACGCGGCCGCGAGGATTTCCTCCTTGTGGCGCCGACGCTCCCGCTGGCGGCGTGAAAGTTTGTCTCTTTCAGTCATTTTCGCGCCTTTCGGTTCGATATATGAAAACGTGTTCGTCATATAGACTATATATTCATAATATGAATGATAGTTCATATATTGCAAAGATAATTCAGGAAAAACGGGCCTTTTGCGAAAATTGGCCCCCCGCAGGGCCTGAAAGGGCATGGGCGAAATGTGTTTCCTTCGGGGTCCGGCCGGTTTACAATGCCTTTTTTGGCCCGGAAGTGCCCACGGAAGGAAGGAAACCGCCATGCGGATCTATTTGTCTCGGCCTGATATCACTGATAGGGAGATCGAACGTGTGACGGAGGTTCTGCGCGGTCCAAACCTGTCGCTGGGACCGCTCTTGCCCCAGTTCGAGAGCGATTTCGCGCAATACCTCGGTCGCAGGCGGGCCGTCGCGGTCAACAGCGGCACGAGCGGCCTGTTTCTCAGCTTGCTGGGTCTGGGTGTCGGTCCGGGCGACGAGGTGATCACGACGCCGTTTACGTTTATCGCCTCAGCGACGTCGATCATGATGACCGGTGCGACACCCGTATTCGTCGACATCGATCCGGTGAGCCTGAATATCGACCCGGCGAGGGTCGCCGCGGCGATGACCGAGCGGACCCGGGCCGTTTTGCCCGTGGAGGTCTTTGGCAATCCCGCCGGTTTTGACGAGATCTGTGCGATCTGCGAACGGGCCGGCGTGCCCCTGGTGGAGGACAGTTGCGAGGCCCTCGGCTCGGCCCTGCACGGCCGAAAAGCGGGGACCTTCGGAACCGCCAGCGTGTTTGGCTTCTACCCCAACAAGCAAATCACCACCGGTGAGGGCGGCATGATCCTGACCGACGACGAGGCGCTGGCGGATCTGTGTGTCTCGCTGCGAAACCAGGGCCGGGGCCAGGCCGCCGGCTGGCTCGCCCACGAGCGCCTCGGCTACAACTTCCGGCTCAGTGACGTCAACTGCGCCCTGGGGATCGTTCAGCTTTCGCGGATCGAGGAGATCAAGGCCAAACGCCGGCGGGTCGCGGCGTGGTACCAGGAGATGCTGGCGGAGGAAGACCGGCTCGTCGTCCCGGTTGAGGCGACCGGTTGTGAGATGAGCTGGTTTGTGTTCGTCGTGCGACTGGCCGATGATTTCAAGCCGGAGCAGCGCGACACGGCCCTGAAAGAAATGACCCGGCAGGGGATTCAGGTGAGCAACTACTTTCCGCCCGTTCATCTCCAGCCGTTCATCGCGCAGCGCTTCGGTTTTCGAGAAGGGGATTATCCCCTCGCCGAGTCCGTAAGCCGGCGCACCATCGCGTTGCCCTTCCACAATCACTTGACGCAGGACGAGGTGGCTCTCGTCTGCGAGACGCTGCGGGCCGTGCTCGACGGTTGCCTCCGATAAACGGCGCGGCACGGGCGCTGACGGAGGCGGAATTCGGTTTGTGCCATTTGCATGTCTGATTTTTTATGCTACATATTTAGTAGTGGCACACGCGAAAAGTCGGGCCGGGGTTAGCCCCGGAGTTCCAGTGAAGGAAGGGGGGAAATCTTACCTATGAGCTGGAGATCGAGGTTCGTTCTATTGCTCATCGTGTACTTTGCCGGTTTTGCGACGGCGATCTATTGTCTCGCACCGGCGCCGGAGGGCAAAACCGGCGGCAAGCACCAGGCGAGCAAGGTTTTCGCCGGTGTGAAGTCGGAGGAGTTTGCCCAGTCGGTGAATTCCGGAGTGCACAAATGCGTGGACTTTGGCAAGGAGGCCGCTCGCGAAGCGGCCAAGCTCATCAAGAAGAAGATGGACGAGGCCCAGGCGCGAGCGAAGAAATGAATGGTGGAGACATCCACCTCGCCGAGGGGGGCAGCAAGTGACACCGGCCGGTCGGGCGCCGGAGCGGTGGGAAAAGGGGGAATCTGCCCTGAGAAATGAGCAGGCCGCGGGATCGGGTTGCCCCGCGGCCTGCATCGTTTGTTTGCACGCCGACGCTGCGATCAGAAGCGCACTTCGAGTGCTTTCGTCTCGTTCGGTTTCAACGGCTCCACACCCGTCAGGACCGTGAATCTCTCCGTGCCGGGCTCGCCGATTCGGATCGTGTGAGGGGCCCGCTTGAAGGCCATGGGACGGAACTCCCGGCCCCTGATGCGAAGCGTGTACGCCGCTTCACCGGTCTCCTCATCGATCACCTGGACGACGGGATCGTTCATGCCGCTGACCTTGAGCGTGGGCAGATAGGCGACGGGCTGGCGGGCATAGTTGTCGAGCTGTTGAATCGTTCGCGGCCAGCCGGGGTACTGCTTGCTCGCAGGCGCCGTGATATCGACGTTACGCGGCCAGCACTCCATGGTGATCGCGCGCGTCCTCTTGTTGAACTTCACGATGCCGAAGCCGGCCGCTCGCGTGGTCAGCTTGTCGCGGTTTTCCTCAGGCGTCGGGTTGGCCACGGCCAGCATGGTGACCTTGTTGCCCAGACCGTCCTCGAATTCGCCCAGATGCTCGGGCATGCCCGGCTCGCGGTTCTTGCCCGGTTCCAGCGGCGCCCACCAGCGCAGGTAGAGATTGGCGATGGAAGGCACGCAGAAGCTGTACGACGAATCGTTGTAGTTGCTCACACCATGATGGATGATGGTGGCCAGGTGCTGATCGCCGGCGATGTGCAGCGCGAAGGCTTTGCGCATCTCGATAAGCGCCTTGTTTCGCCCGGTCTGCGGCCAGCCGTTGGAGTCGAGATCGACGTAGAGCCGGTTGTTGCGCGCGCCGTGCAGATGCGCGCCGCCGGCGAAGATCGTTTGCGAGAGCACCGCCTTCATGTCACAGTCGTGCCAGTCGGCGGCCCACTGTCGCAGGAACGTGAGCTGGCGCTCGCCCAGCAGTTTCGCCTCGGGGACATCGAGGGCGAGCGGATCGTAGTCAGGCGTGGCGATGTGGTCCGCCCGTTTGGTGCGCCATCCTTTGTCGGGCAAAACAGCCGCCGGTCCCGTCTTGAACTTGCGGTCCTCGAGGATGGCGAAGCTGATGCGCCCGAGCGTCAGGTTGGTGTAGTAGACGTTGATGCCCTGTTCGATGGGGGTCGGGTCGAACGGATCGGGCAGGTGGCTGGTCTGGGCCCGCTCGACATCCTTGACGTATTCGACAGGCTTGAAGTAGCCGCCGTCGTCTCCGGTGGCGCGGTAGCATTTCCTGCCTCCCTGGCCCCAGAGGTTGGGATGGCCGACGTCGTGGTCGTCCGGGATCGTGACGGTCGGCGTGTTGCGAATGATCTCGCCGAAGTCGCGGCCAAACTTGAGCCAGTAGGCGTAGTGGCGATTGTGGTCGTACACCTGGTCGCCGGAGAAGAACAGCAGGTCCGGCCCGATCTTCTGGAGGTTCTCGACGATGTCGTTCTTCGGGATCGTACCGCCGTGGCCGGGATAGATGGAATTGCCCGTGAAGGCGGCCACTACGATCGTCTCCTTCTCGACCGGGTCTTTGCGCACGAGGCCGGCGTACGTGGCCGCCCGCCCGTGGCGCAGACGATACTCGATGTCTTTGGTGGTGTCCCAGTCCTCGACGCGGAAGTGGGCCGTCCAGCCCCGTTCGATGACGGGCGATTCGGCGATCTGCTGCCACTGCCCGGCGCGCTTGGTTTCCAGCCGCACCGTCCGCGCTTCATCGGCCTCCAGCGGATACAACTGCGCCGTCATTTTCATGACGCCGTCCTGCACGGTGTAGAGGGCAAAGCAGATCACCTTATCCCGCGACACCTCCGGAATCTCCAGCAGCTTGTCCCGCTGCGCCGCTTCCGCCGCAGACATCGCAATCAATACAAGCAAGGCTGTCAGCACGGCCTTCTTCATGGTTTGCCCCTTCTCAATGAAGTTCCACTTACAGGTCATGAAGGATCAAAGTCCACAAAGAGTATTCCCACAGGGTTTGGTTCGCAATGGAAATTTTCAAGCGGCGCGGCCCGGGCAGCAAAATGGCCGAGTTTGACATGCGGTGGTTACAGATGTCACCATCGAGACGTTGACCGCGTGCGACAGGCCGCAGCGGCCGGGGGCGGTGTAGGAGAGGCTGTCCATGCCACACGCGAAATTACCTCGCTTGTGCGCGGAGCATTCCATATAGTCATCGGCGCCCTCGAGAGTCTCAGACAGGCCCGCAAAGCCGAAGCCGCCGGCCTCGAAGCCCTGGCCGCACTCGTCGCCGATCTCAAAGATTGACCGTAACCTCGAACGCGAAGCCAAAGGCCTTTATCTGCCGGCTTTCCCAAAACGCCCAACAACCAGCTCTCACGCGTTGTAGCGAATGAGCAACACGTGTGATTCAAGGAAGTCCGTCGCCATTGGCCAATTATCTCTTGAAACGAAGGGTTTCCCTGTGGACATTTTTCTCGTACAATCCTATTCAAAATTGATTGCTTTACCGACCTTGTGCAAAACCGTTAATGTGACAGGAGGGTGTCGGTTTCAAGAGCGACGCCCTGGTCTTGCGAAAGGAGAGGATTATGGCGAATTGTGTGCTTTGTGGCGAACCATGTGAGTCCATAGACCATCCTGGTCAGCATGGGCCCCGGTATTCTGTGAAATGTCAGCGATGCGGTGAGTACGTCATTACGCACGACGCCATGGATTATCTATCGGATCAGTTTATCAAGGAGCATATTCACGTGTTGTCGGGCGTAACACGGAACTCGTGGGAACGGGAGTCCAGATTCCTAATCGAGTCGAGGCTACTTGAAGATCGTTCTCAGTTTCAGGCGAAGGTTTTGAGTCAGTGCCCGCAAGGAGTTAGCGAGATGCTCGAGGGGATTTTGCTCTATGTGCAAGAGCGGTCAGCGTGTCCGGGGGACCGTGTTGAAGTGGATCTGGAAAAGGACTATCCCCTCTTCTTCTGTCGCGGTTGGGAGGAACTGAAATTCCACCTTCGCTACCTGAAAGACGTAGGCATGATCGATTTTCCCGGCGTGATCTCGAGAGACCCATGGAACGTGGTTCTGTTGACACCGGGTTGGCAGCGCGTGGAGGAACTGCGGAAGCCTAACATTGACTCAAAACAGGCTTTTGTGGCAATGTGGTTTAGTGATGAAGTAGACGTGGCCTATGTGGAGGGAATAGTCAACCTGAAGGACGACACCGGCTATCATCCCTTGCGTATAGACATGAAGCAATTCAACGACAAGATTTGTGACCGTATCATTTCCGAGATTCGCCGGAGTCGATTTCTCATTGCCGACGTCACGGGACATCGGCAGGGCGTCTACTTTGAAGCTGGGTATGCAATGGGCCTGGGCTTGCCCGTTATCTGAACATGCCGCAAAGACCAAATAGACGAGTGCCATTTTGACACGCGTCAGTACAATCATATTACGTGGAAAACGGCGGAAGAATTGCGCGACAAGCTCAGGGATCGCATTCTTGCCACGATTGGCAAGCCTACGCGGTGACGTTTCTTGCCAGGCTGCTGCTAAAGGAGTCCATCCTCAAAGAAGCCGTCACGTTAGGGGATGGTGATGTCGGGGTTGGGGATGAAGTGTTGGTGCCAGGAGAGGGTCCAGAGCTCTTTGAGAGGGACTCTGTCTACGTGGGTGTCCACGAAGCCGACGTTGATGGCCATTTTGTGGCGGTCGACGCAGAAGCGGCCCATGAAATAGCCGATCGCGTGTCGATAATCGGGCGAGCCGATGGCGCCATAGCCGCCCTCGCCGGTCAAATCGCCCGGCACCGCGTCGTCGCGATCCGGCCACGACCCGACCCACATGCAATCTCCCAGCAGCGGGACGGCGCCGCCGGCGTCCGAATACTTCCTGAAGTAGTGGTCGGCGGGGAAACCAGACGCGTAGCGGCGATCGTTGGGTTGCAGCCAGAGGTTCAGGCCGTAACTGCCTTCGCCTTCCAGGAAACGCCAGGCAAGGTTGGCGGTGCCGTAGAAGGTCTCTTCGTCTCGATAATCCTGGCGTTTGGTCACCGGGCAGAACGCGACCTTCATCACGCCCTCGATGTGCGCCGACGGATTGTTCTTGTACTCCCGCGCCGAGAGATACGGGGCCAATTGGTGGAACCAGTATTCTCCCACGTTGTGCAAGAACGGCATCGTCAGGTCGTCGTGGTCCAGCGTGTAGAGGTTCATGGCGATGGCCATTTGGCGCAGGTTGCTCTGGCAGGCACTGGCCCGCGCCTGCTTGCGCACGTAGCTCAACGCCGGCATCAGAATCGCCATGAGGACCGCGATGATGGCGATCACAACCAGCAGCTCGATGAGCGTGAATCCTCTGGGCTTGTCCATAATAGAACCACAGCTCTACATGCGGAGACAGCTAACGTATCACCATGATATGCGATCTGAGGTGACAGGTCAACAGAAACCTGGCCCGGCCGCACCGTATGGCGCCGTTGCGGCGAGGCGCCGGTCGGCCATGGGCATGCAGGCCGGGCGCGGTGATACTTCGGGAGCCGATTCATGCCAAAAATCGTGGTCAACGAGCGAGAAAGCGTTACCATGGGGACTTCTGAGAGAAAATGAATTTTGGAGTCCGTGTTATGAGTGCCACGTATGGTTTGATTTTCGATGTGGACGGAGTGATCGCCGATACCGAATCGGTGAATCAGAGGGTCTCCGTTCAGGTTTTTGATGATCTGTTCGGGGTCAAGGGCGTCAGGGCCGAGGATTTCACGAAGGGGTTGGGCCGGGGCGCCCACGAGTACGTCAAGGCCGCCGCTCGCGTCCACAACCTGGATCTCACCGATGAGCAGCTCGACAAGGCGGTTCAGCACCGCCAAGACCTCTTCCTGCAGGTTTTGAAGACCGAGCCCCTGCCCGCGTATCCCGGCGTGTTGGAGCTGATCGAGGCGGGGCTGGCCGACGACGAGTTTTGCGTGGCCATCGCGACGTCGGGGACGCTGGAGAAGTCGCGAGCGGCCCTGGAGGCGGCCAAGGTGCCCTACACGAAAATGGTGTACGTCAACGGCAACGACGTGACGCACAAGAAGCCCGATCCGGAGCTGTTCCTGATCGCGGCCCAACGCATGGGCCTGGAGCCGGGGTGCTGCGTCGTCATCGAGGATGCCCCCAACGGCGTGCAAGCCGCCAAAGCCGCCGGCGCCAAGTGCATCGCCGTGACCAACACGACACCGGCCGAGCAGCTCTGCGAGGCGGACATCATTTGCGATTCGGTGGCGGAGCTTACCCTCGATCTCGTCAAGTGGCTCGTCGGCAATAAGTAGGTCCGGCCGGAGGAAGCACCGAAGGTCGGTCTGAACACTGTTATACGTGGCGCTACTCGCAAGGGAGAACATATGATAGAAAAAGCGCTGCAAATCCTCCCTTTGGCCTTAGTGGCTGCGGCCTTCACAATTCCAATTCTGTGTGTTGTCCTGTATAGACGAAGAAAACTGCGTACTTGTATTGTCTTCAGTCATCTTTGGTGCATGATCACATTCTGTTTGTTGCAGATGTTCTTGGTCATCACGTTAAGACGCCATTTCTCAGAACGTGCTGATTGTGCCGATAAAGCAGATAGGGTATTGACAATATGTCAAACGTTACGCGAAGGTGATATCGAGAAAAGCACGCTTCTACTTGACAGCTATCTGGCAGGAGCTTTGCATCTGTCTGCATATGATATTCCAGACAGCAAGATGAGTGAGGTCGATCCGGATATCTTATGGGTGTGGCAGAAGGCAAAAGAATATTTCGACACCTATGATGTAAATGAGCCATCCTGGGGTATGATGCCCAATGTCCGAAGTAAACTCAGGCATGTGCCCTGGTCGGATATGCAGTTGGCGATCAAGAAATTTGAGCAGACGTACGGCAGCGGAAAATGTGCCTTGGCTCCCGCTGTTACTATGAAATCATGGATCACCCGGCCAATTTCGAATGAAGAGTTGAAGAACAAAGTGGTATTGCTCGATTTCTGGAATACTCACTGCGGCCCCTGTGTGAAATCACTCCCGGAATTGCAGAGGATTCATGATGCTTACCACGATATGGGGCTGGTGGTGATTGCCTGTGCAGGAGGAAACAAGGAAGAGACAGAGCAGTTCTTGGATAAGCATGGCTATCGTTTCCCGGCAGGTATGGTGGCATGGGAAACATATCTTGATTATGCTGTGAGAGGAAATCCCTCCTACTTTCTTATCGATCGCAGAGGCTTCTTGGTCTGGGGCCCGGAACATCGTCTGCCTACAGATCAAGAGCTCACAAATTCATTAAATGGCAAAGCAGTTATCCCCTCTGAATCCAGGGGGACCTGGCCGACGCCCGACCGCTGATTCCGCGCGTTATTCGCCGATTCAAGGGGCCCGCAGATGCGTGAGGTTGTCGAGGCGGCCTTGGCGGTGCATCTTCCGGAACCTGCGCACTCGTACGCCCTGAATTTTCGTCAGAGAAGAAGAGGATTTCAAGCGAGGTCGATGATGATGGGGCAGGGGAGCCGTTGGGTGATGATCTCGGCGGCAAGGTTGGTCCATTTTTGGCAGGCGTCGAGGATAACGCTGTCGGTGGTCACGACGATGGTGTCGGTTTTGCTGAGTTCGGCGTCGGGGCTGAACGCCAGGCGGATGTCCCAATTCCAGTTGTGGTCCCGGGCCAGTCGGGCGATGAGGGTCTTGAGCCGGCCGCTGTTGGAGACGGGGCTGTCCAGGAGCCACAGGGCCTGCGGGACGGCGCTCTGCGCCAGGAACTCGCCGATGAGCGTGACGGCCGGGATGGTCTCCTCGACCTTGCGATACGTGCCGTGGATGCTGGCCAGGTCTCGGAAGCAGCCGTCGCGGCCCCGGAAGAGGAATCCGCCGCTCATGGCGGCCTCGACGGTGATCAGCAGGTTGTAGCCGTCGATGGCGAGGGGGCGGCCGGCGAGGCGCTCGACATCGAGGCAGCACTTCCGCCGTGCTTCCATTTGCTGATCGGAGCAGGCGCTGCGCATCACGGCCAGCCGTTGGCGCTGCGTCAGCGAGAACCGGTCGCCCACCAGCTTCAAAGCGCTCTTGTCGGCGTAGCCCTTCGTCAGCAAGAGCGAGAAATCGGCCAAGGCGGCCCGCAGACCGGCCAAAGCCTCCGGGGCAAACAGCCTCGCGTCGGCAGGATGCGGTCCGCGATGGGTACGTTTGTCCGGCATG
>JAFGCA010000639.1 GCA_016932895.1 Sedimentisphaerales bacterium | reverse complement strand
TTGATCTCGTTCATGACCTTCATCGCCTCGATGATGCACACGACCGTCTGCGGGTCCACGTGGCCGCCGACCTCGACGTACGGGTCGGAATCGGGGCTCGGGGCCTCGTAGAACGTGCCGACGATGGGGGATTTGATCTCGACTGTCCCCTCGGCGGGCGACGGCCCGGGTTTTGCCCCGGCCGAAACCGCCTGGCCCTCGGGCGCGACCCCGGACACTATGGGACCGGGCATCGCCGTGATGAAATGCCCCGTTGCCGGTGGTTGCGGCTCGGCCCGCTGGAGCGAAACGCGATCATCGCCGTGCTGAATATCGATCTTCACAAGATCATTCTCTTTCATGATCTTGATGAGCTCTTTGATCTTCTGCACGTCGGCGTCTTTCTCAGGCATTGCCGCATCCTTTCGGAATCCCCCGGGGCCATACGTCACGTTTCCGCAGAGCATCCCCCTCGGGTAAGGCGACTATTCAAACGACCGCCAGTATACCCTCTTCGGGGGCCTTTGCAATAGAATTTCGACCCCCTTCGGCGGCTCGGAAGGCCCCGGCCGGGCACGTTCGTGCGGGTTTTGGGTGCTGAGAAGGCCGGTTCAGCCGCCGGTTTCCGGCTGTGGTGCCGGGTTGGGCGTCGTGTCCTCGGGGGCACCCAGGTCCAGGCACGTCTGGAGGCGGATGCGGAAAAAGGGGCTGGCAAATCCCAGGAGCATGTAGGGTACGGACAGGACGTACAGACACAGTCCCAAAACCAAGCCAGTCAACCCGCCCGTCAGGATTGCCTCGGCAGGCTGTGATGCGCTTGGACGCAGGACGGCCATGATGACGAGAAGCATGCCCAGGGTGCCCGTGATGCCACTGATGCTTGTCCATACCGCCAGCCACGCCATGAGGCAGACCGGACGATAGACACTTCGACATGAGCAGGCGGCGGCGAGCAAGGCGGTAATCAACACCAGAGCCAGAAAGCTGAGCACGATCAGGAGGATCATTACCGCTTGCCAGTCCGGGTCGCCATAAGAGAATATACCCATACCGGCGACGGCCAGGAGCGCGAGAAATGCCAGCGCGACGCGAGTAGGGGTCGGATAGTGCCCGAGCACGGGGGCGACCAGCCACAGGAGCGTCACGCCGATGGCCAGCGATTGAAACAGCAGGTCGAATTGCATGGCGGACGATGAAGGCATGCTCGTGACCTTCTTGAACAGCAGATGGAGTACGTTCAAGGCCGCCAACGGGATGAGAATCCACAGCACCCGGTGGTCGCGATTGGTCTTGACTCCCACCATCGCCGCGATCAGGACCAGCCACACGAGCATCGCCGGCGCCGAGTAAGACCACCGCCACTCGTATAAAGACGCCTGCCCTTCGTGGGCGCCCATGTCGCCGATTTCGGCCGAGGGGACGATGCGGAGCTGTCCGAATGTCGTTGGAGGTACCTGCCACGAGTACGAGCAGGTGCCGGCTAAACCGTATTCGAAGTTGCCGGTGGCTACGGCCTTCTCACCTTTGTACACGGTGAATCTCGGCCGCCTTTCCGACAACCTTGATATCGTGTATTCCTCGCCGCCGATCCCGAGCAGGCGGTAGTGTAGAATCAACGTGCGACCCTGCCGGCTGACCTGGATTGTCTGCTGCAGAGGTCCGCCCACCTTGAGCACGGCCGGCTCGTCACTGGTTACCGTGACCTGGCTAAGCCCCGACAAGTGCCGGCAGATGCAATTGCCGCGCAGCTCCAGTAGCTCCACGCGATATATGCCGACCGGCAGCTTGATGCTGCCGTTGGGGTCGGTGTAGTCTTCGGTGTGGTTGTTGGCCCCGCGCAGAACGAGCCGGGCGACGTGTGTTCCCTCGATTCTCAATTCACCCAGCATCTGTTGCGGTTGATCCTGCCCCAGGCCGGCCGAAACCACCGCGACAAGGACGATCAGACTGCCCGCCCGCCCGCGACCCGCGATTCCTCTCAACGTCCGCAACGATTTCCTCCACATTGTCATACTCCTGCGCTTTTCACAAAGAATAGACAGCGTAACAGAGTCTATGCTATAGAGAGATGCCCTGCAATACCCGATGGGCGATTGTCCTTGATCGAGCCGGGACGGGCCGGTACACTGAAAACACTTTTGGTGGAGTCAACGCTATGATCGCTCGAATTGCGATGCGAAGAATCGGTGTCCTGGCAGTACTCACGGCGTTGCTGGGGCTGACAGCGGTGTCGGGTTGCAGAAAGCAGAACGAGCCGGAGTCGCCGCCCCCGGCGCCGACCGAGATGACGGAGCCGAACGCTCAGGCGGATGCGGGGAGCGATCTCCGCATTCTCTACGCCGGCCACCCCGGCTCCGAGCGGGAAGGCGATTTCGTTCGATTTCTGCGGCAGCATTTCGGCACGGTCGAGACGGCCGACCTGGCGACGTTCGTCGAGTCGCAGAGCGACGGTTTCGATGTGACCATCCTCGATTATGACGGCGACGGCTTCAAAGCCCCTCACATAAATATCTCGCGTCAATTCTCTCGTCCGCTCGTGACCGTCGGTGTTGCCGGCGGCCTGATGTGCTCCCAGTGGGGACTGAAGACAGGCTACTTGTGAAACTGCATGGGAGACGCGGCCCATGTTGGGTCGCTTGACCACGAGGTGTATCACACGCCGTTCGAGGTGCGGCCGGAATTCGAGACGTGGAACACGCCGGACAACTATCGCCGATACCCCGACGGCGACAAGCTCCCGGACAAGATGAAAGTCTGGCGCGTTCAGAACAGCGGCAAGACCTATGGCGGCGTTGTCGCCCGTTCTTACGGCTTCATGGATTCGCCTGATGCCGAGGCGCTGGTCATCGGTTTCAACGAGGGCAAGGAGTATGGGGCGATTGGAGTTGGCCGCCAGGGCAGTTTTCTGCAATGGGGCTACGCGTCGCCCCCGTCGCAGATGACCGAGCCCGGCCGAAGACTTTTCCTCAACTGTGTCTATTACATTCACAAGTTTGACGGCATAAGGCCGCTCGTCTACAGGAAGAGCAGTCCTCGCATGGACGCCGTTCGGCTGGCCCCGCTCATCAACCGAATCAGCGGCGATCAAAAGGAGTTCTTCCTCGGGCAGTTCCCGGAAGCTCTGTATGCCCAATACAATTCCGACCCTGATGGCCTGACTCGGCTTTATCGGGAAAATCTCGAATGGGTGTATCGCGACGGCGTGTTCCGGATCGATGAGGAGTTGAAGTCTCTCGGCCTGGAAACGAATCGTACGTCGGAGACCCTCGATCGGCTGATCGCGATGCTCGACGACGAATCTCACGCCGCGACGGCCCGGCGACTGTTGAAACGCTATACCGACGTGTCATTCTCAACGTCACAGCAATGGCGGCAGTGGTTCGACGGCAACAGGGACGGGCTCTACTTCAGCGATGTCGGTGGCTACAAATTCTTCGTCGTGCCGGAAGGATATCCGACCAGCACGTCATTCAAAGGAGGCTGAGCGCATAAAAAAACGCCGCAGCGCCGGTGAGGGCGCCGCGGCGTGAAGCACTCGGTTACTTGACGCCCGGGAACTGCTGGTAAATGTGGGTCGCCTCCGTCTCCTCGACGGGCAGCGCCAGGCTGTCCGTGTACATGGTGGCCTTGAACAGCGCATCGCCGGGACGCGCGCCTCTGACGACTACCCGCCACGTGGCCTTGTCCTTGATGTCGAGCGAGGCCAGCGGGGCGAAGTTGACGGTCCGGCCCATGACGGATCCGGCCGTCGCACCGGCCGCCGAGACGTACTGGAGCCTCTCGTCGAGCAGGCAGGTGACGCGGATGTTGCGGTCCGCCGCCGAGCCGGGGTTGGTTACGGTGATCACGTAGGTCGTTGTGCCGCCTACCTCGACCGGGTCTTCGAGATCGACCACGTCGAGCCGCGGGGCCGCAATGCCGGTGACGATCGTCTTGGCCGAGTCGGTCACCATTTCGGCACAATACGCCGAGGCGGTCGCGGTCGCCACGACCTCGCCCTCTTTCGTCGGGACGTAGGAGACGCGGACCTTCTTGGAGCCGTTGGGCTCGAGGGTCCCGAGCTCCCAGACCAGCTTGGACGCGGAGAACTGCGCACCGGCCGTGGCCTCGATGGAAGTCACGCCGGGCGGGATGATGTCTTCGACGACCGTCTCGCGGGCGGGGCCGCTGCCCTTGTTGAACACGGTGATTTCATACGCGACCGACCGGCCCAGATACTGCCGCTGCGGTCCCGATTTCGTGATTGTCAGAACGGGCTGTCGCACGTTCAGGACCGTTACATCGGATTCAGCCTTCAAGCCCGTGGTGGAGCTGGCGATGGCCTTGTTGGTGAACGTGCCGACTTTGATGGCGCGGAGCTTGACGGCAAACTGGCGGGATTCCCCGGCCAGAAGGCTGCCCACGTCCAGCGTGACCTTGTCCTTGCCGTCGGCGGTCTGCATGCCGGCGGGCAGCGTGTCCACGATCTGCACCTCGCGGGCCATGCCCGTCCCCGTGTTGGTGATCGTGTACTCGACCGGGATCGCTTCACACAGCAGCGCCTCGGAAGGCACGGTTTTGACCAGACGCAGCGTCGGCTCGACCACCTGGACGATCGCACAATCGCGCACGGTGTGCGTGATAGCCGTGCAGTGCTCCAATTGCTTGGCGTTGACGGCGATGCCGGAGACCTTGAAGCTCTTGCTCGCCTTGGGACCGAGCGAGTCGATCTGCCAGACGAGTTTGTTGTTGTCCACCGCCGCAGTGGGTTCGGCGTCTTTGAAGGTGAATTCCTTGGACAGAGTCTCGGTCAGGACGATGTCGGTCAGCATCATGTCGGTGAGGTTGGTCACCTTGATGCCGTAGGTGAACGGCTGGTTGAGGCGCACCTCGCTGGGCATGGCCTTGTCCACCTGGATGACACCGTAGTCCGGCCGAGGATAGATCATCGAGAAGGCGCTTCCGCCGGTGTCCGCCACGGAAACAAGCCCGGTGCCGGTCACGACCGGTCGCCCGCGAGAGCTTGTCATGACGCCGGGTTCGGTGACGATCGGCTGGAGGTCACCGGCCGAAGCGGTGACGACCTGCGTCTGGCCGGTCGGGGTCTGGCCGAAGTAGTCGGCCCTGCCGGTGTCGGTTCGCCCTGTAGGCGGCTGGGCCGTCTCTGCCGGCC
>JAFGCA010000638.1 GCA_016932895.1 Sedimentisphaerales bacterium | reverse complement strand
GTCGTTGGTTAATGGGTGCACCTATGATAAACGGCCAAATCATCCTTCCGAAGCGTCGTGGTCGCAAGCGCGACTATCGAGAAGTCGCCACCAAGGGCTCGTGGAGCGTGATCTTTGTGATCCTGGCGCTGGTCGCCATTCGCCCGCTCATGGTCAGCCAAATCCTCAGCCGCGCCGAGGCCTACGCCGCCTCCGGTTTCAACGCAAACTGCCGGCGACAGTGCAACAAGGCCCTGCTGCTGGACGGCGACAACAGTCGGGCGTGGCATCAGTTGGGTCGCATCTACAAGGCCCAGGGCAACCGCGAGATGGCGTACGAGGCCTACCATCGAGCCACGGAGACCGACCTGGCCAACGGACCGGCCCACTTTGAACTGGGCCTGATGTACGTCCAGGACGATCAGCACCAGCAGGCCATCCCCTACCTCGAGCGCGTCCGAACGCTTGGGCCCGACGCGGCAAAACGGGACAACGGAGACGGATTTGCCTTCCACAAGACCGCGCTGGACATGCTGGCGCTGTGCTACGAGAAGGCCGGGCATACCACCAAAGCCGAATTCACCCTCGAGGAAATCAGGGTGTTCTACCCCGCCTACACCGGCGCCGAGGCCCGTCTGGCCCAACTGAAAGAACGAAACGGAAGCTGAGGCACCCGCGGCTCGATCCCTCTGCCTCTGCGCCCCGGTTCCCCCGGGATCACTCGGGACATCCCCGCGTACACATAGCGCAGCCTACATTCAGAAAGCTGTTGCGTCGCCGAGGCCACACGATACACTCTTGCGTAGTCTGGTGAAGCGCCAGATCCTGTTGTACCCGATCACAGACCTTGACCGGGTCTGCGAGCCCGGGGAACCGGTAGAGAGCTTGCCACGATGAAGGTTTTGAAGACCATAGAAGATTGCCGGCGGGTCCGGAAGGGGTGCGTGCTGACCATCGGCAACTTCGACGGCGTCCACGTCGGCCATCAGGAGATTCTGCGGACCGCCCGCCGGATCGCCGCCGAGAGGAATGCCGAGATCGTCGTGATGACCTTCGAGCCGCATCCGGTCGCCATTCTTCATCCGGAAAAGGCGCCCGGCGTCCTGACGCCCCTGCCCATGAAGCTGCACCTGCTCAAGGATTACGCCGACGACTGCATCATCGTCCTGGAGGATAACAAGGCCCTGCTGGAGCTGTCGCCGGAAGATTTCGTGGACAGGTTTCTGATGGCGGCGATCCAACCGGCCGCGATCGTCGAAGGGGACGATTTCAACTTCGGGGCCGGCCGCGCCGGTGACGTGGAGACGCTGCGACAGTTCGGACGCACGAAAGGTTTCGAGACGATCATCGTTGCCGCCCGGCAAATGCAACTGCCCTCGGGCAAGCACATGCGGGTCTCCAGCACACTCATCCGCTACATGCTGGAAGGCGGCCACGTCGCCGAAGCCTCGGCCGCTCTGTCGCGTCCCTATCGGCTCAGCGGGCCCGTTGTTTCAGGTTGGGGCCGGGGCCGAAAGCTGGGTTTTCCCACGCTGAACATGGGCAAACCCAAGCAGATCATTCCGGCCGACGGCGTCTATGCCGGCTTTGTCGAAACCGCCGACACGACGGACGACCTGCTGCAAAAAAACGAGCACATCCCCGCCGTTTTCAGCATCGGGCAAGCCCGAACGTTCGGAGAGGAATACCCGCTGCTCATCGAGGCCCACCTGCTCGTGGACGAAGTGGGCGACATGACGGATAAATGGATGGCGATGGATTTCGTTCAGTATCTGCGCAGCCAGCACAAGTTCAGCACGCCGGAGAAACTCGTCGCACAAATCGCCCAGGACTGCCGCCAGGCCCAAGCGGTTCTCGAACAGATAAGAAAGGGAGATTGAGATGGCTGAGCCAAAACACATCGTGATAGGCGTTCATATCACCGATCGCGTGCACCATGCCCACGAAGTGCAGGACTTGTTCACCGAATACGGCTGCAGCATCAAGACGCGGATCGGGCTGCATGACGTCTCGGAAAGTTTCTGCTCGCCCAACGGGCTGGTCCTGCTCGAACTGGCCGGCGACGAGAAGCCGATTTTCGAGTTGATCGAGAAGCTCGGGGCCGTGGAGGGCGTGGACGTGCGGAAGATGATCTTCGAGCATGATTGATCCACGCCCCGCACTTCTCGAACCGGCGGCCCGGAACTCCCTTCCACAGACGCGTCTGTCCGTGAGAATATCCTGCCTTGCGTGTGGCAGCGTCAAGCGTCAGCTTGGCGATGGCGGGCTTCTCTGCTTCGTATATCGGCAAAGGATCCTCCGGCGTTGCGCCATCGCCAAGGCCTGCGGCCTTGACGCTGCCACCCCGGGATCGACAGAAGACGGTATCCCGGCGACACAGAGCCTCCACACACAACGGGGGCCTGTTGACCCGAACCGGCGCTTGCACTGGGCGGAGAAGCCTCTATAATCTACCCCTTCCGTATATCTTCCCGGCTGCTCCGGCCGGCGGGATTTCATTGCTTTGACACGTGAAGGGTACGCATGACACAACAGGAAGTATATACGCAAGCGGTTGCGCTGATTGAGAATGCCAACAACGTTTTGATCACCACCCACACGAAACCGGACGGCGACGCCTGCGGTTGCATCGCCGTGGTCTCTGCCATCTTGAAAAACCTAGGCAAAACCGCCCGACCGCTGCTGCTCTCTCCCATGCCGCAGTGGTACGGCTTCCTGTTCGACGAGCCCGTCCCCGTTCTCGGCAGCGACGTGCAGGTCGAGGATCTCACGAGCGGTACGTTCGGCCCGGTCGATCTTATCATCATCGTCGATACCAACAGCGTCAGCCAGTTGCCGCGCTTCGAGGAATATCTCAAACAGACCGACGCGCCCGTGCTGGTGTTCGATCATCACGTCACGTCCGACGGCCTGGGACAGGTGGAAATCACGGACTCGACGGCCGCGGCCGCCGGCCTGGTGCTGCTCGATTTCCTCAAGCACACCGGCTGGACCATCACGCCTCAGATCGCCGAGGCTCTGTTCGTCGCCATCGCCACCGACACCGGCTGGTTCCAGTTCAACAACACCGGCAGTCGCGCCTATCGCAGTTGCGCCGATTTGATCGACCGGGGCGTCAACCCCACCGAGGTCTATGACAAGCTGTATCAGAACTTCTCCGCGTCGCGTTTCAAGCTGATGCTGGCCATGCTCGAGCGGCTCGAACTCCAGCTCGACGAGCGGTACGCCTCGCAGTACATCCTCCAGGAAGACTTCGAACGCACCGGCGCGGACTACCCGGACACCGAGAACCTGATCAACGAATGTCACCGTATCGCCTCGGTGAAGGTCTCGTCGCTGTTCGTGGAGCTCAAGGACGGACGCGTCCGCTGCTCGCTCCGCAGCCGCGGCGCGATCGACGTCAGCGAGATCGCCACCAAATTCGGCGGCGGCGGACACAAAATGGCCGCCGGAACCTTCCTCCCCGGACCCATCGAAAACGCCAAACAGCTCATCTACAACGAAGTCGCCCAAAGACTCGACTAATACGGATTAGGAGAAATTCTCGCGCGGCAGCCTCGATGTCATCCTGAGGCGAAGCCGAAGGATCCGGCTATCGAACAAGAGGTTGGTTCCGGCCGCAGGCCAGATCCTTCACTGCGTTCAGGATGACAGCGCCGTGCGCAAATTATTTGCCGCAGGCAAAGCGCCATCCTATAATGACACCGTGTGGATTTCATGATGTGTTGACGCCGGGAGCGGAGATGCCATCGTGTCCAACGGAACCATAGAGACACAAACGAGTGCATCCAAGCCATCCAGCCGGCTACGCGTGGTGGTTGTGCTCGCAGCGTCCATCTCCGCCCTCGCGATGCTTCGCCTCGCCACACGACTGACGTTGTACACCGCAGACGCAACCAGCAAGAACCTCTATGTGACTGATTTGGTCCTTCCCGTGGTGTATATCAACATCATGGCAGTGCTTCAGTTGCTGATTCGTCGCACATGCGGGGCACCCCGCACGAATTTCATCTGGTTCCGGCGGACGCGCTTCGAGCTCGCTGCTGCTATCCTGCTGATCATCATCACGCCGGCGCTGCTGGCCCTCGCGACCTTACTTATGGACATGCTGGGTATCCCCATGTCCAGCGGCCCTCTCGTCTGGGCCGATCGAAAGAGCACAGCCATCGCTATCTACGTGGCTTTCACATTTGTCATGGCCGTCAACATCCCCTGGGTGGAGGAGCTCTTCTGGCGAGGTTGTGTCCAGACCTGGATGGAGCGCATCATGAGCGGCTGCTCTGCCGCGATGGCACAGGCCATTTGCTTCGCTGTAGCCCATTTGGCTCCGTTTGGCGGCATTTTCCCTGCGTTCATCCTCGGCCTGATCACGGGTATGTGGCGTTGGAAACGCAAAACCCTGCTGCCCGTGATCGTTGTGCACGTAGCCGTCAATTCGCTGTGGTGTGCGGCCCGCTGGCCCG
>JAFGCA010000069.1 GCA_016932895.1 Sedimentisphaerales bacterium | reverse complement strand
CCCGGGTGGCGGAATTTGGCAGACGCGCTAGCTTGAGGGGCTAGTGAGCTTCGGCTCGTGCTGGTTCGAATCCAGTCCCGGGCACTTTTCATGCGCCGCCGCGGAAGAACCGGCGGCGCCGGCGACCACCGCAGGCACGCCGGTTTCTGGCAAAAGGGTGTATCGACAGGGCAAGAGCAATGATGCAAAAGATGAGTCTGACGGTCCTGGTGTTTGTTTTGGCGAGTGTTCTGGTGGGGCAGGCCGCTGCCGCGGTCGAGCCCGGCCGCATCCATTGCGTGACCGACATTTCCCACGACTTCTCGTTCTACTTCGACGGGCGATTCGGCAAGAACTACGTCCTGCCCAACGGGATCGACGTCCGCAACTGGGGCACGCTGCACAAATACGATTTCGCGAACGCCAACCTGCTCATCGTCCAGTCGTCCGCCTCGCCGTGCCCCTACGTGCCGGAAGATATCGAAGCGGTCCAGCGGTTTCTCCAGGCCGGCGGCGGCGTCGCCATGCTGGGCGACTATGCCCTCTTCCGCGACGACAAGGAATACAAGCTCAACGCCCTGGCCAAGCGTTTCGGCGCGGAATTCCTCAATGAACCGGCAAAAAAGCCCCTCCAGGGCCGTTCGTCGCTCGAGAATGAGAAAATCGACAGCTATTCGCCCAAAATCATCAAGCTGGCCGAGCCGTCCGACTGGCAGGTTCTGGTCCGGGACGCTAACGGACGGGTGGTGATGGCGCAGCGGCGCGTCGGGAAGGGGGACCTCGTGGTAGCGTCGCGGTCCCTGTGCGGCCGCAACCCCAACGCCAGCGATCCGATCAACGACCGCTGGTGGAAGCCGCTGCTGCAACGCCTCGCCGCCGGCAAGCCGGTCGATCCGCAACGCCGCCCGAAAGACCAGTCGCCCGAGAACCGCACGCAGCGCGAGCGGCTCCCCATCCAATACTCCGACTACCTGGCGTCCTACGCCGACGCCATCTACGCCGTCTACGATGAGTGCTTCCCCGTGATCCAAGAGGTCATGGGTGTGCCGCCCACCGAGGGAATGCTGAGCACGCTGATCCTGCTGCCTACCGGCGGCGGCGGGTTCTCCTCCGGTGTGGCTATCGGCCTGGCGGCGTGGTGGGGCGGCTTCCCCGAGCACAAGTACCCGATGGTCGAGCTGATCTCGCACGAGTCCACCCATTCGTGGGTGCTTCCCTTCGGCGAGCCGATGTGGAACGAGGGGATCGCCACGTACGTCGGCATCCTCGTCGGTCGCAGGTTGGGGCTGGCCGAGGACGCCGATGCGACCCTGGCCGGCTGGATCAAGGGCGCCCGGCGCCACGATCCGGACATGACGAAACTCGACCTGGCCTACGGCGAAAACGTGCCCCACGGGGTCCGTATGGCCAAGCCCATGTGGATTTTCGAGCAGTTGGCCAAGGAAAAGCCCGACATCGTGGCCCGCTATTTCCAGGCCAAGCGCCGGCTCGCCACGCCCGACAAAATCGACAAATACACCGCCGACGACAGCGTCGCCGTCCTGAGCATTGCTATGGGCCGGGACCTCTTCCCCTGGTTCCAATCCCTCGGAATCACGGTAGACCCCGCCAAGGCGCAGATCGACATGAAGTAGCCGCGACCGGCCACCGCCGACGTCCAAGAGTGCAAGGCAGCGTCGCGCCATCTGAATGCACGGCCACTGGGTTTGTTTTTGCGCCGGCATGGAATTTTTCTTTTTGCCTAAATCATTCTAATACAATGCTTTATCCTTGAAGTGTGCCCTTTCGAATTGGGTCTGTTTGGCGCGACCGGATTGGGACTTGCCGCCCCGGCGGAGGCGGAATTGGGTTTGTTTGGCGCGGTTGGGTTGGGACTTGCCGGCCTGGAGGGCGCGGAATTGGGTTTGTTTGGCGCCGTCATGGCATCGCGATCCAAACAACAGGGTCGGAGGAACGAGACCGCGGGATCGTGGGTCGTGGAACCGGGTTGTCCGTGAGTTGGACATGGCTGCGAGTCCGGACCGCCGGGCGGGATTTGTGCGTTGGGGTGCTTCACTTCCGGCTGCCAGCTTCCAATCTAATCCTTCCTAATTCGTTCTGTATCGACTATATCATCGGTTCTGTTGGTCGTCAAGAGAAAAAAGGCGGATTTCCGGTTTCGTGCTTGCCGGACCGGCCGCGCGTCTTGGGTATCCCGGGGCTTGGTGGCGCGATGGCAGGGGCGCGTTCGGCCTGCGTCCACAGAGCGTCCGCCCGAGACGATTCGGTGTCTCAAGGAATGTTCAAGGACCCGGTCGCGCGTGCAACCGGGTCCCTGGTTTGCGTTTGACTACTTACCTTTCGCGGCCCATACGCTTCCTGTAGGCCTGGAGCTTTTTGCGGGCTTGCTCGGGCGTTATCTTGCCCGCTTCGAGCGCCGCTTTGATCCGCCGCTCAACGCTTTCGTACTTGCCCCGCTTGTCCTCGCCCTGGTTTTCTCGGGCCATTCGCTTCCGGATCTCCCGGTACTTCGCATCGGCTTGTTCGCGGGTCATTTGGCCGCTTTTGACGGCGCCGTCGATTCGCTTCTTGATACGCTCCCAATCCACCTCTCTTCCGGCGGTACTCTCACTTTTTTCGCCGATCATTTTGCGCATTGCACCGAGTTTGGCCCGGCCTTGTTCTTTTGTGATTTTGCCCTCGGCGATCGCCTTGCGGATTTCGCCGGCGGCCTTGGCGAGGTCCTCGCGGCTGATACGCCTCTCGCCTCGCTGTGCACGTCCGGCGGCCATTCTTTCTCTGATCCCTTTCTCGGCGGCTTCGTACCGCTTGGCGGCGTCTTCCCGGCTGATTTCGCCGGCCTCGACCGCGGCGGCGAGTTCCTTCTTGACCTTCACCAGGTAGGCCTTTGCCCGGTCGGCGCCCTGGTCCTTTCCGGCGGCGCCGGCTTTTCGCAGCGCGCCGAGCATGGTCCTGGCCTGCTCGCCGGTGAGCTCGCCGGCGGCGACCGCCGCCCTGAGCCGCCTGCCCACGGCCTCGTAGTCCTGGGCCGAGGCGATGCCCAGGGGAAGCACGACCAGCGCACAGAGCAACACCACGCACATCTGCGGCCGGCGTGAATTCGTTCGGTCCGGGTTTGCTGATACGATCATTTTGAATCTCCTTTCAAGAAATCCCCCGCGGTTACTTCACTTGCCACCGTCGGTAGAAGAAGCATCGGGCGAGGTGAGGACGCCGCTCGTAAGCGTACGACGGTTTGTCCTATTTGTCAAAATAGGGAAACGAAGGCCACGCTGCGTTTATTGCAGAAATGAATCCGAGTTTTCCACAGATTGTTTCTGAGAGCGAAGTCTCTTTCGTCCGTTGCGGGTCGATGCGTCGCTATCTGTGACGGAGGCGCCTGGCCGGGCAAGATGCCGCCGCGTCCGGGTCGGGTCAGGGGCCCTCCGGCTGGGGCGCGAATACGCCGAAGAGCTCGGGGATGAAGATGAAGTCGGAGCTGGACAGGGAGATATTGTGGACCTGTACGGCCAGCACGTTGGCTCCGGGCACGAGGTCGGCGATGTGGTCGCTCAGGTCGACCGGTTCGGGCGTATCGTCGCAGTCGGCCTCGTGGTTGCCCGCGGCGGGCTCGTCGTAGCGGGGCGGGTCCGGCGCATGCTCGCCGTTGACGCGGACGCCGTTGAGGTAGGCGATGTAGCCGTCGTCGACGTCCACGGTCAGCGTCAGGGCCGTCAGTTGCGCCGGGTCCTCGACGAAGAACTCCCGGCGCGCGTAAACGCTGAGGTAGTTGTCTTGCATGTCGTCCAGATTGGTGGCGAGACAGGCTTCGTAGCCCGAGCCGGCTTCGTAGCCGATGCTCGTCGGCCCGGCCGGCCACGCGGCGTCGTCGAACGCCAGCGTGTTCCAGTCCGTCGGCGGCTCCTGCGTGCCCTTGAAGTATCGCCACTCGTCTCCCCGCACGATCAGTGGTTCCACGAATTCGCTATAGTCCTGATAGGTGATCCGGGCGTATCCGGTAAGCTCGGCATTGACCGGATCGCTCAGTGTCACGCGAACCGAATGCACATCTTCGAGGCCGGGCCCGTCAAGCGGAATGTGCTTGACCGTTTCACCAGGGGCGAAGTGCAACGTGCCGCCGGCAACGTGTCCATCTGCCGTCTCGATCGCGTAGTCTACGGAGACGCCGCTGGTGGTGAAAGTGCTCAGGCGGACGGGAATCTCGTGGGGAAGCTCGGACCGGTCCAGCGTGTCGTTGTACGTGGCCAGGCCGACGCCGACCACGTCGGCGGGGGCCGGCAGGAAGGGCGTCAGTTCGTCGGCCAGGTTGGGATCGCTCTGCGGATCCCAGAGCCGGTTGTCGGGGAAATTCGGGTTCGGGATGCTGAGGTAGTTGCCCCGGACGTCCATCTGATCGAGGTGGACGGTCCAGTCGTCCCAGGCCCGGCCCCAGACGTCTCTGAGGTTGAACAGCAGCAGCGAGTCAGTGACTGTGAGAAAGCCGTGGTAGCTCCAGTCGTAGTTGTCGCCGAAGCGGGCTCCCACCGCGTTGGCGGTGCTGAGGCAGGCGACGGCGTTGACGTCCGGGGAGCCGAAGCCGCATTCGATTCCCTGGCCGCAATTCAGGGTGACGGTACCGGTAACCAGGGCGTCCCGCGATTCCGACCAGGCCATCGCCTCGTGGTAGCACGACTCGAACCAGCAGTCGTCGACCGTGACGGAACCGCCCGATCCGGAGCCTGCGTCCACGCCGTCATCGAGCGCCCAGCCGATCAGGCAGTTGCTCAGGGAATGGGCACCGCCGGTCAGGTAGAGGGCGTCGTTGTCGTCGTCGGCGAAGGGAGCCGTTTCGGCGGGAAACTCGATGAGCGCGCAGTCGTCCAGGACGACCGAGCCGTGATTGTACTGGCCCGCGGTGATGCATTTTTGCACGAGACAGCCGGTCATGGTCAGGTCGGCGTGTTCGCCGTGGCCGGCCTGGCCGTGGTTCTCCACCAGGTAGCAATCGGTCAAGGTCAGCTCGGCGCCATCGGAGAGATAGAACAGACATTGATTGTGACGGTGGCTGTGGCCGTGGTCGGGGT
>JAFGCA010000637.1 GCA_016932895.1 Sedimentisphaerales bacterium | reverse complement strand
CGTGCCCAGGTACACGTCGTGGCTGACGACATCCGTGGCAGCGGTCCAAGAAAGACGTGTGCCGTCGCTCGGCACATCCGTCGTGCGGTCGGCAGGGTTGGGGAGCATGGCTCCGCCTGTATCGACAGCCGTCAGCTCGAACGAGTTCATAAGGAAGAACGCCGTTGACACGGGATCTATGGGCGAGGTCCGGGTGAAGACGAGAGTGACGGGGTCCGTTCCGTTGGAGACAATCGTCGTGGTGAACTTGGTCATGTCGGCAAACGCCAGGACGCTAACGTCCGAGATGTCAATGCCGGTCGTCGTGACCGAGCCTGCCGCGTCATTGACCGTCACGTTGAAAATGCCGGTCTGATCCTGGGAATCGCTGTGCACCGAAACCCACGTGTAAGTCCCTGACGGCAACCCCGTGATCGTGAGCGTCATCGGGTCGCCAGGCTGGCGACCATCCGTGCCGATCCAGTCCCGCACGAGGTCTGGGACCTCCGTGTTGTCGTCGCCGCCACGGTCGATCATCTGCATAGCCGCGGCCGCGGCGCCCGTGGCCCACGTCGGCAGGATGGTGACGGTGGTGCCGAAGGCCGCAAAGCTCTGTGCCGTAAATGTCGCCGCCACTTCGTGGTCGGCACGGTAGGCTTGATAGCCCTCCTGAACGGGAGTGTTGGTCTGGCCGAAATCGATCTTCAGATCTTGCGCCTGGGCCGCGCCAAGCCCAATCACCAGACACAGGACTGCACACCATGTTGCCTTTTTCATCGTGCTCTCCTTTCCTTCAGATGTAGATCATCGAAAGCATCTGTGTGACACGCCCCCCTCAATTACCGCCGCTCGGCGGATTCAACGCCGTGATAAGACGTGTGCGACCGTGTAGCCTCCAACCATGCCCACGAACGGAAACCGGGCCAATCCGTGCAGACTCGCGTTCCGGCGTGTCCCAACGCCGGGTACACCCAACCATTTTACATTATCGTGCATTATGCCCCGCCAAAAAATGCATAAAAGTGATGTTTTATTGCATAATCGTGATATCACCCATGCCTCCGGCTCGCGCGCTGTCGACCCCTATGCGCCGGGATCCCAGCCTGGAACCGACTTCCGTCAGCCTGTCTTGGCCGCCTCTATTGGGCATCTTTGTACCGATAGGCCCAACCCGCGGCCATGTAGTCGATGTCCTGGGTCTGCCCGGCCGGCGGGTATTCCACACCGTAGAGCGTCGTTTGTTCCCGAATCAGCTTATCCACGCGATCGATGGTGAAGCTGTCCCGCCAGCGGCGGACCTCCGAATGCCCGTCGCAGAATCCTAACACGCTGCTCTTGCCATGGTTGATCGCCATCGGCCCCCACCAGCCCCAGGTGCTGATATTGGTAAATTCGGGAGCCCCCATCACAAAGTGATGGCTTGCGTTCCAGTTCCGCGTCTCGGCCGCCTCGACAAACACGTAACGCGTTGAAGGCGAGGTGATCTCGCTGAATGTCCTGATCTGCTTGCGGTAGTCGGCGCTACCGGGATTGGTAACTCCGTAAAGGCACGCGGGCATCGAGTAGGTGACGAAGACCTTCGTCCTGTCATATATGCTGACGCGGATATTATCGGCCGGGCAGTGATACGCGGAAGGCTCGTTGACATAAGGAAACAGCAGGCCCAGCTTGATGCCTCGTATCTCATCCTCGTCGGTCACGGCCGGGGCGGTCTGCGTATTGCTGAGCACTGCGCCGCTCTCATTCCGAGGCACGCCGATCCAGCCTACGAACCTGTTCCCTTCCATCCCGCCGTCTTCACAACTCATGATTCGCCCGTCGTTGTCCCCCATATACATGTACCAGCCAAGGGCGAGATTCTTGGTGTTGCTCAGGCACGCCATAGCCCCTGCCTTCCGCTTGGCCAGGTTCAAGGCCGGAACAATCACCGCAAAAAGCACGGAGATGATCGCGATCACCACCAGCAACTCAATCAGAGTGAATGCTCTCGTTCTCATGTCATGCCCCTGACCAGAAGGAATGAATCAGAGCTCCGTAAACCGCGTACAGTGCGATCTGCGTAAAATGCCGCCACGGTGCCAGCCCAAACGGGTGTCTCTCTCGTTTGCTGCAAGCGCCGCCTGTGATTTGGCTGTATTATTGGGTTGCAGACCCTGACTTATTGTCATTATCATGCGTGAGACGAGCCGAAAAAATGAATGAAAGTGGCAATTTGTTGCACTATAGTGATATATGCGACGATTTCTGCAGACCCATCCGCGACATGAGGGAACACCCCAAGCCCTGGTAATTCTCCACGAGGGTGAAGCCTTTCTCCCTACCTTCGTACACGCGGCCATCGACCAGGATCGGCCTATCGGGGACGTCAAGACGTTTCACGAGCACACGCACGATCTTTACCACGTCTTGCTCTACACGCAGTCCTCGGGATCGTACCTCAAGTGCGGGCAGAAGTACGAGGCCGAACCGGGGACTCTGGTCATCGTCTCGCCCGGCCAGCCGCATGACTTCGTGAGTCTCCGCCGTTCCAGCGTGTATTCGGAAATCACCTTCTCCTTTGCAGCGCAAAGCGGCAAGGTACTGACGCTGCCGTTCGAGCGAATCCTGAACCTCTACACCGGGATCGCCGGGCGCCTGGACGGCACGCCCCGTTTGCCCAGAGACATCACGCAGGAACTCGTGATCATCATGATCCAGATTATGGATTACCTCCAGAGCCCGTCGTCGATGTCCGACTACTACGCCTGCCGCGCCCTGGCCAATGTGCTCGACGTCATCACGGCACATTGCTACACCGAAGCCATTCCTGGCGCCGCCGTCGGCCAGAACAACCCCATCCTCCAGGTCAGGCAGTACATCGACGAGCACTATGCCGAAGCCATCACCGCCGACGACCTCACCTCGATGTCCCACTGCTCCAAAGGGCATCTTTTCCGGACCTTCAAGAGGTCCTTCCGCGTTTCCCCCCTGGCCTACCAGCAGGACCTGCGGTTCGAGGCGGCACGGCGACTGTTGCGGTTCACGTCGCTGCGCTGCTATGAAATCGCCCAGCGCGTGGGCTTCACCAACGTGTACTACTTCCACCGGCAGTTCAAGAAAAGGATGGGGGTCACGCCGAAACAGTACCGCCTTTCGACCCGCCAGTTGGAATTGGGTCCGGAATGACCCCGTGTCCGTTTTCGGGCGCGCCGCTCGCGGAAGCGGCCACATGGATGTACGCCCGGAGGGCTGTCCAGCGGGCAATTCGGCTCGTGGGACCGCCAGACGACGATTGCCTCATCGCGACAGCGTGGCACACGGCTTGCTCGGCGCTTTCGGGTGGATCGGCTCCAACGTGGTCTGGTCGGAATCATTCTGATATAATCGGTTTCAACCGGTGCATGGCGGGGAATGTCCGTGGGCACGGCGAGAGACCGAAGAAAGGCGTTTCTTGGACACACAAACGACATCGCAGGATACGGCCTCGACCGTCAGGGTCCTCATAGGGGACGACCAACCCGATGTGCTCAGGGCCCTGAGGCTCCTGCTCAAGGCCGAGGGCTATCGCATTGAGACGGCCTCGTCGGCCGCCGGAATCGTCGATGCCATCCGCAGCGTCGACTTCGACGCTGTCCTGATGGACCTCAACTACGCCCGGGGTAATACCTCGGGCCAGGAGGGCCTGGATTTGCTCTCGGAGATCCAGAAGATTGACAGCACTCTGCCGATCGTTGTCATGACGGCCTGGAGCAGCGTTGAGCTGGCCGTCGAGGTCATGCGCCGCGGGGCGCGCGATTTCGTGCCCAAACCTTGGAAGAACGAGCGTCTGCTGGCCATCCTGCGCACGCAAATCGACCTCGGTCGGGCCCTGCGCAAGAGCAGACAGCTCGAACAGGAGAACGTTCTGCTCAGGGCCGAAAGCCGTCATACCCTGATCGCCGAATCGGCCGCGATGCGCCCGGTGCTGGAGAAGATCGCCCGGGTCGGACCGTCCGACGCCAACGTTCTGATCACCGGAGAAAACGGCGCCGGCAAGGGCGTCGTCGCGCAGGCCCTGCACGGCACCTCCGCGCGGGCCGACAAGAGCGTGGTCACCGTCAACACCGCCAGCATCCCTGAGACCGTTTTCGAGAGCGAGCTGTTCGGCCACGTGGCCGGCGCGTTCACAGACGCCAAATCGGACCGTCTGGGACGCTTCAAGCTGGCCGACGGCGGCACGCTCTT
>JAFGCA010000636.1 GCA_016932895.1 Sedimentisphaerales bacterium | reverse complement strand
TCGAGCGGTCGCGTTGTTGCCGGGCCCTTTCGAGGGCGGGGCAGGCGGGACGGAGGGCGCGGGTTCCCTGGTGTTGAGAGTTGGGCAGGATGTCGTGTTGTCGGTCATGTCAGAGGGCCTTTACTGCTTCGCGGAGTATGTGTCCGATGTTGCTGGGTCGGTCGGCGACGCGGGCACCGACGGCTTCGAGTGCTTCGACTTTTGCGGCGACGGTTCCTTTGTTTCCGGCGGTGATGGCGCCGGCGTGGCCCATCTTTTTGCCTTCGGGGGCGGTTCGGCCGGCGATGAAGGCGACCAGGGGTTTGGTGAAGAGGCCCTGGCCGATGGCGTGAGCGACTTCTTCCTCCATGGAACCGCCGAGCTCGCCGATGATGGCGACGGCGTCGGTGTCGTCGTCCTGCTCAAACAGGGGCAGGACCTCTGCGAAGCGGGTCATGGGCACCGAATCGCCCCCGATCCCGATCAGGGAGGAGATCCCAAATCCTGCACTGACGATCATGGCGGTGACTTCGTTTGTGAGCGAGCCACTGCGGGTCATCACCCCGATGCGCCCCGGCCTATACACCCGTTCGATCCAATAGGGTATAAAACCCATCATGGCTTGTCCAGGGGTAATTACGCCGGTGGTATTGCCGCCGATGACCATGGCGTGGAGGAGGAGGGCTTCGCGTCGCATGGCCATGGCGTCGTGGACGGGGATGCCCTCGGCGGTGACGACGATTTTTTTGAGGCCGTTGGCGAGGGCCTCGAAGACGGCGTCCTTGGCGAAGCGTGGGGGGATGAACTGGAGGGCGGCGTCGGGCTGGGTCTGTCGGACGGCTTCGCGGACGGTGTTGAAAACGGGGACGCCTTCGACCTGTTGGCCTCCTTTTCCGGGGGTAACGCCGGCGACGACCTGGGCGCCCATTTCTACCATGTGCTTGGTCCAGAAGCTCCCTTCGCTTCCGGTGATGCCCTGGACGAGGACGCGGGTGTTTTTGTCGATGAAGACGCTCATTGGTCACCTCCGCGGCAAAGCTCGATGGCGCGTTGAACGGCCTGTTCGGTATCCGCCAGGGGTTCGAGGCCCAGGTCGCGGAGGATGCGGGAGGCTTCTTCCTCGCCGGTGCCTCGGATGGCGGTCACGATGGGGACGGTGGGTTTGAGTTTTTCGATGGCTTCGGCGATGCCCTGGGCCATGACGTCGGCGCGGGCGATGGTGCCGAAGGTGACGACGAGGATGACCTTGGGGTTGCTTTTGAGGGTGAGCTCCATGGCTTCGGGTGCTCGGCGGTAGTTGGGGCCGCCGAATTCGAGGTAGTTGGAGACGGAGCCGCCGTAGTAGTTGATGAGGTCGTAGACGGTGTTGGTCAGGCCTGCGCCGGCGCACATGAGGCCGATGTCGCCGTCGAAGAGCAGGAAGGGGATGCCTTTCCGGGCGGCTTCGAATTCGAGGTCGCTGTCGAAGTGCTCGCGTTGGAGCTCGATGCTCTTCTGGCGGAAGACGGCGTTGTCATCGAAGATGATCTTGCCGTCAGCAGCGACGAGCTGGCCCGCGCGGGTGAGGACGAGGGGGTTGATCTCAACAAGCTCTGCATCGTGTTTTCGGAAAAACTCGTAGAGTTTCGTCAGAAGGCCAAAGCCCTGTTTGAAGGCATCGCCGCGAACGTCAAGCTCGAAGAGGATTTCGCGGGCGAGGTATGGCATGAGCTCGCGGTCGAGGGGCACGTGGCGCCGGATCATGGTTTCGGGGCGTTGGGCGGCGATGGTTTCGATATCGACGCCGCCGGTGGCGCAGGCCATGATGAGAGCCTGGGCGGCGACGGGATCAACGCAGATGGAGAGGTAGAGTTCCTTTTCGATTTCGAGTTTGGGTTCGGCGAGGATTTTTCGTACGTTGGGTTTGGCGAAGAGGTCCTTGAGTTTTTTTTCGGCTTCGTCGTGAGACTGGGCGAACTGGATGAGTCCGGCCTTTCCGCGGCCGCCCTGGAGGACCTGGGCTTTGAGGACGCAGGGCATGACCACGTCGTCGAGCGTGGGGCCGATGGAGTCCTCGGCAGTGATGACTTTTCCGTCGGGGACGGGGATTCCGGCCTCGCGGAACATTTTCTTGGCCTGGTGTTCAAAGAGTTTCATGGTGTTGTTGCCTTCCTACTTGCCGTATGCGGACCAGACCTGGCCCCAGATTTCCTGCTCGGTGGGTTTTTGCGGAGCGAAAGGCTCGGAGACCCAGGTGACGTTGATGAAGTGTTTCCAGGCGATGTTTTCGGTGGTGATGTTTCCGCCCCAGGTTCCGCAGCCGAGGGTGACGGTGGAGGGCATGGCGTTGTGGAAGTTTCCGCCGCAGGAAGGGGCGTGTGCCTGGCGGACCATGATGCGGCTGACCTTCATAGCGAGGCCTAGCTGGTCGATGTATTCGCGGTGGAAGGTGTGGATGCCGCAGCTATGGCCCATGCCGGCGAATTCGTGGATCTTCCTGGTGATGGCCATGGCTTCGTCGAAGGTGTCGTATTTCCAGAGGGTCATGACGGGGGAGAGTTTTTCGCCGCTCCACTTGTTTTGGCCCGGCTGATCGTCGATGACGATGAGCATGGTGACGTCGTTGGGGATTTTGAGGCCTGCGCCGTCGGCGATGCGTTTGGCGGAGACGGCGATGATGTCGGGATTGAGGCCGAGCTTGCCGGTTTTTTTGCTGGGGACCCAGACGTAATCGTGGAGGGTTTTCTTTTCGTCGTCGGAGCAGAGGTAGCCCTTGCGTTTTTTGAAGGCTTCGACCATTTTGTCGAAGACGCTGGAATGAATGACGATGGAGTTGTCGGAGGAGCAGCTCGTGGCGTTATCGAAGGTTTTGGAGATGAAGATTTTTTCGGCGGCGTCTTCGATATCCGCGTCTTCGGCGACGATGATGACGGGGTTACCGGCGCCGACGCCATAGGCGGGAGTGCCGCTGGAATAGGCGGATTTGACCATGGCGCCGCCTCCGGTGGCGACGACGAGGTCGACGTGGGCCATGAGTTCCTGGCTCAGGGGGACGGAGGGTTCCTCGATCCATTGGATGAGGTCCTGGGGGGCGCCGACCTTGGCCAGGCCCTGCCGCATGAAGTTGCAGACGACCTTGCAGGATTCCTTTGCGCGGGGGTGGGGGGCGAAGATGACGGCGTTTCGGCCTTTGAGGATGGTGACGGCGTTGCTGGCGGGCGTGGCGGTGGGGTTGGTGACTGGGCACAGGGCGCCGATGACGCCGACGGGCTTGGCGTACTTGGAGAGGCCGCGGGCTTCGTCGCGTTCGATGAGGCCGACGCTCTTGGCGCCTGTGATGTCCTTGCAGACGCCCAGGACCTTGACCTTGTGTTTCTTGAGTTTGTCTTCGTAGACGCCCATGCCGGTCTCTTCGACGGCGATTTTGGCGCAGGCGGCAATGTTGTCATCCTTGTACACCTGCCAGCCGACAGCGAGGCAGAGCTCATCGATCTGCTGCTGGGTGTAGTTTTCGATCTGTTTCTGGGCAGCTCTTGCTTTGCTGATCAGAGTCGGTATGACGCTTGGGTTGTCCATTGATCTTTCCCTTTTTCGAAACGAAGTCCGATTTCCTGTTCGGGTCGTGTGGAGGCCCTTTTCACCGGGCCAGGCGGCCTGACGTCACGATACATGCCAAGCTTTATTCAACGCGTCGATCCCCTTGTTTTCGTGGTCGTACAGCGGGTTTTTGGCGCGGGGTCAGCAGTCGGCATCGCGACTATCCCTTGATCACCATTGCAGCGCCCATCGCCATCAGCAGGACGTTGATCATCCTGGCGAGGGAGGCTGCGGCAACACGGTGAGTGAGCCACGAACCTGCGAACGTAAACGCAAACACCAGCGGGGCATACACCAGTCCCCAGGCGACGATTTTCATAGTGAACAGCCCCGCTACGGCGAAGCTGATATAGGTGGCGGCGGTCAGGACGGAGAACATGAACTGGAGGTTGGCCTTTGCGTTCACGGTCGGCCAGTGGCAATGGTAGGCGTACAACACCAACGGGGGGCCGGGAATGTTGAACGCACCGCCGAGGAGTCCGCCGGCGACGCCTGCGATGTATCGATAACAGCGTGACGAGAACAGTTTCATGTGAACGGACTTCATCAACGACAGCGTCGCGAGGAGGATTATGACGACACCCAAAGAGCGCATAATCAGGGAGGCATCGAGATGCCTGAGATACAGGGCGCCCAGCGGGATGCAGACCAGGGCCACAGCGGTCAGCGGCGCCACTTCTTTGAATAGGATGTGCTTTCTCATGATCCAGGCCAGGTAGATGCAGTTGAAGGTAGCGGCAATCAGGTCAAGCGGAATGATGATTTTCGGGTTCTTGAGCACGAATGACAGAGCGCTGATCGCCAGGAGGCTGAATCCGAACCCACAGACGCCGTGCACCAATGCAGCGACTGAGAATATGAGTCCCACCGCGATAAACACCCAGATGCCGTCCATAGGTTCCCAGCCGTCATCCTTTCATCCTTTTCTTCGTTGCACGCAAGGAATTCTTTCGTAGTTCCGAGTTCGCAGGCAGAGTACGCCAACCTTTTCCATTATGTTTTCCCGACCACGTTCCCCGCGTCGGTCGACAGCCCGATCTACACGGCGACGACCTGCCTGCTCAGGTGGTTCTCGAGGAATGCGTCGGCGGCCCGCATGGCAGCACCGATGCTCGTCTTGAGTTCGACGGGTTCACCGAAGACGATCCGGGGCACGGGCAGCTTGAGCCACTTCAATTCCTCTTCGAGGATTTCGGCAAGCACAGGCCTGACGATCGGCTCGTAGTCATTGTACATGCCGTTGATGATGATCAGCGGCGGATGAACGAGCTTGAGCAGGTTGGCCAGGGCGATGCTGATGTAGCGTGCGCGGCTTTCCAGGGTGCGGATGAGATCGTCCTGGGACATGCCGTCGTGGCCTGGCCAGGTTCGACCCGAGGCGTAGACGTCCAGGCAGCCTTTTTGCCCGCAGATACAGGCAGGGCCATCCAGATTGAGTCTCATGTGGCCCAGTTCTCCCGTTCCGAGCTTCTGTTCGACCATGGCGGCGCCGTTGACGTAGAGGCAGGCGCCGATCCCGTAGCGGAGCAGGATGGAGATGAAGTCGGTGGCGCCGACGGCGGCGCCGCGTCG
>JAFGCA010000635.1 GCA_016932895.1 Sedimentisphaerales bacterium | reverse complement strand
GAAATCATCGATCTGCTGCCGATGGTTCAGAACATCGCCCGGCGGGCAGTCAGCTATCTGCGGCCGCCTCTGTCCCTCGACGATCTGGTCTCGGCCGGCACCGTCGGACTGATCAAGGCCGCACGCGATTTCGACGCCTCGCACCAGGCCGAGTTCAAAACGTACGCCTACATCCGAATCAAGGGCGCCGTCCTGGACGAGCTGCGTCGCGCCTCCCTGCTGCCGTCCGGCGTCAACAGGCAGGTGCGCCTCGCCCGGGAAATCAGTCACAGCATCACGAAGGAAACGGGCATCCCTCCTACCGACGAAGAGCTGGCCCGGCACCTGGACATCCCCGTGAAGCAGGTGCCGCAACTCTACGAAAACGCCCGCGCCCAGCATTTTGCCTCGCTCGACGCCGCCACCGAGTCCGGACCGGCCTTGGGCGACGTTCTCGCAGCCCCCGATGCGGCCGCACCGGGAAGTCGGATCGAAAGAGGCGAACTCCTCGACAAGCTCACGGAAGCCATGCAGGAATTGGATCCGCGAAAACTGCAGATCATCGTCCTGTACTACCACCAACATTTAACCATGAAACAAATCGCCGACGTGCTCGAGATTACGGAGTCCCGTGTCAGCCAACTGCATGCCAGCGCACTTTTCACTCTTTCTGTGAAATTGGAGCAATGGAAAGATGGCGGATAATGATTTCAATACCGTTAAGCCGATAGAGAGCCTTCAGAATATCCAGGGTCTCAAGCCCGTCGAACGACGGCAGGAACGCCGACGCCGTCAGGACGGGCAAACCAAGCGTCACAAAGAGCCCCCGGAAAAACTGGACGAGACCGAAGATCGCCCGAAGCTCGACGACGGCCTGAACCATGAGATTGACTACTGCGCGTGAACGATTCTGGATCGATCCGCACAGGACCCGAAATGAAAGGGCAAGGATGATGGGACGTGTTTTACGGGCGAACCAGGTGCAGTTCGTCGAACCGCGGGAGTTGCGTATCGACCCGGCGACGGCCTCGAAGCCCGACGGTGCGGCGGGACCTTCCGCGCCCGCGCGCGTTGCCATTGTGGAAAACACGCCCGAGTATGCCCTCCTGGAAATCGCCTGCCCTTGCGGTCGAACCACACAGGTGCGTTGCGAATACGCCGCGCCCGTTGCCGCCGCTGCACCGGAGGCCCCGACAAAACCATGAGATTTGCACCCGAACCAGGCACGATGGGCTCGCAATTACCCGTGAAGGCCAACGGCCTTCAGAAGCGATGGAGATATGCCATGTTTACCCGACGAAGACTTGTGCCGCTGTTGACCGCGGCGCTGCTCATTTCGGCCGCCAGCGGCTGTAAGACCACGGCCCCGGAAGCCCGAAGCGCCGCCCTCCAGACGAGCCGGCTGGCCGATCCCGGACCCTCCGACGCCACGCGCTTCCAGGACACCCCTCTGGAAGGGCGCACGGCCGTCGAATCCGCGATCGAGCTGTCCGAGAAGTACGCCCGACTGTCCGACCAGACCGTCGCCCTCCGCGAGGAAAACCAGCGCCTCACGAGCGAGAACGACAACCTCAGACAGCAGATCGGCACGCTCGAGACCCGGCTCAGCCAAACGCAAAAAGAGCTCAACGAAGCCAACGATCTGCTCATCGAGATGCTCACCGAGCTGAACAACTGGAAGACCAATATCCTCGGTTTTCGCAGCGAAATGCGAGAAGCAGCCAAAGCTGAGCTGGAAGCCCTGCTGAAAGTCCTGGAAATCCTCGGGGGCGAGGCGGAAGCCGGCAACCTGGGACGCCGGCACGCCACCACGTTGGCCCCCGGACAATACGACGGGCAGGAATCCAACGAACCGGTAACGTCGCTGACGACAGGTGAACCCAATGAAGTCCCGTAAGATTGCTCCGCAAGGCCCCAACGCCGGCGGCAGCCGGGGTCGCGCCAACAGCGGCGCGTTCCTCTGCGACCTCTGTTTGATCGCGGCCCTGTGCCTGACCTCGGCCGGGGGCTGCCAGAACGCCTCCGAAAACCACGCCATGGCCGGCTCCTATTACATCAATCCGCACAAAGACCTGCACAAGCTGGGCAGAGTCGCACTGGTCGAGCTCGACAACACATCGAGCTATCCCGACGTTTCGGCCGATGTGACCCAGGCGTTGTTTCTGGCCCTGCAGAAGAAACAGGTCTTCAGCTTGACCACGGTCGACCACGACGACCCGGCCTGGCGGGCCCTCCAGGAGAACATCGATTCGCTCCAGGCCCTGCGCCGCCTGCTGGCGATGCGGGATACGCTCCGCTGCAACGCCCTGCTTGTCGGCACGGTCACCGAATACCGGCCCTACCCCCAGCTCGTGCTCGGATTACGCCTCAAGCTTCTCGACCTGACCGACGGGCAATTGCTCTGGGGCCTCGAGCAGATCTGGGACGCCGCCGACAAGAGCATCCAGAAACGCGTCGAAACCTACTTCAAGAAGGAATTGCGTTCGGGCTTTGCCCCCTTGCGGGAGGATCTCGTGGTCATCAGCTCCCGGGAGTTCATCAAGTTCGCCGCCTATGAGACGGCCCAGACCGTCGACCGGGAGGACAAATAATGCTCTTTTCGTGCGGCGAAAAAAAATGATGCCCGTTTCCAGCACTGCCAGGGGCTTTTTCGCCGGCGGCGCCTAAAGTTCTTCGCAAACCGTGCGAAAACAGAAGTAGACACGTGCAATGCTGAAGGAATCGCAGAATGATTGACAATATCAGCGCAAATCCGACGGGGCACCTTGTGGGACAAACCCCTTTATCGCAGGGCGATCCTGCGAATACGCGTGCACAGAATGACCCGGATGTCGCCCTCCAAGTCGATTTCGCCGGCTTGATCGATAAGGCCAAACAGATCCCGCAGGACGATGCGGCCGCCGTTACGGAGGCTCGCAAGCTCCTGCTCTCCGGCGAATTGACCGACCCCAGTAACGTCCGATCGGCTGCCATGAACATCTTAAAGTACGGTGTATAAGGCTCTTACATGAACCTATGATCGAGTCGCGGGGCCCGCCATGGAGGGCGAGAAGGGCCCCGTATTTCTTTCTGCCCCAACCGGATACACCCCCGCAACACAGCCACCCACGTTTCCCCAAATTCACAACCTCAGGTCCCGTGCGCACTTTCCACATTACGACGGGCGCCCCGGCTGGCAGCAGCAAGCAGAGCTTTCCGATGGTCGAAGCAGAGGATCTCCTCGGTGACCGAAATGCGTGTATCTTCTTCTCTGGAAGGAACTTGCGGCGAGTCAGACGTAGCAGTCGAGGATTGAGCCGACGGGCAGGCGTCCGTAACCGGCCTCCGGACCGACCACGCGCGGCGCCGGCGGCAGCGATTCTCCGTAGGAGCGAACGTGGACATCGACGGGAATGGGACCTGCCTCTTCGGCCGCACCGGGCAGCAAACGACGGCCCAAACGAGCCGCACCGGCCGTAAAGCCATAGACGTCAACAGGTTGGCAACAAATCAAATTCGACATCGGTTCTGCCCCCCAGTTGCCACCATAGTAGCAAAATCGGCGGGCTCCGGCAACAAAAATCTCCCCTTCACAGGTCCGGAAACTTTTTCCAGTTTCCCCGTGACCGCCCCTGCCCTGGCGGCCTTACGATTATAGGACAGCTCTCGCCTGACGGGCAGAGAAAAACCAAAGAAGGCTCACAATATTTCGCTAACTTTGACGACTATAAAGAGTTAGAAGACCACGACGTGACAGGAGAACGACGAGGTTATCGGATGCACATCATCGCCAAATGTCCCCGTTGCGGTTATCGCTGGTACCTCAACGGCAGCGCCGCCGACCGGCGCCTTCGCTGCCGAAAATGCTTCCGCCTGCTCAAGATCCCCGACCTCACCGAGCTGCCCGACGCCCTCGACGTCATCAGCCAGGCCCGCTCCGAACTCTACGTAGACGAAGCCGGCACCCCCTACGCCTGAGCCGCCCGCTCGCGCGGCGTCAATTCAGCTCTGACGGAGGGCCTTCCGGCTCTTCGTAGCAATCGCTTTCGTCGATCTCTTCGTCGAAGGTCCAGTGGTGCAGGGCGTCGACGAGGATGGCGGTGCCGATCTCCTCGGCCGGAGCTTCGTTAACCTCGGCAAACGTGTCGGCCAACCACGCGACCAGCCCGGTCACCGCATTGACGCAATCCTCGAACTCCAGCGCGGCCGGCTCGTCGGTACCGACAACCGTACCGTGCTCCATAACGTCCACAATCAGTCTCGCCTTCGGCTGCGGTATATGTTCCATGAAACCACTCCCTGCACGCGGCGTCCCGCGGCCAGATCCCAAACCCCGAACCAACGCAAACAACCAAAGCCTCCACCTCCCCAACCAGCGACGCCCCCATCGCTCCTGACATCACCGCCAGCATCGTCACCCCATTGTACCCCCCCGCCCCTCACCAAGGCAAATCCGAAACCCCAAACCACACACGCCTTCCGCCCGGCCGGGATGCGAGCTTCGGGAAGATCGTGCAAGGAAACATTGAACGTGGGCCTGCGGCGTATTACCAT
>JAFGCA010000634.1 GCA_016932895.1 Sedimentisphaerales bacterium | reverse complement strand
GGTCTTGCGGCCCGACCGGGGGGATCGTCTGGCCGTCGTAGGGCGGATTGAAATCCATGACGACCCCGCATGTCGCGCTGTTGTCCGGCGTCAAAATGTCCAGAACGGTCAATTCCGCCTCGCTCGCTCCGGAGCCGAGAGTCTGGCAGCATGGGCTAAAGCCCATCCTACATGCTCCGTGCATTATGGTCGTTCTCGGCATGCCAAAGAGGGTCCGTATCGCGATATCGTCGCGACACCAAGTTGATTCTACCGAATCGGGCCCCCGCGACTCTATTAGGGAAACTACGTAATTTCACGTCTTGACGCGAAATAGAAGGGAGACCTTGCGACGGCACACTCCGGCCCTTCTCCGCCGGCGGCAGCGAAGCTCACGAGATCCCGGAGCCGGTTCGCGAGCGCTTCAGTTTGCCAGAGGGGTCGAGGTGGCCAGGGCGATGACGCGGCCCCGGTCGCCGACGGCGCAGTAGAAGTGGTAGACGACGCCGTCGTGCTTGACGACCCACGGCTTGTGGGCGAAGGTCTGGTCCCACGGCTCGGAGGGCTCGATCAGGTGCGGGCCGGTCCACTTCGTCCAATGCACCAGGTCGTAGGAACAGGCGAACGTATCGAACGCCTTGGGCTTCCAGAAGGCGCCGAAATAGAACATGACCCAGACGTCGCCGAGACGAACGATCTGCGGGTCGCCGGAGATGCCGCTGCCATTGTCGATGACGGGCTCGGCGCCGAAGCGCCGCCAGTGCTTCATGTCGCGCGAGACCGCCATGCCGATACGTTCGTGGCCGCCGCGCGGCTTGCCGTTGTAGAACATGACGAAGGGATAGCCGAGCGTCTGGTTTTCATCGTGGATGATATTGCTCTTGTATTGGGTCAGCGACTCGAACGCGCGCACGTCGGGCTGGTCCCGGGACAGGACCGGCTCGCCCAAGCGGTTCCATTCGAGCGGCCGGGCCGGGTCGGAGGTCCAGGCCATGCCGATGGACAGAGGGTCGGTCTCGTAGCCGGCCAGCGCCCCGCCGAGGTACGAAAGCCAGTACTTCTCGTCCCAGGTCCCAAGCTGATACGAGCCGGCCCAGGTGTAGTCCTGCAGCGCGATGTAGCCACCGGCCTGTTTGGCGTCCCAGGTCCCGTCGCGAAAAGGCAGTATCTTGCCCAGCGGTTTCCAGTGGAGCAGATCGGCGCTCTCGGCCAGGGCGGTCTCGTAGCCCGAGCCGTCGAAGATGATGTACATCATGTACCACTTTTCGCCGTGGCGGAACACGCTGGGGCAATCGATCTTGTGGCCGTCGGCGCCGGTCAAGATCACACCGTATTTGTGCGGCGTCTTGACCTCGTCATAGACGCGCTGCATCACCGCCGCCGGCACCGCCTTCTCCCTTCAGGTGGGAAACTCCACCACCTGGCGTGCGGCGCTGGAACTGGCTCTGCTGGACTGGCTTTCCCGCTTCATGGTCCGACAGCCGAACAGGCCGCCGGCCCAGTGGTCCGGATGGGCCTGGAGTTTGACCGTCACTTTCTCCTTGCCGCGCGTCAGCTCGACGGGGATCGGGTACGTCACATCGAAAAACTCGCCCGGTCGATTGTCGTTGAGCGACTGCGTAGCGATCCGCGTGCCGTCGACGAGAATATCGAAGGTGCGGCGGCGCCGGTCGCTGCCCCAATACGAGCACAGCAGGTCCACCGGCTCGTCGGGCAGGACCTTCATATCGAAGGAGAACCAGCCGCCGTTGGTGGCGTGGCGGTACTTGCGGCCATTGAACTCCCCGGCGCTGGTGTGCTCGCCCGTGACGTTGTGGTCGCGTTCGGGCTGCATCTCCCCGATGCGCAGAACATCGATCGTGCGGGCCTCGAGCTCGCGCCGCCTCTTGAGTTCGGCACGGTACTGGGCCTGCCGCCGCGCCCACTGCTCGGCGGTGAAGAAATCCCAGTACACGCCGTAACGCCGGTGATGCATCTCGTAGAACGGGATGAGCTTCACGTCATCGAGCCGACCGACGTCGACGGTGCGGAAGGCCAACGGCCTGTCCGCCACGCGACGGAGCCACTCGCGAGGCGAACGGTCTTCCGTAACCAGGACGGGAACGCGCGGACCGCCAGAAACGTCCGTCGTCTCCGCCGTCAGCTCGACGGGACCGAGATCGCCGGCCAGCAGAATGGGACCGTAGAAGATCGCGGCGCGTCGGGGATTGTCGGGCATCGCCTCCAGGCGCAGGTCCATGGGAATCTCGATCTCCAGCTTGTCCCCGTTTCGCCAGGCTCGATCGGGCCCGGCGTAGCTGCCCGGGACGCCGGAGAAAGCGACGGGGCTGCCGTTGATCTTCATGCGGATCGGTCCGGGCGCCCAGCCGGGGCAGCGAACCTTCACCGCCAGCTCCACCGGGCCGGCGCAGGTGAACGTCAGGGTCACCTTCTCATCGGCGGGGAAGCTCGTTTCCTGCCGGACCTCGAGCCCCTTCTCTCGCCAGTGCAACTGCGACGGAATGAAGAGGTTCACGTAGAGGCTGTCGTCGTCGTGGAAGTAAATGCTGTCGCCGTACTTGGCGTGGTTCTCCATGCCGGTGCCGTGACAGCAGGAGAAGTTGTTGAACGGATTCGAATAGCGCTTGTACTCACCCGACTTGAGCGGGACGAAGTAGCACATCATGGCGTCGTCCGGGTTCTGCGAGCCCAGGATGTGATTGTAGAGGGCCCGCTCGTAGTAGTCGCCGTACTCGGGGAATCCGTGCCAGGTGAGCAGGTGGCGGGTGAGCTTGAGCATGTTGTAGGTGTTGCAGCTTTCGGTCGTGTTGGAGGTGAGGCGGTCGTTGAGCGTGTCGGGCGGGCCGAAATACTCGAAGTTCCCGTGTCCGCCCGTGACATAGGAGTGATGATGTACGACGCGATCCCAGAAGAACTCGGCGATTCTGGCGTCCGTCGGATCTCCCGTGACCTCGAAACGGCGGGCCACGCCGATGATCTTGGGAATCTGCGTGTTGCCGTGCAGGCCGGGCAGGCAGTCTTCGCCCCTGGCCAGCGGATCGAGCACCGCCTTGTGATGGAACCGCCGGGACAGCGCCAGGTACTTCTCGTCACCCGTGATCGCGTACAGCTCGGCCAGCGACTCGTTCATGCCCCCGTGCTCGCAGGCCAGCATCTCCTGGAACAACGCCTCGCTGAGATCAGCGGTAAGCTCACACGCCCAGTCGCCCAGCGTGCGGGCGACCGCCAGCGCCTTGTCGTTGTCACAGTATCGGTACACGTCGAAAAGCCCCGCGAAGAGCTTGTGCTCGGTGTACCAGGGGACCCAGATGCCGTTGAGGTCGAAACCTTTGGAGCGAATGTCTCCGGCCTTGACCTCGGCGAAGACGCGCTTGCCGTCCTGGACGCCGCCGACGTAGCCATCGCTGTTGGCGTCCTGACAGACCTTGAGCTCATCCACCACGTAGTCGAGCCGCTCGCGAAACCGCGCGTCTTCGGTGGAGGCGTACATCATCGCGCAGGCGGAGAGGTAATGGCCCAGCGAGTGGCCCGAGATGCCCATGCGTTCCCAGCCGCCGTAGATATCCCCCTTCGGTTCGAGCCCCGCATACAGCCGAAACCGGTGCAGCAAGCGATCCGGCTCCAGCCTCAGCAGGTACTCGGCGTCGCGCTGCATCGCGTCCCTGAACGGGCCGTCCAGCAGCCGCACGTCCTTCAGATCGAAGGCATAGACCCGGATCGGTACTTTCGGCGCGACCGCCACTTTGGCGTCCTCCGACCGCGGCACGACGGCTCGCACCACGCCGGCGGGCCCCACAACCCATGAGACCGCACAGAGAGCGACACAAACAACAAACGCTCGCAGGCGAGAGTTCCTCGAAACCTTCCCGGAATCTGTCATGGCGTTCACTCCAATGTCTTCCGATTGCATTTCACCCATACTGCAGGACCGCCGTCGATTCCATCTCCGGCGCGGCCATTGTACAAACACCGCCAACATGCGACACGGCAAGATCGCGTCTTTCTTTCACCATTTTACGAAGACCGCTTTCGCGCTGAGACCAACACTGCGGTATCCGCACTTCGCACGGTCGCCGAACGGGCCCGAGACCGCCAACCAAAGGGGCAACCGATCACCCCTTACCGGGCCGGGGCGAGAACCGCGACGAATCCGCCGTAAGGCTGCATCTGCACGCTCAAACCCTCCCGAGGCTGCACCCTTCGCGTGCTGCTGTCGAAGGTCCGGGCAGCCGATCCGTCCTGGATCAGCGTCATCGCACAGCCTCTCTCCAAGAAAGACAAAGACACGTCGATGGCACGCGGTGTCTTCTGCCCGTTGATGCCGCCGACGTACCACCTCGCCCCGGCCCGTCGCGCCAGCACGATGTACTGCCCGGGCTCACCGGCCAGAAAACGCGTCTCGTCCCAAACCACGGGAACCTCCCGCAAGAACGTCCGCGGGGCCTCGGGCAGATCGAGATAGGCCTGCACGCGGTCGGCAAAATGCAGCCAGCCGGACTCGAAGACAATCGGAAGGGCCAGTTCATGGCCGTACGTCGTCAGATGGGCGTAGACGTTGTCGGCGAACATCACGGGCGTATAGTCCATGGAACCGACCACGTTCCGCGTGAACGGGATGATCACGTTGTG
>JAFGCA010000633.1 GCA_016932895.1 Sedimentisphaerales bacterium | reverse complement strand
TCGGCGCCGTAGTAGAGGATGTGGGCAGTGATAGGTTGGGGCGGGTTGGCGCCGGCGGACCAGGCGAGGGGGGCGTCAAGGGGTACGTCGGAGGCGTTGTCGGCGGGGGAGGGGTTTGAGGCTTGCCAGTAGTTGATGGCGTGGCCGGTGAGACCTTCGGCGTAGACGGCCTGGATTTGTGCGGCGGTGAGGGCGGAGTCGAAGATGGCGACGTCGTCGTAGAGGCCGAGGATGGCGGGGCTGACGGTTTTGTCTTTGCCGAGGTAGGTCGCGGCGATGGGTTGGGAAGGCGGGGAAGCAGTGACGGGGCCGTAGGCCGATCCATTCACGTAGAGCGTGGCTTGTAAGGTGGTGCGGTTGTAGACGGCGGCGACGTGTTGCCAGGTGTTGTAGGTCACCAGTGGCCCGGTGATATTGCCACCGATGGGGCCGGCGAGCTGGACGAGGAGGTGCCAGTAGTTGTCGTCATCGACAGGTTTGAAGCCGAGGTAGCAGCCGGTCATGTGGGAGGAGTTGACGAAACGGCCCCAGCGGGCGGACTGGGGGACGGGGCGGGACCAACCCATGATGGTGAAGCTGGAGCTGAGATCAATGGTTCCCAAGGCGACCCCGTCGTCGTCCTGGTCGCATTGGAGGGCGCCGTCAAGGCCTTGGGCGGGTTGCCAGATGGGCGAGTTTTGCAGTTGTCCGTCCTGAAAGCCTGCGCTGTTGCAGGCGGTGTCGCCGGTGGTTTCGTCGAGTCGCCAGTGGTGCACCCTATCAGCCGATGCTGTCCCGGCGGCGAGGGCCAGCGTCAGAAGGATCGTCGTCAGGCGCTTTGGTCCTTGCATGTTATCCCTTTGCTCCGCGGAGGATTGCGCGGTTTCCGTCGGTCCAGTGTTGGCGGTACCAGGTGCAAGTTTCGTTGGTGTCGTTGAGTTGGTCCATTTTTTCGGTCATCATGGCGCGGAAGCGGTTGGCGGTGTCGGCGTGTTGTGTGTCGAGGATAAGGTTGTTCATCTGGTAGGGGTCGGTTCTGTTGTCGAAGAGGAGTTCGCAGCCGTCGACGCGATAGCGTGCGTAGGTGAATCGTTTGTCGCGGAGGGCGCGCCACTCGTGGCCGTCCTGCCAGGCGGCGCAGGCGCCGGTGTTCTGGAGGAAGGCGGCGGAGGGTTCGGGTCCGCCGCGGCCGGTGACGTGGGCGCTGAGGTCCATGCCCTCGACTTCTTTGGGGATGGGCAGGTCCAAGAGGCCCAGGAGGGTGGGCATGATGTCGACAGTGGCGAGGCAGACGTCGCTGGTGGCGGCTGCGGGGGCGCGGCCTGGCCAGCGGACGAGGAAGGGGACGCGGGCGGCTTCTTCGTAGAAGATGTTTTTGGCGAGGCGGCCGTGGGCGCCGAACATTTCGCCATGGTCGGAGGAGAAGACGACGATGGTGTTTTGGGCGAGGCCGAGTTCTTCGAGGGCGTGGAGGAGGCGAGCGAAGCAGGCGTCGACGCTGGCGGTCATGGCGTAGTAGATGCGTCGGGAGAGTTCGAGGCGGTCTCGCTGCTGTTGTGAGATGCGTCCCCAGCCGTCGGTGTAAGGTTCGTCGTCTTCGGGTTTGTAGTTGGGGGGATTGGGGAGGGAGACGTTTTCGAATTTTTCGAGCCAGTCGGGGGGGACGTTGTTGCGGGCCCAGGGTGCGTGGGGCGGGCCGTAGGAGAGGATGGCGGCGAAGGGCTTGGGGGTTTTGGCGGCCTGTCGCAGCCAGTCGATCATGAGATCGGTTTGGGCGTCGGGTTCGTAGGCGCCTTCGCCGTAGGAGATTTTTTCGGGGGTCTGGGTGTGGTAGAAGGCGTCGTAGTAGACGTGGTGATAGTTGTAGGCGGCCCAGTAGCCATCGAACCCGAGGCGGTGCTTTCCGGGCGGGGTGAAGCTGTTCTGTGAGCTGAGATGATCGGTCTGGGTGGGAACGCGAGGATCGTCGTCGCTGGCCCAGAGGTGCCATTTTCCGATGTAGCAGGTCTGGTAGTCGTTTTCGGTGAGGAGGTGGCCGAGGCAGCGGTGGTTGGGGTTCATGCGAAGCTCGTTGATCACGACGCCGGTCGTGGTGGGATATTTTCCGGTGAAAAGAGACGCCCGGTGCGCGCAGCAGACGGGCATGGTGGAGACGGCGTTGGTGAAGCTGATGCCCTGGCTGGCGAGGCGGTCGATGGTGGGGGTATGAGCCTTGGCGTTGCCTGCGTAGCCGCAGTGGTTGAGGCCGAGTTGATCGGCGAAGACGTAGAGCAGGTTTGGGCGTTCCTGCGGTTTGCCGGTGACGGGCTGGCTGAAGACGCGGGAGCCGGTGAGGAGCATTCCCGCGGCGCCCAATCCTGCGACGCGTGCGAACTGCCTTCGAGTGATACCTGGCATTGCGATGATCCTTTTCCTGGTACGCGGCGGGGCGTAGCAGCGGGAGTCTGTGAGGGCGTTTTCAGCATGATCCCCCAGCAGGATTCTTCTCTTCGCGACGCGACAGACGGCTGCGCTCTCACCAATTTTCGAGGCGTTTAATGATTTCTCGTTGTTGGGATTCGTCGTTTTCGGCGATCCAGAGGAAGAGACCTTCCGGGGGCATTTCGGCGATGAAGTCTTCGAGTTCGTGTTTTTGGAGATCGACGATGACGGACTTTCCGGCGGCGCGGATTCTCTTGAGAAGCGGGATCCACTGCATGATGGGTTGGTCCTCGCCCATGCCCTGGGCCCATTGGATGGCCTGGATGCGGGGCAGGTCGAGGATGGCGTCGACATGCCGGGCGACCCCTTTTCCGTCGAGATGGAATACGTTGTGGGTGGTGTGCTTGATCTCGTCCTGAATCGCGGGCAGGGCCAGGGAAGCGAACTGCTTTGGCGACATCATGGTGGCGAAATCGCAACTGGGGACGTGGAATGTGGCCAGGGAGGGGATTTCCATCCAGCAGACGGACGATTGGCCGTGTGTTTTGAGCAGGAAATCGAAATGGTCAAAGACGAGGCGGAAATCCTTGCCTGCGGCCTGGACGCCTCTGCGGACTTCGTCGGGGGCGTCGATGAGATCGTAGCAGAGCTGCTCCATGCCTCGCCAGGCCAGGACACAGTCCATGCCGGGGTGCAGGTCGGTGTAGCCGACGAGGAAGCGGCCGTCGCACCGTTCCAGGGCGTGGAGGGTGAGCTCTTCGATCTTGCGAAAATACTCGCTGTTGAGATCGATCTGGAGGTTGTCGAGGTCTTGCCAGGACTTGAGGACGGGGCGGGACCAGGAGGTGACTTCGCCAAAGGTCAGGTCGCAGCCGTAGAAAGCGGCAAAGACGTCGGGGCCGAGGTTGGGCCAGTAGATCGGGAAGGACTCGGCCAAGAACCTTCTCTGCCGGATGGACTCGATGAATCGTGAGACAACCTGTTCGGTATCGAACCAGGCCTGCTTCCGTTGCTGGGGGGAGAGGGATTCCTGGGAGGACAGGACGTTGTACTGCGCGTTGTGGCCGGCAAATCGGACGGGGGGGCGGTCTATGACGGCGCCTTCGTACCAGGCGTCGATCCTGTGCATGGCGGCATCATAGTTGTCCTTGGTCGTCAGGGCTGGGCGCCCGGGGGCAGTCTTGGCCACTTGCGCCATGGCGGACAATGGTTGGGCGGCCTTGTTTTCCGGCTGCGGGGCTCGTTGTTTCGTGGTGTCCATTTCAGTTATCCTCTCTCGTCGGTCATGTTGCGAGTGATCCCAGGGGAGTATTTCCTTAGTCTCATCCCGCATGGTGCGGCTCGATATCACCAGAAGATGACATAGAGCAGCACGGTCACTGCCACTATGGTGGCGCCCATCGCAACAACGGAAGGTGCAGGTTTCATGTCGAAGTCGGGATTGACGGGCATTTGTTTGGGTTCTTTGAGCGGTTTAGCAAGTGTGATCGCGGCCATAACGACTGCGATAGCGCTGAAGGTAAGAGCCATTTTGTTGAGGAAGGCCATATTGCCGCAGGAGACGGCCAGTTGATCGAGCCAGTGCCATTTTCCGTGGACGCCGAGTTTATCGAGGAAGGCGGGAGATATGTGCAAGATGCCGTACACGGGGACGTTCAGAAGCAGGCCGGTGATCGCGGCAGCGGCGGGTGTGCGTTTGACAAAGAAGCCGAAGATAAAGCAGGCGAGGATGCCGGGAGTGACGTAGCCCTGGAAGTCCTGGATGAAGTAAAAGACGCCCTGGTATTTGGGATCGTCGATGACAGGAGCAATGGAGCAGCCGATGACGACGAAGAGAAGGGTCATGATTCGGCCGACGGTGACGATGGAATGCGGGGAAGCATCTTTCTTCCAATGGCGTTTGAAGATATCGATCGTGAAGATGGTGGAGGCGCTGTTGAGCATAGAGGCCAGGGAGCTGATGACTGCGCCTGCGATGGCGGCGAGGATGAAGCCTCGGAGTCCGCCGGGGATGAGATTGCGAATGAGCAGGGGAAAGGCTGCGTCGGGCGTATCGGCGAGCTGGCCCTCGTAGAGCTGGATGGCGATAATGCCGGGGATGACGACGATCAGCGGCAGGACGACCTGGAGGCCGGCGGCGAGCAGGACGCCGAGCTGGCCGTGCTTGAGGCTTTTGGCTGCGAGGGAACGCTGCACGATGTATTGGTTGAAGCCCCAGTAGTAGAGGTTCGGTATCCAGATGCCGAACAGCAGGGCCGTCCAGGGCAGGGACGGGTGATTGGCCGGCAGGGCCATGTGGAGGCGTTCGGCGCTTTGGTCGTAGAATGCATCGAGACCGCCGACTTTCATGAGCCCGGCGATAGTGACGCACAGGCCGCCGAGCAGGAGGGCGGAACACTGGATGAGATCGGCCCAGGCGACGGCCTTGAGGCCGCCCCAGGTGGTGTAGAGTGCGGCGATGCCTCCGATGAGCCAGACGCCGATGCGCAGATCGAGCCCGAAGATGGTGCGGAGCGTCAGGCCGCCGGAGTAAAGAACGGCCGCCATGGTGACGGCGACGAGGATGATCATCATGTATATCGACATAATGCCCCGGGCGGCGGTGTTGTATCGGTGTTCGAGGTATTCGGGGATGGTGTAGATTCCGCCGCGCAGGAGAAAGGGCAGGAAGAAGATCGCGACGAGGACAAGGCTGATGGCGGCGATCCAGTCGTAGCTGGCGACGGCGAGGCCGACGTTTCCGGCCGCCTGGCCGTTCATGCCGACAAACTGCTCCGTGGAGATGTTGGCGGCGATGAGCGAGAAGCCAATGAGAGGCCAGGTGAGCCCGCGGCCGGCCAGAAAGAAGTCTTCGCCGGTCTCTTCCTTTCGGCTCTTGTACATGCTCAGCGCGACGACGGCGGCGATGAAGCCGACAAACAGCGTTATGTCCAGTGCGTTGAGGTCGATGGGAAGCTCCTTTCCCTGTCAGATTGCCGTAGAGACTCTCGACCAAGAAATCAGATGTCGCCTCGTGGGCCAGCCTTTTTATCGCCAGAGTTATAGAGGGGCCAGATCCCACCGTCAATCTGGCCCCTCTGCGCTGGATTCCTGGATTCGATTATGGACACTCGCTCGCCGGAATGATGCCACAGTTGAGCCAGTCTACCACGAATTCGGCAAAATCTTTGAGATCGACGAAGCAATCGCCGCTGAGGTCGGCCGCGGGGGCCTCCACACAGGTGGCGATCCCGGTGACGTCGTAGTAGAGCTGGGCGATTTCCGCGCCGGTGAGGGCATAGTTGTACATGCGGAGGTCGTCAAGCAGGCCGTTG
>JAFGCA010000632.1 GCA_016932895.1 Sedimentisphaerales bacterium | reverse complement strand
GGTCTTGCTGGTCCGGTCCTGCACCCAGGTTGCCACGAAACCCCCCTCGTCGTCTATGGCAACGTCGGGATATCGACAGTCGTAGCTGTCTTCGTCCGCGACGAACGGCTCGCTTGCGGCAGCGGCGTTGGGGTCGAAACAACGCGCGCACACGAGAGACCGTCCCCCCTCGTCGGCGGGGCCGCGACTCTCCCAGACGACGACAAACGCACCGGCATCGTTGGCGGCGATGCGGGGAAAGAGCTGTCGCCCCGGCGTGTAGGAGTTGACGAGCAAGTCATCGCCGAGGGCGCGGCCGTTCGGGTCGAACCGGCGCAGGAAAATGTCCTCCTCATCGGGTCCCGGACCTTGCCAGACCACCACGAATCCTCCGCGACCGTCGGCAGCGACGTCCGGCTCGCTCTGGTTGCCTTCGCAAGTGACGTTGACCTGGAACTCCTCGGAATCGAGGGGCGCGCCACCGAGGGGCATGCGCCGGCCGATGATCTCGTTGGACCGCCCGGAACTCGAGTAGTAGCTGCTCCAGACGGCGATGACGTCACCGGTGTCGGTCAACGCCAGGGCCGGATTGGCCTGCGAGCCGGCGGTGCGAATGTTGACTCGAAACTCCTCGCCCCGCGCGGAAAACGGCGCGCACAGCACGAGCGCAAACAGAAAATGTCGCGTTTTCATGGGCACGAACCTCCTCTCTTGAATCCATCGCTCGGTTTCTGGGCCCCTGACCACATGGTGCTACAGTTCTCGCCTATCCAGTAACGGCCTCACTGCTCGTTGCAGGTATCGCGAGAAATTACCGACTTCCTGACTTGCATTGTAGCCTCTGCCGCCGAGGGATCAACAAAAAACAGCGACAAAAGCAAAAAAAATCGGTTCCTGATCCCGAAGCTGTGAGGGGAGCGGTCTTGGTGCCGGGCCGTGTAACTTGACTCGCCGGCCTGCGTGGGGGGCGCCCGGAGCCGGGACAGGGGGACGTTACACGATCTTGTCGTCCTTCAGGACCGCCCAGGCCTTGTGCGGCGCCGGTCCGCCGGGGGCGCACGCCTCGACATTGACCTGGGCGATGGTGTACCCCGGTTCGCTCTCCCGGGCTCGCTTCCAGGCGTCGTAGAGACAGCCGAGGTAGACGGAATCTGCTTCGGCTCTGGCAAGCTGGTATGCGAGGGGGTGGTCCCTGTCACTGCGCAGCTCGTCCAGGGCGCGCTTCTTGGCGGTTTCGACGTCATGGGGGGACGACTCCAGGGTAATCCCGAACCGGGCCAGGTGCTGCTCCAGTCCCTCGGTGTACATGGCCCGCAAATGTTCGCGGATCGCCTCGTGGCTGGCGCGTGCCAAGTCGTCCCAGCGCAGCTCGGGGAGGTAGTCCTTGCACTGGAAGAAGAGGCGTGTTTCGGCGATATCGGGAAGTGCCTGCTGAATCACCTGCTCCGGCGTGACGCCGAAGGTGCCCGCCAGGCCGTACAGGGCTTGAAGATGGTCTTCGTCAATACGTATGGAAATCGCTTTTTTCTTCGTCATAGTCCGACCCTTCTTGACAGTCTTTACCCCGCTTGTTATAGCGACGATGCGGGAAAAAGCAACACCTGCGCTCGATAATTAGCGAGGGATTGTGGGTCGTTGCAGCGGGCGGTGCTTCCGGCATGGCTATGCCGGGCCGGACGTTTCAGTGCCGTGGAAGGCGGACCTTTCCCCGGATGACCGAGGGCGGTCAGCGCTTCGTTCGGAAACTGCCAATGACGGGTGGCCCGTGAAGTGCGACTGTCGAAGTGGTTACTGCAGAACGGCGGCTTGGACCCGGTGCAGGGCGTGCTGCCGGATCGCATTTTCGACCCAGTCCACGTTCTCTGCGTCGCAGCGATACTCGCTGGGGTCGTGCGGGTCGTCCCAGTCGAGCGGGCCGGCCGCCCCGATGATATGGCCGAACGTGTCGTGCTCGATCGCGTACAAGTCACCGTCGTTGTGCTGCCACAAAATCTTCATAAGCACCTCCAGTCAAAATATAGGAAATGCACCGGGGCAGGGCCAAATCGGGAAAGACTGTTTTGTGGTTACGATGAAGAGTTTTGCAGAAGTTCCGCTTGTTGTCTCGCCGGGTCAGCAGATGACCGGCAGCTTTCGCTCCAGCACGGCGTAGTCGATGGTCCGCACCAGGGCCGGGCGGACCTCCCCGTCGCTGCACACACGCGAGGGGCGGTCGAGACGGACCGATAAGGAGCTCGCCTGAAACCGCGTGACTTTCGGGTGACGCTCCATCGCTTGCCGGTAGACCAGGGGGATCAGTTGCAGGGCTTGGCGCTTCCCGGCCATCTCGATCAGCAGGCAGTCCAGGATTCCGTCATCCGGAGATGCACCGGGCAGCATCGTCAGCCCTCCGAAGCGGGGCGCGTTGCCCACGAGCAGGACGGCATACTCGCCTCGGACCGTTTGGCCGTCGGCGCTGATTTCCATGTTCCATCCCGCGTTCATCTTCCGCACGACCGTCAGCGCCGCCACGACGTAGCGCAGCGAGCCGCGAAGGCCCGTCATGTTGTGGCTGACCGCCGCGACGTCGGAGAAGTACCCCAGGCAGGACGCGCTGCAGAAGTAGTGCGGGCCGGCCCGGCCGACGTCCACGTTTCTGACCCGTCCCCGCACCACCGCCGCGCACGCCTGACGCACGTCCTGCGGAATGCCCAGGCTTTTGGAGAAATCGTTCGACGAGCCGGTGGGGATGATGCCCACGCGCGGGATGTGACGACGGCCCGACGTGAAGATCCCGTTGACCACTTCGTTAAGCGTGCCGTCGCCGCCGATGACGACGATCGTCTCGGCTTTCTGCTCCATGGCGGCCGTCGCCAGTTCCCGGGCGTGGCCGGCCTGCTCGCTGACGAGCGAGGCGAAACGCAGTCCGCGCCGGCGCAGCAACTGCCGCGCCTCGCGGACCTTTGCTTTGCACGTCCGCCAGTTGGCATTTTCGTTGGCGATGACGACGTTCGTATCCACGGAGCGAAAGCACTCTCTCACGCGATTGACAACGGCCCTCCAATATACGCCGTCGTCACCCTGCGATCAACGAAAGAGCCGCGCCGTTCGAGCCGGGCGTACACCGAGCGCACCGACCGGCGCCGTTCCGTCGTCCGCCGGCGAAGGATGAGATTCGTGCGCGGTGTGGATCGAGCATCTACTGGAGATTGTCGTGTATCGTCTGGTAGATGCGTCTGGCCTTTTCGACCGAGCCCACCGTGATGACGACCTTCGTCCGGTCCTTCGTGACCGCCAGAAGCTCGACCTTGATCTTCTTGTCCTGGGCGTCGCGGACGATGAGATTGGCCTCGAGCTCGTCGGTGGTCTGCAGGATGATGCTGAGCCCGAGGTCGCCCATCGCCTTCTCCGCCGCCGCATAGACGGTGGCGATGTCGGCCGGCTCCTGTGTGGTCAGCTTGCCCCAGCGGTAGGTTGCGCTGTTCTGCGTGCCCGGATCGATGACCGTGGTCGAGCAGCCGATTGCAGCCCCGAGGATCGCTGCCAGCAGGAGGATCAGAGGAGTGCGTCTGTTCATAGCCATACCCCTTCCTTGGATTAGTATTTCAACCCCATTGGCTCTGACGATATGCAGAGTTTTCGCGTCAGTCAATGCCAAAATTGGGTTTGGATGGGGCAGGCTCCAGAATTGTCAAAAAACCCGCGTAACGGCCCGCCGGTCTCGCCGTCTATTCTGCGGGGGCAGACTCTGTGTACGGACGAGAAGAGGCCATTGGGAGAACGATCATGAAAGCTCGAAAACACGTGGCGGCGCTGTTGCTGTGGACTGGAGCATTTTTTTTTTGTCCTGGGGCCATTGGAGGCCGCTGGACCCGGCGAGGGCCCCTTGCGGGCCCGAGCGACCCTGCGATCCGCCCGGTCGCAGGTTCTGCGCAGCCGGGTGAGTCGGCCGGCGACGGTCCTGTTCGTGGCGCCGGTAGATACGATCGTCAAAAAGGGCGATCTCCTGGTCGAGCTGGACGCCTCGGATCTGACCGAGGAAGAACTGGCGCAGGAGATGCGCGTGAGCCAGGCCCGCGCCGAGCTGGAAGCCGCCGAGGAGGCGTTGCAGGGGAGCCGGCAAGAGCTGGCCGAGACGCTTCAGATTGCCGAGCAGGCCCTTGGCGTGGCGGAGATGGCGCTGAAGGGCTTTCTGGAGGGCCAGTACCCGCTTGAGCTGGCGCAGGCGGAGAACGAGATGGTCCTGGCCACAGAGAAGCTCGACGTGGCGGCGGCGCGGGCGTCGTATGTGGAGCAAGCCGCCGAGGCCGGTGCGGAACGCGAGCTTGCGCTCAAAGAGGCCCGCGTGGAGCTACTGGAGAGCGAGTTGCACGTCAAGGCGGCTGAAGACAGGATTCGATTTCTCAAAGACGTCCACCACCGCCAGAAGAAAGCCGAGCTGCAGCTCGGGATCAGCCAGCGAGAGCTGGAGCTGATTCGTGCGAAGAACCAGTATTCGCGGGCGGGCCGGCAGAGCAAACTGGCGGTGGAAGTGGCTCGCGAGAAATACGAAATGGAGCGGACCCG
>JAFGCA010000631.1 GCA_016932895.1 Sedimentisphaerales bacterium | reverse complement strand
CCGATGCCGGGCGCCCACACCCTCAAGCCGGGCAGTGCCGGCCGTCCGTTCTTCGGCGTCGATCCGGTCGTCCTGCGTGACGACGGATCGGAATGCGGCGCCAACGAAGGCGGCAAGCTGTGCATCCGCCGGCCCTGGCCGGGCATGATGCGCACGATGTGGGGCGACCACGACCGCTTCGTCGACACGTACTTCACCATGTACAATGACATCTACTTCGCCGGTGACGGCTGCCGCATCGACCAGGACGGCGACTACTGGCTCATGGGCCGCATCGACGACGTCGTGAACGTTTCCGGCCACCGCATCGGGACCGCCGAGGTCGAGAGCGCGCTGGTCAGTCACGAGAAGGTCGCCGAGGCCGCCGTGACCCCCATGCCGCATGAGGTCAAGGGCCAGGCCCTCTACGCGTTCGTTACCCTTCGCGACGGCGTGGAAGAAAACGACGAGCTCAAGAAAGAGCTGGTCATGCACGTCCGCAAGGAGATCGGCCCCATCGCCGCACCGGAGGCCATCCAGTTCGCCCCGTCCCTGCCGAAGACCCGCTCGGGCAAGATCATGCGGCGTATCCTCCGCAAGATTGCCGAGAAGAGCACGGACAACCTCGGTGACATTACCACCCTGGCCGATCCCAGCGTAGTCGAGAGCCTGATCAAAGGCCGAGGCTGATTCGCTCACATACAGAAAAAAGGATTGCCGGGTGCATACCGTCGTATGCACCCGGCCCACTTCTAATCGGAAGGGATTGTTATGCCTGAGGGAAAAGTCATGAACCGCTGGCTCGTCGTCGTCGGCGGCATCCTCATCCAGCTCTGCCTCGGCGCCATCTACGCCTGGTCGGCGTTCACCAAGAAACTGACCGTCGAACCGTTCAACTTCACCAAGGCCCAGACGCAGATCGTCTTCTCTCTCGGCCTGGTCACGTTCGCCGTCGTCATGGCTCTTGTCGCGGGCAAGTGGCAGAAGAAGGCCGGACCGAGAACGGTGGCCATCGCCGGCGGTATCGTCCTCGGACTGGGGTATCTTCTCGCCGGGTTCTCCGGGACGAGCTTCGCCGGGATCCTCATTGGCGTTGGCCTGCTCGGCGGCGCCGGTATCGGTCTCGGCTACGTGTGCCCCATCGCGGCGTTGGCGAAGTGGTTCCCGGACAAGAAGGGGCTGATCATGGGCCTGGCGGTCGCGGGATTCGGTTTTGGAGCTCTGATCTGGGTCAAGCTGACGCAAGGTTTTCAGTTTGGGCCGGTGGACCTGACGCCCGGCTGGGCCGGCCTGTTTGGCGCCGGCTGGAGTGTCAGCGCGGTTTTCAAGCTGTACGGCGTGTTGTTTGCCGCTCTCGTGATTCTGGGTTCGTTGTTCATGGTCAATCCTCCGGAGGGATGGTTGCCCGCAGGCTGGACACCTCCGACCACCGGCAAGGGCAGCGAGGGCGGACACGATCTGTCCCCGATGCAAATGGCCCGGACCCCGCAGTTCTGGGTGCTGTTCTCCAACTTCACCGTCGGGGCCATGGCGGGCCTGATGGTGATCGGCATCATCAAGCTGTTCGGAATGGACGCGCTGGCGAAAGCCGGCCTCGACGACGCCAAAGCCAGCGTCGTCACCGGCACCGCGATGGGCCTGTTCTACGCTCTCTTGAACGGTTTGGGCCGCATCGTCTGGGGCGCCGCCTCGGATAAGCTGGGCCGGAAGAATTCGATTGTCCTGATGAACCTCCTCCAGGGCATCATGATGATCGCCTTTTTCTTTGTCGGCGGCACCGAGGTCGGCCTCTACGCCGGCGCGGCCGTCATCGGTTTCAACTTCGGCGGCAACTTCGCCCTGTTCCCCGCCGCCACGGCTGACCTTTTCGGCAACAAGAACGTCGGGGTTAACTACCCGTGGGTCTTCATGGCCTACGGCGTCGGCGGTCTCGTCGGCCCGATCCTGGGCGGTGTGATGGGCGATGCACAGGCCTGGATGTGGGCCTTCATACCGGCAGGCATCGGATGTATCATCGCTTCCGGCGTGGCAACGAGGCTCAAGCCAGTTGCTGCCACCGCCGCGTAGGATGAAACACGTTAGGAAATGACATCACTCACAGTGTTCGTGGCCGAGCGGCCGTCCGCTCGGCCATTTTTGTTGGCGTCGGAAAACCATCACAGCCCGTGGATCGGGAAGACCTTTGCCTTGAGCGTCTCGATCGACGCTTCCAAAGCGGGCAGGACGGTTTCCTTTTGCTGATCGCTGACGGCCAGCGCCCGGTCGCGCAGGCCGCCCTGCCAATCGGTGCTTTCCAGCATGACGCCCCCGATCGCGGCGCTCATGCCATCGTCCTGATCCTGGCCGGAGAGAACCGTCCAGGCCAGCGCCCAGGCGCGAACCGTGTTCTCCACGTGGTAGCCGCCCCCGCCCGTGGCCAGAATCGGCTTGCCGGCGCGCAGCAGGCGGTTGATGATCTCGACGTACGTGTTGTTGGTCAGGTGCAGATGAGCCAGCGGGTCGCCCGCCAGGGTATCGGCGCCCAATTCGAAGACGATCACGTCGGGATTGTACGCCTTGATCAGCGGCGAAACGACCGACTCGAACGCATACATGTAGGCCTTGTCGAACGTCCCCACAGGCAGCGGCAGATTGACACAGTAGCCCCGGCCCTTGCCTTCGCCGATCTCGTCCTCGAAACCGGTCCCGGGAAACAACACTTTCGGGTTTTCATGCAATGAGATGGTCATGACATCGGAGCGGCCGTAGAAGGCGTGCGCCACGCCGTCCCCGTTATGAACGTCCACGTCCAGGTAGAGGACCCGCTTGCCGGCTTCGGCCAACACCATACACGCCAAGGCGACGTCATTGATGTAACAAAATCCCGCGGCCTTCTCCTCGAAGGCGTGATGATATCCGCCCGAAGGGTTGAAGGCCACGTCGGCCTGGCCCGACAGAATCAGATTCGCGCCAACCAGCGTCGCCCCGGCGGCCAAAACGGCATAGTCATACATCCCCGGAAAAACCGGACAGTCGCCGGCGGCGCCAATTCCCATGCGCATCGCTTCGGCATCCCACTTGCCGCCCTGCGACCGCTTGAGCGCTTGCAGATAACGGGCCGTATGGAACCTCTTCAGCGTGGTCCTCTCGGCCGCTACCGGGGCCACTTCGCACACGCCCGCGCCGGAGAGCAGTCCCATCGTGTACAGCGTCCGTCGGACCTGACCGGCACGCTCGGTCTTGAAGGGGCAATCCAGGGGATACCTGTACCGCTCGATCTCCGTGGAGTGTATGAATGCTGCTTTTCGACCAGGCAAGGTGATTCCTATCCCTCCTCTTTCGTCAGGTCGTACGAGACGTTGTACACGTCACCGTCAAACTCGATATTGACCTTGTACCCGGAATTCTGGAAGATCGCGAGCATCGGACGGTTGTCCGGTAACACCTTGGCGTAAAAGTGTTTCACGCCGCGTTTCTTGGCGATCAGCGTGATATAGTCGAGAAGGAACGTGCCCATCCCCTTCTGCTGCCACTCGTCCTGAACCAGAAACGCCACTTCGGCCGCCTGGGTCTTGGGATCGAGAAAATACTGGGTGATCGCCACGATCTCTTCGCCCGCCACGCCCGGAACCACACCAACGATGGCCAGGTCGTTCTTGTAGTCGATATTGGTGAGCTGCTGCACGTCCTTGTGCGGAAACGCCACGGTGCGCGTCATGTAGCGCGTTCGCACCGACTGCTCGCTGAGAGAGTACAGCATCTCGGCCAGGGACGGCTCATCCACGGGCTTGATCGGCCGGAAGAAAATCTCCGTCCCATCCCGCAGCGTGGCGTAGTGCTCCAGATCCTCGGGATAATTGACCTGATCCCAGGCCAGCTCAATCTGATCCTGGTAGATGAAGTTCTTCGCTTTCGCCGCCTGGATCAGGCCCTTGCGGAACTTCGGATGCGCGATATTGATCAGATCGAGCACCCTCTGCCGGATACTCTTGCCATGCAGATAGGCGACGCCGTATTCCGTCACAACGTAGTGCACGTCACCGCGCGTCGTGACGACGCCGGCGCCTTCGGTGAGATGCGGAACGATGCGCGAAACCTGCCCGTTCTTGGCCGTTGAGGGCATGGCGATGATGGCTTTGCCTCCCCGGCTGCGCGCCGAGCCGCGGATGAAATCCACCTGCCCGCCGATACCGCTATAGAACTTGTGCCCCAGGGAGTCCGCACATACCTGCCCCGTCAGATCGATCTCCAGCGCGACGTTGATCCCGACCATCTTGTCGTGCTGGGCGATGATACCCACGTCGTTGACGTACTCGGTCGGGTAGAACTCGAAGAAGGGGTTGTTGTCGATATAATCGTAGAGTTTCTTCGAGCCCATGCAGAAGCTGGCGACGATCTTCCCGCGATTGATGGACTTCTTGCTGCACGTGATGGCGCCGCATTCGATCAGGTCGATGATCCAGTCGCTGAACATCTCGGTGTGCACGCCGAGATCTTTCTTATAGACCAGATACTCGGCCAGCGCCTGGGGCAGACTCCCGATGCCACACTCGATCGTGCTGCCGTCTTCGACGAGGCGGGCGACGTTCTGCCCGATCCGGCGCAGCGTCTCGTCCGGCTCGTCCACCGGGATTTCGATGATCGGCTCATCGCAGGGAACAAGCACGTCGATGGTGTTGACGTGAAGGAAGCTGTTGCCGTGCGTCCGCGGCATATCGGCGTTCACCTGCGCAATGACGTAGCGCGCGTTGGCGGCCGCCGAGTGCACGATGTCCACGGAAACACCCAGGCTGCACAGCCCGTTGGGGTCCGGGGGCGCCACGGACACCAGCGCCACGTCGATCGGTATGCGACCGGTCTCAAACTCCTTGGGAATCTCGGACAAAAAGATCGGCGTGTAATCCCCGATCCCTTTCTCCAGAGCGTCCCGCACGTTTTCCGCGATGAAAAAACTGTTCATCTTGAACTTCTCGCGGAACTTCTCGTGCACGTAGGGCGCTTCTCCCATCGTCAGCAAATGCACGATGTGCGCATCGTAGATGTGGTCGGAATGTTCGACCAACGCGTTGACCAGATGCTGGGGTTGGCCGCAGCCCGTGCCGATGAAAATGCTGTGGCCCGACTTGATGAGTTTCATCGCCGCCGCAGCGGTCTTGACTTTGTCCTTGTACTTGGTCTTCCAATCGAATTCAGGCATTTTACTTCTCTAAACCAATTCTGGCATCCACGGCGATGGCGGTCGTGCCGGGACGACTAACAACGTACGGGTTGATGTCCATTTCCTTGATCTGCGGAAACTCGGTGACCAACTGAGACAGTCGCTGGAGCCCCTCGGCGATCGCCTCAATGTCCACCCCTTCCTGGCCGCGCACCCCCTTGAGGATCTGGTAGGTCTTCGTGCTCATCAGCATCTGCTTGGCCTCCTGGCCCGTCAGCGGCGCCAGGTAGAACGACACATCTTTGAGCACTTCGACCATGATGCCGCCCATGCCGAACATCATCATGGGGCCGAACTGCGGGTCCCGGTTCATGCCCAGGATGACCTCGCGTCCGCTGGCGCACATTTCCTGGACCAACACGCCGAGAATGTCGGCTTCCGGCCTCTGCTTGGGAATGCGGTACATCATCAGATCGAAGGCGTCTTTCACTTCCTGGTCGGTCTTGAGGCCCACCTTCACGCCGCCAACGTCGGATTTGTGCAGGATGTCCGGCGACCAGATCTTCAGCACGACCGGATAACCGAGCTGCTGGGCGATGTTAGCCGCCTGGTCGGCGGTCGTGGCGATCGAGCCCTTCGGGGTGGCAAAACCATACGCCTCCAGGATTTCCTTCGACTCGGCTTCGCCAATCTCCATGAGATTGCGACGCAGATGCCGCTCGATAATGCTCTCGACCTTGCGCCGGTTGACCGGGAACAGCTTGACCACGCGTCCGGGCCGGGCCCGCCAGCGAACGTAGTCGGCCATCGCCTTGATCGTGGCGACGGCGCTTTCGGGTGATTCGTATTGGGGAATGTGGGCCTCGCGGAAGACCTTGACACCGTCCGCCACTTTCTCGGCGCCCATGAAACAGGCCAGGATCGGCTTCTCCGGCTTCTCGCGTGCCTTTCTGACAATCGCTTCGGCCGTCGGACCGGCTTCGGTCATCGCCTGCGGTGTGAGCAGCACGAGAACGGTGTCTACGTTCGGGTCGTCCAGGACCACGTCCAGGGCATACTCGTAGCGATCGGCCAACGCGTCCCCGAGGACGTCGAAGGGGTTCAGGAAATTGGCGGCCGCCGGCAGCTTTGCAGCGAGTCTCTCGACGGTCTCCTTGGAGGGCTTGGCGAAGGTCAGTCCCAACCGCTCGACGGCATCGGCGGCCATGATACCGGCGCCACCGGCGTTGGTGAGGATGGCCACGCCGGACCCCTTGGGCAGAGGCTGGTTGGCAAACGCCTGGGCAAAATCAAACTGCTGCGTGATCGATTCGCAACGAATGATCCCGGCCCGGGCGAACATGCATTCGTAGGCCGTTTCGCTGCCCGCCAGGCTGCCGGTGTGTGAGGAAGCCGCTTTGGCTCCGGCCGCCGTGCCGCCGGATTTCATCAGGAGAATCGGCTTTTTGTGGGAGATCTGCTCGGCCGCACGCACGAAGGCATTCCCGTCACCAATGCTCTCCAAGTATCCGGCGATAACTTTCGTGTTGGGATCGGCCGCCAGGGCCTCAACAAGATCCAGTTCATCCACATCCGCCTTGTTGCCAATGCTGAACAGACTGCTGAACCCGATGCCGCTGGCCTTGGCCGTATCGAGGATCGCCGCCAGCAACGCGCCGGACTGTGAGAGGTAGCCGGTACTGCCGGCCGCAGGCAGGTCGCCGCCAAAGCTGGCATTGAGCTTGCTCGCGGTCACGATGACACCGAGACAGTTCGGGCCGATGACGCGAATCTGACCCCGCCGGGCCACGCGGACCACCTCCTCTTCCAGTTTCTTGCCCTCGGTGCCCACCTCCTTGAAACCGGCGGTAATGATGATGACCGCCTTCGTCCCGATCTTGACGCATTGCTCCATGACGTCCAGGACGAACTTGGCCGGTATGATGACGATCACCAACTCGGGCGTCTCGCCAATCGCTTCCAGATCAGGGTAGCATTTCAGGCCCTCGATCGTGTCGGCCTTCCGGTTCACGGGAAAAATCCTGCCTGCATAGCCGGCGCCGAGCATGTTGATCAGGATCTCGTACCCCACTTTCCCCTTTTGGCGTGACGCACCGACGATCGCCACGGACTGGGGATTGAAGAAACTCTTCAAACTCATGTGACTCTATGTCCTTTCTTTTGCACGATCCCTCCGAAAAGCGGATGATTCTATGCCATCCGGACCGGCGGTTCAACTCTATTCTTGCCGAGAGGGGTAAAACTGCGACATTTACCGGGTTTCCGTCGCAGGCGAATGACCTGTAGATACCGTCCCCACAGCAACCGGGCCCGAGGCGAAATCGCCGGCAACCGCCCCGGCGGCAATGACAACCTCACTTTCGAAATGAAGGCAAGTCGGGCTCAATGTGCACGGTGATGTGTACCGGGCGAACAATCTCGTCATCGAGCGTTTTTTCGAGTTTTTCTGAAATCTCGTGGGCCGCCGCCACGTCAAGTGTCGGATCGACGAGAATGTGCACGTCCAGGAAGACCTCACGGCCCACCGTGCGCGTTCGGAGCCGATGCCACTGACGAATCCCCGCGCTGGAATTGATGACGTCCTTGATGTGCTCGACGGTGTCCGGATCGACGGCCCCCTCGGTCAGCTCTTTCAGGCAATCGCCGATGATCTTGACACCCACGAACATGACCATCAAGCCGACGGCGACGGCCGCCAACTGGTCCCCATGATCGAAGCCAAACGTCAGCAGGAAATAGCCCGCCAACACGGCCACGGAGCTCAGCGCATCACTGCGGTGGTGCCAGGCATTGGCATAAAGTGCAGTACTGTGCGACTTCACGGCCACCTGGCGCGTGATCCAGTACAAGGCTTCCTTTCCCACGATCGATGCAAGGGCCGCGGCCAGAATACCCCAGTGAGGCACGCTTGTTTCGTTGTGGGCAATCGATACGGTGGCCTTGTAGACCATCGCCCCTCCGACCGTCATCAGCACACCGGCAATCAGGACCGCGGAGAGAGTCTCAATCCGACCGTGGCCGTAGGGATGGGTCGCGTCGGGCTTCTTGGCGGCAAAATGCGCCCCGAGCAGCACTGCCACGTCCGTCCCCAGGTCGCTCAGCGAGTGTATCCCGTCGGCCACCAGGGCCAATGAAGAGACCAGCACACCGATACCCAGCTTGATCGCCGAGAGAAACAGGTTTACTACGATGCCGAGGTATGTAACGGACCTGATCTGACGTGCGGCTCTGTCGTTTTTGTTACCTTCCGCCACGGTTGTGTTCCAGCACCGACGTGCGTATTTCCATAACACTGTCAATATATCGCCGTGCGACGGACTCGTCTCGGGCCTCGATGATCATCCGCATGACGGGTTCCGTATTACTTGTGCGCAAGTGGATCCACCCGTCTTCCAAGTCGAATCGGCAGCCGTCGGCGGTATCGAGTTTTGCCTCTGCGAACCTCGTCTTCGCCAATTCCATAATCCGCTCGGCCTGGTCGGCGTCGGCGGAGAATTTGTCTTTCTGCATGTAGTACCCGCCGATCTCATCTCGCAGTTGTCCGATACTCTTGCCCGTCTGGGCCATCAACTGCAGGACCAGAGCGATTCCCACCAGGCTGTCGCGCACCGGGCCGACGCGCAAATCAATGACCCCGCCGTTGCCTTCGCCGCCAATGATACAGCCATGTTCGAGCATGGCCTGGGCGACGTTGGCCTCGCCGACGGGCGTGCGAACGACGCGTCCGCCGGCCCGTTCGGCCACGTCGTCGATCATCCGCGACGTGGACAGGTTGGCCGCGGCCGTGCCGCTGCGACCGGCAAACGCATGCCGGGCCGCCAACGCAAGAGTGTACTCTTCACCGATGTACGTCCCCTGCTCATCCACAATCGCCAGGCGGTCCGCGTCGGGATCCTGGGCAAATCCCAGGTCCGCGCCTTCGCTCTTGACGCGCTCGCACAGTGCGGTCAAATTCGCGGCCGTGGGCTCGGGCTCGTGTGCAAACAACCCGGTCGGCTCGTCGTTGAAAGCAGTCACGGTGCAGCCAAGTCGGCTCAGCAGTTTTTTTGTGATCCCTGCGCCGGCGCCGTTCACACTATCCAGCACGATTTTGTACCGCTGGCCCGCGATCTGCTGTGCATCGACAATCGCCAGGACTTTCTCAATGTGGATGCGGTCCGTCTCGGCGTTGGGAACGATCTTCCCGCAGGCGGGCGAATCGACAAGCTCAAAGCGCTTCTCCAGGTACAACCGCTTCAGTGCTGCTGCGGTGGCCGGTGGCGGGGCCATGCCGTTGCCAAGCAGCAGCTTGATCCCATTGTAGGGAATCGGGTTGTGCGAGGCCGTGATAATCACACCGCCGTCGCAGCCCAACTCCTGCACCATCACGCCGACGCTCGGCGTGGGAACCAGCCCCAAATCAATGACGTTGACGCCGGCGGCGCACAAACCGGCCGCCATGGCCGACATGAGCATCGGCCCGCTCACGCGGGAATCCCGCCCCATGCAAACCGAGAGCCGCTCTTTCTCGCTCCCGGCGTCGCCGCGGAGGAAAGTACCAAAGGCACAACCGTACTCGGCCGCGATGGCGGGCGTGAGGTTCTCCCCCACGACGCCCCGCATCCCACTGACGCTGATGATAAGATCCTGGCCCATGCCGTTCACCTTCCCAAACGACCCGATGCCGCCGTCCCCGGAAACGCCCGAACGATCTGCGGCTTGTCCGTCAATCCAGCATGCACACGTACATCTCGTTGATGAAATCGAGCTGACTAAGTTCCTGGACGGTCTCGTCATCGGGCGCCTTGTTCAGACTAACCGCCAGAACGGCCTTCTGATCCTCTAACTTCTGACCGACACCCATCGTACAGATGTTGATACCGTGCTTGCCGCACACGGACCCCACCGAGCCGATGACGCCGGGCTTGTCGTCGTTGAAAATCACCAACGCCGCTCCCTGGGGCGTCATTTCGATGTTGAACCCGTCGATCTCGATGATGCGCAGCAGCGTCTCGCCGAAGACCGAGCCTCTGACCGTTCTCGTGACCTTATTCGTGACCACCGTCGCGGCGAAGCTGGAGGCCACGTCCTTGGCCTCGGTGTTCTTCGTCTCGTCGATGCTGATGCCGCGCTCCTTCGCGAGAACCGGCGTGTTCACCAGATTCAGGGGCATATCGAAGTGCTTTTGCAGCAGCCCGACGGCGAAATTCAACGTGACCGGCTCGACGGCCACGCCGGCGATCGAACCGCGATACTGGACCTGGATCTCTTTGATGTTGCCCGGGGCGATGGTACTGAGCAACACACCGACGCGACGCGCCAGGTCGGCGTAGCGGCTGACCAGCGGCGGCATGGCCCCGGCGGCCGCCGGCGCGTTCAGCGCGTTTCGCAGCGGGCCCCCCTTGATTGCAGAGAGCAGAATTTCAGCCGCCTCGACGGCCACTTCCACCTGGGCCTCCTCGGTGCTGGCTCCCAGATGGGGCGTGACCAGGCAATTGCCCAATTCGGCGAAGCGCCGGTTCTCCGGCGGCTCCTGGGAAAACACGTCGAGGGCCGCTCCGGCAATGCGATCGTTCGCCAGCGCGTCATACAGGGCGTCCTCGTTGACGATACCGCCCCGGGCGCAGTTGACCAGCCGCACCGTCGGCTTCATCAGGGCGATCTGATCGGCGCCGATCATGTTCAGCGTCTGCTCGTTTCGCGGCACGTGGACCGAGATGTAATCCGCTTCACGGAAAATGCGGTCGAGATCGTCGGTCACCTCCACGCCCAATGCCTCGGCGTCGGTGGGCGCCGCCAACGGATCGTAGCCCAGAATCTTCATGTTGAACCCGCGGGCCATCTTCACCACGGCCATGCCGATGCGACCCAAACCGATGACGCCGAGGACCTTGTTGTTGAGCTGATTGCCCATGTACTTCTT
>JAFGCA010000630.1 GCA_016932895.1 Sedimentisphaerales bacterium | reverse complement strand
GGCCGACAGGTGGATGACGCCCGCGCCGACCAGCCCGCCGAGGCCGGGGGCCAGATCGCCCAGTTGCACGCCAAGCCGGCCGCTCTGCGTGGTAATCGTCGGCAGCGCGGCATCGGCACCGGCGAAGGCCAGTTCCGTGTCGCCCAATTGTGAATCTTGACCGCCCAAGGCCCAGAGCGGAGACGCATGAGGCGCGAACGTCGTCGCAAGGTCCACCGACTGCGCAGCGACAAGCACGCTCTCGGCCGCAAGGTGAATGACGCTTGCGCCAATCACCCCGCCGAGGGCGAGAACCGTGTCTCCCAACTGCCCGCCGAGCCGCCCGCTCTCCGTCGTGGCCGAGGGCAACGCGGGATCGGCCGTCGTGAACGCCAGTTGCAGATTGGCCAGTTGGGAATCAGCGGTGCCGAGCTTGCCGGTCTGGGCCATCGCCTACCCCTCTTCCCAGTGAACCAGGGACATGGAGACGGGCTGCGCGTTGTTCGTCGAGTCGATGAAGATGCCGAACTGGGTGGGGGTGAAATACGAGCTTATGGAGTCGTCAAGCCCCAGAATCCAGTTCACACCGTCCGCTGAGTACCATATCTGCCTCCGGTCGCCGGCCAACTGGCATCGCCACCAGATGAGCCGCTGGGGATAGAGATAATCCTCCCAGTCGCCGTTGGACGACATATACGTCGGCGAGTTGTAACGACGCCACTGAGCCAGCCACATCGCGGAACCCGAAAGTACGCCGTAGCCGTACAGGTAGCCGTCGTAAGTGCCGCCCTCCTGGCGGAGACAAAGGCCCATGAAAGGCACGTCACTCCCGATCCCGTTGAAGGTGAACGCCATCGTGACGGTCGTTGCCTCCAGGATCGGCCGTACAAGGATGCGAAGCTGTGGAAGGGTGGCATCGCACTCGGGGTCTTCCAGGACCAACGCCCCGCCCAGGAAGTTCATGGTGGCATTGCCCTGGTTGACCCACGACCAGCCGGTCTGGGGCGGGCCTTTGAGTCGCCGATACGGCCCGTACATGTGCCAGGCCGATCCGTCGTCGTATTCCAGGAAGAGGCCATCCGTAGGCAGGAACAAGCGTCCCTTGACCCCGGCGGCGGGCTTGTTGTCGTAGATGTCGGAGATGAAGCGATTGGCGACCCGTGCCTCCAGGCCGCCCTTGGTCAACAGGTGAATGACGCTCGCGCCGCTGGCGTGCGTGGCCGCCGTGGTTCCCTCGGCCCCACGAGTGATGGTGAACGTGTTGCCATCCCGCCCGGTGACAATGATAATCTCCCCGTCGATCTTGATGCGAAAGTCTCCGGTGGCCGGGAACGCCGTGGCATCAATGACCGTGCAATTGGTGGCGGTCGTCGTGGTGATGGCCGCCGACAAGGTGGAGACGGCCTGATTGGCGAAGGTTTCCATTTAGTATTCCTTCCAGTGCAGAAAGGTCGCCCCCTGATTCTGGACAGGAGTGCTTTGATAGCCGTAGATGAAAACGCCGATCTGCGTCGGGGTGAGGTAGTCAGTTCGAGCGAGGTTGACGATCTGCGACCACGAACAGCCGTCTGCCGAAATCGAAATCTTGCGGTTTGTGTCGTCGTCTTCGTACTTGATCCACAGCAGGTTCGACTCGCCCATGTGCAAGTAGCCACTCCCCGGCCAACCAGTCACGGCGCTGGCGTAGGCCGTGGGGCCGCTGTAATTGCGGCCCGAGACCTTGCCCTCCTGGTCGTAGAAGCCATACATTTGCAGCTTGCCTGATACGCTGTCGCGGATGCAAAGCCCGGCAACGACGTTGCCCGAATTGGGAGCCATGCAAGGAATCAGCGCCATCTCCAACGTGAAGGGCGTGCTGGGGTAAGGCTTCACGCACGCCCGGACGTTGGTGCCGCTAATGCACGGCGTTTCCAACCAGATCGCTCCCTTGTTGTCCGCGATGGTCGCCGAGCCTTGGTTCACCCAGGTCGGGAAGTCCGAGGCTTGCGGGGGCGTCATGGGCCACAGCGGGCCGAACTTCTCCCAGGCCGAGCCATTGTCGCGCTCCATGAAGATGCCATCGGTCGGCAGGAAGAGGCGGCCGGGCACACCCGCCGCCGGCTTGCTGTCGTAGGCGTCGCGGACCACGAGATCGTCCTGGTCGTGGGCGTCCAGCGCGCCGGCCGTCAAGACGTGCTTGACGGCAGCCCCGTTGTCGTGGGAACTGGGGCTCGTTCCCTCCGCGCCGCGCGTGACGGTGAAGTCCAAGCCGCTGACGGCCGTAACCTTCATAATCTCGCTGTCCACGAGGATGCGAAAGTCGCCGCCCGTGAAGCCCATCGCGCTGGCCACCGTGATGGTGGTCACTTCATCGTCGATCGCGCCGTCGAGCGTCGTGCTGGCAAGGTTCTTGAATTGCTCGGCCATTATGCTTCTCCCCAGTGCAGAAACGAAATGACGCGCGGCACGTAGGTGTTCTTCCAACTGTTGGCGAACACGCCGACTTCATCGGCCGTCAAGAACGCCGCGCGGGATTCTTCACCCACCGCAAGGTTGAACTTAACGCCATCCCCCGAGACGTAGACACGCCGGTAGGTGCCGTCGTCGGAGAACCGCAACCAGAGGGGCCAGTGCGACATTGCCGGCACGTCCACGACACCGCCGGAAAGCGACGTGGGACTTGTCATTTGCGCGTACTGGAACCGGAATGGGTAGCTGTTGAAACCGAACCCGTAGGTGAGCAGCTTGCCCGAACTGCTCTCGCGGCAGCAGAAGCCAAACTGCGGAGTCACCAAGGACGTGGTGTAAATCGGGCCGGAGGCCATCATGGCAACGGTAATGTCGTAAGGGGTCGCCGGTGCGGACTTGACCAACACTCGCAGATTCTCGCCCGACGCCACGCTGGGCGTCTCCAGGACCGTCATCCCCTTGCGATCCGTCACCGTGGCGCTCCCCTGGTTGACCCAGGAGAAGTCGCCAATCACGGGCGGCGTGAAGCGATGATAGGGCATCCGCTCCCATTCGAGAGCACTGTCGCGGGCCAGAAAGCCCTCAGTCGGGAGATAGAGCCTGCCCGCCTGCCCGGCGGCATCGCGGTCAGCGATCGCGCCAACGGCAAACTGCTCGATGTCCCGCTGGGCCAAAGCACCGGCTGTCAGGACGTGGAACACAGCGGCATCGGCGTCATGGCTGGTGGCGCTGGTCCCTTCTTGTGCCCGCGTGACCGTGAAGGTCTGGCCCTGCACGTCCGTGACCAGCATGATCTCGCTG
>JAFGCA010000629.1 GCA_016932895.1 Sedimentisphaerales bacterium | reverse complement strand
GCCCGGCACGCCCAGCGCGATCAGTGCCTGGTTGTCCCTGTAGTCGTAGATGTTGGCCGGATTGTCCGGATCGTTCACATCGTGCGCCGCCCCTTTGGTATCGGCTCGATAATACAGAACGGGCATTCCCGTCTTTTTCCCGCCCGGGCGTTCCTGTTCGTAACAATCACACAAAACGTGAACGTGCTCGGCAAACGGCCCCGTCTTGCCTTTGCCGTAGACATCGACCAACCGGTGCGCACGGGCAGACTCCAACGGCAGAAACGGTCCCCTTCTGCCTTCAAGCGTCACGGCTGCGTACAAGAGTCTGCCGGTGTTGGGATCTGTCCCGTCGAGCCGGAACACCGAGTGCGGATGAAAGCCGAGTAAGTCCCGTCCCATCAGCGCCTCGGTCAGCTTCATCGCCCCACAGTAAGGCAGACCAGTCTCGTCATTGGCATCGGACGGGGGAATGTGCCCAAACTCGTTGGCAAGAAGCTCAAGCGCGGCCTCGCAAGAATGAAATTGAGCGCGCTGCTTTATGTTGCGTGCGCGAATCGGGGGTGAATGGATTTCAGGAAGCACGAAAAAAGCAAAGAGCAGCAGACAGGCAAATAGTAGAAGCCAAATCCAGACGGCTCCCCGACCACGTGATGAGATCGCATCGTTCATGGCAATCTCCCTCGCAACAGGTTATCTCGGCTGCGTCGTCCGCGGCGACGCCCAGCATCGGTCAAACGACCTCAGCCCTGTACGATTTCGAGCTTGTCGGGGCGGAGGCGTTCGAGTTCGGGCAGTTGCTTCTGGCCCATCCGGACGTCGATGATGACGGAGCTGTCGGCGTACTGCTCGTTGAGAATACGGCCATGGGCCCGCAGGTAGCTCTGCACCTTGCCGTTGGACTGGCGCGAGCTGACCCGCAGCAGAATCTCACGTCCCCGGTACTCTTCGGCGACCTTCTCGCTGAGCTCGTCCAGACCCAGCCCGCTCCGCGCCGAGACGGCCACGGCCTCCGGATAAAGCGTCTGGAGCGTCTCGAGCAGGCTGACATCCTTGATCGCGTCGATCTTGTTCAGCACTTCCAGCACCGGCCTGTCACTGCAGCCGATCTCCGACAGAACGTTGTTGGCCGACTCGATCTGGCTCATGGCATCGGGGTTGGATACATCAATCACATGCACCAGCAGGTCCGCGTTGATCGCTTCCTCCAGCGTCGCCTTGAACGAGGCCACGAGCTGATGCGGCAGATTCGCGACGAAGCCGACCGTGTCACTGAGCAAGACCTCGACCCCCTTGGAAGGCGTCCACTTGCGCGTGCGCGTGTCCAGGGTCGCGAAGAGCCGGTCCTCGACGAACACCCCGGCATCGGTGAGGCTGTTGAGAAGCGTACTCTTGCCGGCGTTGGTGTAACCGACCAGACAGATTTTGAACGAGCCCGTCCGCCCCTTGATCTCGCGCAGCTTGCGCCGGTCGATGCCGACTAACTCGCGTTTGAGCTCGCTGATCCGCTTTTTGACGAGCCGCCGGTCGATTTCCAACTGCTGCTCGCCCGGGCCGCGGGTCCCGATCCCGCCGACCGCGCCGGCCGACGTGCCGCCGCCCGCGCCGGCTACAGTGTCTAAGTGCGACCACATCCGCGTCAACCGTGGATACGTGTACTCCAACTGCGCCAGTTCGACCTGAAGCTTGGCCTGCTTGGTCCTGGCCCGCGTGGCGAAGATGTCGAGGATCAACTCGCTGCGATCCAGCACTTTGACTGCGACGATCTTCTCCAGCTCGCGGATCTGGGCGGGCGAAAGGTCGTTATCGAAGATCACCACGTCGGCCTTGTGCCGCCTGACCCGCTGGCCAAGCTGCAGCGCTTTGCCCTTGCCTAAGTACGTGGAAGGCTTGATCGCGCGGATTTTTTGCTGAAATCGGTCAACGACAATCGCCCCGGCGCTTTCGGCCAGGGCGGTCAGCTCGGCCAAATCGTCCCACCCGTCCGATCTCGACAAGATCGCGGCCACCAGAACGGCTCGTTCTTTCCTGACTCTCAGAGTCTGACGAAACTTCTCCAATGAAGAGCATACCTCCAAATTCAGCGTTCATTATAGCTCGTTTTCGGCCCATTTTCAAGATGCACGCCGCCGCAGGCGAGGCCCGCATCAACGACATATACGCCCGCCCGACGGCCCTGACAGCACAGAATTCCCGGAAAAAGGCGATTCGCCCCTTTTTTTGACTTGAAAATCGGACCAGAAAGCATTATCTTAACCGTTTTCCACATTATGACGAAGAATTCATACGTGTCAGCACGTTTTCTCGTTGGCCTTGAGAGTCCATGTAAGGAGTAGAATTAGTGTTAAAAGTCAAGATGCGTTCCGGCGAATCCGTCCAGCAGATGATCAGGCGATTCAAGAAGCTGTGCGAAAAAGAAGGCTTGATCCGCGATATGAAGCGCACGACCTATTACGAGAAGCCTTCCGAAAGAGAACGCCGGCGCATGCGCAAGGCCCAACGAGCCGCCCGACGCTAATCCATCGCCTTCCGGCACCTTCAATCGACTACGATCCGAGCAAGCAGCGTCCCTTTGACCGCCTGCTCGGTTTTTCATTTCCCCTGCACGCCAGAGCGTTGCCCTTGTGACCGTATCCCGGACCCTCCGGAGACCGCCACGCAACTCGACCGCAGCGTCTCCGGGGTTCCCGTTCCCGTTCAACTGGCTTTGATTGGGTTCGTTTTCCCCGGTCCCAAAAGCCCTTCGATTGCCATAATCCCCTTCCCAATAAGACCTTAGGTCTCTTCCCGCCCATGCACCATTGGCTTCGTTTCGCACAATCGGTCCGTCAAGCATTGCCGGAAGTTGCAGACAGGTGCCCGCCCCGGCCGTCGGCCCGTGCCATTGGGTTTGTTTTCGGCGCCCCGGAATTTGCATTTTTCGCCGCAACTTTCTTTTCTCAAGGCACTTAGCCCGTATTGGGACCTCCGCTCATTGGGTTTGTTTCGCGCAACGGGGTCCCCTCTCGGGCCCAATACCGGTCAGGATCGGGCCGCCCCTTTCCGGAGGAGACCGGCGTTCCACTCGGCAGGTCCCAAGCGGTTTCTGCCTCTGCCGCCGGGGGACCGGGATGTGCGTTGCGTCAGCCATGATTTGCTTTTGCTCGCCTGCCACTGCGAACTCCGCAATGTTTCGTTCCATAATTATCATAACACACCCCCGCCCCGGCGTCAAGGGCGCGCAGGCCAGATTCTCCCGGCCACGCTGGAATCCGCCCGGACGTCCTGGAACGACCGAGCGCCGGGCAAAACCCGGCACCGCGCAGGCACTTGATCATGGAGCAAGTGCTCTGGTAGTATGGTGGAGGCGGCTTGCGGACGCTGCCATTGTGGACTTCGTTGGAGATTCGTCGTGAACAGGCGCGGTGGTTTCACGTTGATTGAGCTGCTGGTGGTGATCGCTATCATTGCCTTGTTGATGGCGATCCTGATGCCGGCGTTGAGCCGGGCCAAGGAGCAGGCCAAGGCGGTCGTCTGTCAGAGCCGTCTGAAGCAGTGGTCGCTCTGCCTGAACATGTACACGGGCGATCACGACGGCAAGTTCATGCCGGGCATCGACGAGGACTGGGCCACGGGGCGCTACTCGTGGATCTACACGCTGATCCCCTACTACACGGACCCGGAGATTCGGCTCTGCCCCAAGGCCCGCCG